>JAACFI010000394.1 GCA_009937575.1 Haliea sp.
CGATAATCCAGAGCAGTTTTATTGAGTCCAACACAATAACTTGTCGTCCGAAAACAAAGGAATACTGGCATGACCCAAGATAAACAATCCTCTGAAGAAGAGCAGAAATCAATGGCGGAATATGGCATTACCCATGAGAAGAAATCTGTGTACTTCTATCGGGGGCACAAATACGACAAATTAAGCGATGCCATACGGTACGCCAGAGACGGCTTGGACCGTACGCCGACCACAGTATCTACTTCCTCTGATTAGGGAGAAAGATTTTTGCCAGACGGAGGTTATGTTGGTAGATAGAACCAACGGTGAAGTTTGGCTGAACGCATCCTGTGCATTATCGTTCGAGGTTAGCGTTGCCACGCCTATGGTTTTCATGCTGCGACCACGCAGCAGCCCGAGCCAGTGGGTGGCGGCAGAGGAGTATGACCTTTCGCCTTCGCTCCCAGTGGTAGAGTTCACTGACGGTTTCGGTAACCTCTGCCAGCGTGTAGTGGCACCTGTCGGAAATTTTAACGTTCACACAGAGGTAACAGTCAGGGTGACGGGTGAACCGATCGCCTCATCCAGTGCCGGATTCGTGGATGTATCAAAGCTGCCTCACGACACACTCAGCTTCTTGCTGCCCAGCCGGTATTGTGAGTCTGACCGTTTTGGCGAAATGGCTACGGAGATCGTAGCCGGGCACGAGCCCGGCTATGCTCAGGTCGTCGCCGTAACCGACTGGGTACGCAGCGCTATTTGCAACAAACCGCTCAGCAGTACGTACCCGGTATCTGCTGTCGAGATAAATCAAAGGGGCGAGGGCGTTTGCCGTGATCTGGCGCATATTGGAATCGCTCTGTGTCGCGGCATATGTATACCCGCCCGTTTGGTGGTGGGTTATCTTCACGGCCTGGAGCCGATGGACACTCATGCCTGGTTCGAGGCGTTCATTGGGGGGCAGTGGTACACCTTCGATCCAACTCAACCAGGTATTGGCGGGGCACGAATCGCGCTCGCCCGGGGACGAGATGCCGCGGATGTCGCGCTATACAACCAGTACGGACCTTTGCTGTTACCAAAAGAAATGGCGGTAACTGTCAGCCAACTCGAACGACCGGGGTTACCGGGTCGATAACGACGAGTGTGTCGCTTTGACGGTTCTGGAGAGAACGCTTGGATCGTTCATCCGATGGCCTGGCGAAAACACCCTGAATCCCACGAAATCCGACCGTTTGATGAACACGTGCCACGGCCCTTTGATTCACACCAGGACACTCCATGGCTGAAAAAGGACAGACTTTAATAATCCAGGGCATCCAGATCTCGCCGGGTGTGGCCAAGGGGAATATCCATATACACCGCAACCTGCCGGGCCCGATAGACGGCCCAGACAATATTCCTGATCACCACATCGACGAGGAATTGTCCCGCCTTGATGTTGCGACAGTGAGGATTTCAGATGAGCTCGTCGTGTTGGCCACGCGAGTTGAAAAAGAAATGGATTCAAGACTCGCTGAGGTATTTGGAGCGCACCAGCTCATACTAAACGATTCCTTACTGAGAGAGGAGTTAAGAAAAGAAATTATTGAAAATCTGGTCAGCGCGAGCAGCGCTGTGAAAATGGTGTTTCTACGCTGGGAAAAACGCTTCCTGTTGATGGAGTCGCAGATAGCCAGGGACAAAGGCGACGACATTCGAGATATCTCGAACCGCCTGCGCAATGCCCTTGCCGGGATCACGGTTCACCCGTTGGACGAGATCCCTCGTGGCTGTGTACTTGTGACCTCGCGTTTACTGCCTTCCGACACTGTCTTTCTCTCTGATCGACCCACTTCGGCAGTTCTTCTGGAATACGGCAGTATCGGCTCTCATGCGGCTCTGTTTACACGCGAAATGGGCCTGCCCTGCATATCGCAACTCCCCAATCTGCTGACCACTGTACCCGATGGCGAATTCGCTCTGGTGGATGCGGACACAGGGATCGTCACGATCCGTCCCCAGGAGGAACATGAAGTCATTTTCCGGGAAAAGGCGAGTTACAAAGAGCATGCCTTTTATTTAGCACGAGAGCGTGCTCAGAGCCCTGCTGTTACAAAAGATGATGTCACGATCTCCGTACTCGCCAATGTGGGATGCAGTGACGATACAGAGAAGGCCATGTTGAACGGTGCAGAGGGGATCGGTTTATACCGTATGGAGCTGGCTTACCTGGGACGCGTTGTGCCGCCAAACACCGATGAACTCCTCAGTGAGTTGCGCCAGACTTTGGTGGCTGCCAGGAACCGCCCCGTCTGTGTGCGCCTTCTGGATATCGGCGCCGACAAGCCCCTGCCCTTCATGAAATTTCTGGCGGAAACAAATCCTTCACTAGGACGCCGCGGTATACGCTTGCTTCGCGAGTATCCCGAGCTTCTAAAGGTGCAGTTGCGGGCTGTGCTGGAACTTGCCAGAGAGTTCGACGTGCGTGTTCTGCTTCCCATGGTTACACTCCCAGAAGATATTGTGGCTATAAGAGAATACCTCTCACAACTAGGCCGGGAACTGCAAATGTTCTCTCTCCCAAGGCTGGGAGCCATGATAGAAACGCCAGCGGCGGCGCTTTCAGCGGGAGAGATAGCTCAGCATGTAGACTTCCTGAGTTTCGGCACAAACGACCTCACACAATATGCCTTTGCAGCAGACCGGGATAATGTAGCGGTCGAGCGATACTTCAACGATGCCTCAGATGTCATATTCAGACTTTTGCGAATAGCACATGATGACGCGCCAGATGTATCCCTTTCCGTGTGCGGTGAGGGATAAGAACACTCAGCGTCGCTCCACCATTGATTCCGATAATCAAGGAAGCCATCCGTAATTCCTCATGCATGGCGCCCTCGGTAGGGTAACGGTGAGATAAGAATTGGACAATAGGGTGAAATATGTTGCGCTACAAAATTCTTCATCGAACTTACTATAATTTCTCTGCCGCTGTGCGGCTCAACCCCCACACCTTGCTCATACGCCCCAGAGAAGGACATGAGCTGCGCATAGAATCCTCAAGCCTGGAGATCACGCCTCCGGCTACCCTGCGTTGGCAACGTGATGTGGAAGACAATTCCGTTGCGATTGCGACCTTCGGTTCGTCAACTAGCCAGCTCTTGATTGTGAGCGAGGTGATCATTCAGCAATATAATCGTGCCCCTCTTGATTTTCTGGTGGCTGATTACGCAATAGACTACCCCTTTTCCTACAAACCCGAAGACAGGTTTGTGCTGGCGCCGTACATGAATCTGGCGGTGCGTAAGTCGGGAGACACGCTGGATCAATGGCTTGCGAAAATATGGCGGCTAGACGATCAGGTCCAGACATACGCCTTGTTGACGCGCATTAGCGCCCAAATCCGAAATGGGCTGTCGTATCGACTACGTGAGGAGCCCGGAGTGCAAACTGCAGCGGAAACCTTGTCTTGCGGTACTGGCTCCTGCCGTGACTTCGCCAATCTATTCGTAGAAGCAGCTAGGCGCTTGGGGCTCGCCGCACGTTTTGTAAGCGGTTACCATCACGCGCCTCCGTCAGCGGTCGATTTCGGTGCAACCCATGCCTGGGCCGAAGTATACCTGCCGGGCGCCGGCTGGAAGGGGTTCGATCCCACCCTCAATGAAATCGCCGGAACAAACCATATTGCGGTGGCAGTGGCAAGGTTGCCTGAATCCGTTCCGCCGATAGCGGGTTCGTTCTTTGGGCCTGCCGCCGCGAGCCTTGATGTTGGTGTGTGGGTGAACCAGCTATCGTAATCAGAACCCTTATAAGAGCTGAACTCGATTAGACAGCTGTTTCGGAAGTAGTCGGCCGCGTCTTGGTCTCATCGGGGATTCCGGCCCGGTCACGCAACTGTTGGGGACTGGCGTTGGTCCAGCGGCGAAAGGCGCGAGAGAATGAGCTGAGTTCCTGGTAGCCCAGCATGAGAGATATGTCTGTGAGAGTATGATTGCTGTTCAGAACGTAATCCTGCGCGATTTCGCATCGTACCGCATCAACTATATCGCTGAATACCGCTCCTGCTTCAGACAGTCGTCGTTGAAGCGTTCGCCGGCTCACGCCCAGTGCCATGGCGACGTCTCCAATTTCGGGCACCCCGCCACCCAGTGACGTCGCTATCAGGTGATTGACCTTGTCGAGCAGGTCGCCATCTTCAGAGCGAAGTTTGAGACGGTCTGCGAGATAGAACTCCAGAGCCTGGAGAAGACTGGGTTCAGAGTTTTTCGCCGGCATATCCAATACATGGGATGGATACTGCAGACGATTGACACCGCGGTCGTATCGCAGATCACAACCAAAGTGGGCCTGCAATTCCTTATGATAGTCGGGACGGGAATGCGCCAGTTCCACGACCGTCGGATTCAGTTCCCGGCCACTTACGTCGCGTATAGTTTTCACCATCATGCTCATGACCAGATCTACATCCTGTTGATGAATGGCCAGATGGGGGTCAGTCAAGTTGTAGCCCAGGATAAAGAGTTCCTTGCCAATATCGAGACGCACAATATTGGCGTGGGCAAAAACGTAGATGTAGCGCTCCACCAGTTGCAGTGCATATCTCACCGTAGGCGCAGCTTCCACTGCATGGCCGAAGGCGCCCAGGTCCGATGCGCGCAGGGCTCTGCCCATGCTGAGCCCGATATGAGGATCAGTACTGCCCGCTGCACACTCCAGCATGCGATAGTACTGCTCTATTGGAAATTCAACATCGGGACGTTGAAAGATCGACCGGGAGATACCCAGCTCGTCAGCGCAGGGCCCCAACTCCTTTTCGAAGCGGGAGAACATGTGTTCTGAATAAATCGTCTGCATATCGGCTCACAGCAGTTTTTGTATAAAGTAATTGTAGGATAAATCCGCTTAACACATCAGCTCGCTGACATATTCGCCACGGCATCTACATATTGAGCTGCCGGGTTTGCAAGGCTACATATACGAAACCGCACACGAATAGAACGTAGGCCAGTGCCAGGCCCCAGCCAATCAGGTTCAACGCGCCGATTGAAACTGCCAGAAACACGGAGGCCGCGGCGATTGACTCGCCCAGCACGTATAACCACGCATCCCGGGTGCTTATATCGACTGGACCCTTGATTGACCAGATGCCGATACCGGACACCAGGTACGCCCCTCCCAGTATACGCGTCATCATCACGCCCGCGGCTTCCAGTTGCGCCCCGAGCAGTTGCAGGATGAGATTGGGATCGATTATAAGGATCACCGCAGCAGCTAACGTGATCAGTCCCTTGGGCTTGGTAAAGTGGGTGATTTTCATATCTGGTTACTCGTCTTTCGTTGGGGTTATGGGGTGTACGGATCAGGCGTCCCGGTAGGAATCGGGGGGTGCTTGACCAGGCTGTGGCGGAACTTGGCTGCGCGCTCCAGCGCAGGATGGGCCACCCAGCTGTTGCGGATCGAAGTCTCGGGATACTCCTCGCGGGGATCGGCCAACAGATTGTAGAGTTTCGGGGTGCCGAATTTTGCGGGCGGTGTCCACCAGTCCCGCTGCTGCTCGTAGAGCTCCAGTTTCCAGTGATTCCACTTGATCGCTTCCAGCCGGTCCGCGACGAAGGCCAGAACATTATCTCGATTCGATTTCCGCTGCTTACCCAGGAGGAAATCCAGTTGATCCACTCCGTCAATTGCGCGATCGCTCGGCACCTGGACTCCCGCGATACGTGCGAAGGTCGCAAACGTGTCCATCTCGTGCACGATCTCATTACTGACCCGACCAGCCGAAATTTTGCCTGGCCACCGGATAATAAACGGGGCGCGCAGCGAGCCTTCCTGGTGGGTGAAATAGTATCCTGTCCATGGCCCGGCAGAGCCCTGGTAAGGCCAGTTGGGGTCCGGGCCGTTATCACTGGTGAACACGAAGATGGTGTTGTCGCTAATACCCAGTTCGTCCACCAGGTCCAGCAGTTCCCCTACATAGTGGTCTGTCTGCACCATCGAATCGGCAAAGTCGCCGTTGCCCGTAATGCCGGAAAAATCCGGATGGGGCAGTGTGGGGAAGTGCACCTGGGTAAGCGGCACGTAGGCATAGAATGGTTTGCCCGCTTTGACCTGTCGCCGTAAGAAGTCCGCGGTGCGGTCCACTGCCTCGCGGTCGATCAGGCGGCGCTGCTCCAGGTCGTAGACCGCGAGATTGCGGCTCTTCTGTCCCCGGCGACCCTCCATGACATAAGTGGGCTCGATGCCGGACTGTTTAAAACCCGCCGAATCGGGCCAGTAGGCCTCATCCGTCGTTTTGGAGATACCGTACCACTCGTCGAACCCCTGATCCGTTGGGAAGCGGCCCTCACTGCTCCCCAAGTGCCACTTGCCGAAATGTCCTGTGGCATAACCGGCTTGTGACAATAGTTCCGCTATAGTCACTTCCCATTGGGTGAGGCCGTCCAGTCCCCCGGACAGTGGCACCGAGTGCGTGCCCGATCGAACGGCGTAGCGCCCGGTCATGATCGCCGAGCGACTCGGCGTGCACTGGGCCTCCACGTTGAAGTTGGTCAGGCGCATGCCTTCACCCGCCAGGGCGTCGATGCGCGGTGTGGGTGCGCCCCTGAGCGCTCCACCACCGTAGACCCCCAGTTCTCCGTAACCCAGATTGTCCGTCAGCACGAATATGATGTTGGGTTTGTCCGCGGCCTGTGCGATACCCGCAGACA
>JAACFI010000395.1 GCA_009937575.1 Haliea sp.
CACGAGACAAATTGTTTTATCGATAGCCGATAAAATCTAACGCCGCCAACAACCACCGCATTTAATTAGGTCGAGTTGATTGGCCTTGCTACGCTTCTGATATAATTCTCTATCCATAGCATCAGCTCCTCAAAAGTGGTGTGTCACTCCAACTCGCCTTCTTTCTGCCTCAACTGCGATATGGGAACTATTTTACAGTTCTCAAATGAAACGTTACCTGGTAAATGGAACCTTATTTGTGCGTTCATGATGCCGGCAACTTCCATGCCTTCTATCAATTTGCAGTCGGTTGATTTGAGTGCCTCGCGTACCGTTTCTGTAGCTGAGTCGCAGCCCAATACTATTACAGCATCATATTGTTCTGCGTATTTCTGCAGCTTCTTTCTTTTTCCTGAAGTCCACATACACATAAACCATTCATGAGAAGGAGCACTCTTGAAGACTTTCGTTTTTACACCATTTTCCTGTAATCGGGCTTGCAGTGTCGTGATGTATTCTTCGTAAGGGGCGGATTTGAGAAAGCTTTTGAATAGCTGAATGAAGGGCTTCTTTTCTCGCACCGATACAGTCACTGCAGGACACATATAGCAGGGCACTATCAAAGCGGAACTCAGTCCTGCAACCTTAGAAACGACGTCTCGGTCATTGAAATGGATCGGCATTTATCTCCCCCCCAAAAATCATGCTTTCGTTCGACCTAACGTTAATCTATACAGCGCTGCGTAATTGAACACCCAGATTGCCAGTATTCATGTGGGCCTGCTTGTAGATTGACTGCAGATGTCTAACACAGTGTAGACAAAATGTCTCAATAGGCGATAGCGGTCTTTTTTAGCAGCCAGATGTAATCGGTGGAAACTTCCGCCTCCACCTCATTACGGTCTTAAAGAATTTTCGCGAGACGCGACTCAACTGTCCGAAAGAGCAGCAGCATGCGCTCAGTAACACTTTAAGTATCGGCTGCAAACTTGGCGGCAAGCGGCAAGTATGTTGTCCTGCGGACTGGCCATATTGTGGCGCGACACTATTGAAGATTCACCAAATTTCAAATGTACGTTTCCGTCGTCAGAGTGATCTAGCAATGAGCGGAGGCGTCTATGAAACAGAAAATAGTCTATATCGGCCTGGATGTCGATGATACGCAGTACCATGGTTCAGCGCTGAACAAGGAAACGGGGGAACTTCTCAGTTTTCGGTGTAGGCCAACCCTGAAGGGCCTGTAAGGGCACTTGGCCAAGATCCGGAAACACTTTCCCAAACACACCGTTCAGGTTGCCTACGAGGCTTCATACATTGGATTTACGCTGCAACGGGACCTGCTGCGCTCCCGGCAACGTTTGATGCATCAGCGGGAACGAGTGCGCCGGCACCTGCAGGGGCCCTGCGCCGCAATGGCCTGCATTACAGAGCGGAAACCGGGCATAAGAGCCACTGGACGATCCAGCACTACAGCTGGCTGCGCGCTCGACCCTGGATATCGGCAGTTTTCTCTGCCACTACGACGAGCTTCTGTTGAACTTTGATTTCAGCCAATGGCACTTTTTCGATGACCGCGTGCTCAAGGGGCCGAACTGGAAGATCGCCTACGACGGTTACCTCGACTTCTATCATCTCACGGTTCTGCACAGGAACACGTTTGGCGCCGATACCTACAGCCAGGCCCTGTATTATCAGTGGGGCCCGCACCAGCGAGTCAGTTGTCCGGGTACCGTGGCAGACATCGTCGGCGATCGCTCGGAACAGGACTGGCCCAGGGATGCATTACTGGCGGGTGTCTGGACGGTGTTTCCACACGTCAGTATCGCCTGCTTTGCCGGTGTCAGTGCGGTGGAAGAGAGCAGCTACCAGTGCGTGATGTTGTCGCAGCTGTTCCACGCCTGGGTCGACAGGATCCTGGAGACAGAAGACGAGGAGCTCCCGGAGCTTTTTGCACCTTCATGACCGATTCAAGAAACGAGTGTGAAAAGGTCGGCCTGGCTTTTCACCAGCGCGAAACTTGTCATTCCCGCGGAAATTATCCTGCCCTGTTGTCCGGAAACACTGTTCAGGTGCTTCGAAGACGCTGACGCCTGGTCGGAATGGGTCAACGTGATCAATAAAGTCGAATGGACATCGCCCAAACCCTTCGCCGAAGAGTACCGGGTCACGGATCTCGGCAACAATCGCTGCCGCCTGGTCTGGACGGTGGCCATCGAGCCGAACGGCGCAGCCGGATTTATCACGCCTTTGATCAAACCTTTTTTTGCCTGGAATTTGCGCAGGATCTCGAAAGAGCTGGCCAGGTATATGGGTAATGAATGCAGGCGCTTCTCCAGGCCTGAAATCTGATACGACAGGGGGAGGCCGTGGCCAGCGAGAATTATGAGGATGTCAGCTCGTACAACCTGGATGACGAGGTCCTGGAACAACTGTTGAGCGAGCAAAGCGAGCTGAATTTCATGTGGTCCACCAGGGACCACTGGGCAGTGGGCGTGTTCATGAGCTACGTCTGGCGCGACGGGCGTTTCTGGGTGACCCTGACCACCCAGCGCGCGCGTATGCGTGCCATCGAGCGCGACCCCCGCGTCTCTGTGGCGGTGACTGGCGTCGGCACGTCGATCGGGCGACTGAAAAGCGCGACAGCCAAGGGGAGGGTGCGCATTCACAATGACGAGCAGACCAAGGCCTGGTTTTACCCCGCGCTGGCCAGGCGTGTGATGCCGCCTATAGCCCCGGTACAGCAAGCCTTTATCTCGCTGCTCGACTCCGAGCGTCGGGTAGTGGTGGAGGTAGTGCCCGAGAAGTGGATCACCTTCGATGGAAGCAAGATGCAGGCAGACACTGCCATCGCCATGGCGAAGGTCGCCATGCCCGATAGCGTGACGCGACTGGCGGAGCATTTCGGATTCGAACCCGAAGTGCTCACCCGGCGCCTGGTCAGCATGATGGGGCTCGACAGGCCGGGTGGACTGGCAGGTTGCCTTTACCCTGATTCAACTGTTGCGGATGGAGGAATCCCTCAAGTAAGAGTTGCTCGGCATCGACGACCTCGAGGAACTGGTGGGGGAGTCGGATATTCTCCTCAACCAGATTCCCGGTGCAGACCAGCCCCTTGCCTAGACCTACGCCGCCCGGGGTGCAGGCAGGCTGAATTCGAACCGAGTACCCTCGTTCATCCGGCTGGCCACAGTAATCCGGCTGCCGTGCAGGTCCAGGATGCGCTTTACAATGGCAAGGCCCAGTCCGCTCGAATCGCCATCGGCGTCCTGCCCGTGGTCGCTACAGTAAAATCGATCGAAGATGTTGTCGATCTGGTCCTGTGGAATGCCGCAGCCCGTATCCGAGACACTGACCGCGACCCGTTCGGGGCGATGGCAGATGTCCAGGCTGATTCGCCCCCCCGGGGGTGTGTAGTTCAGGGCATTGCGGATCAGGTTTTCCAGTACCCGCTGTACTAGCCCGATGTCGGCGTGTACCAGAGCGCTCCCGGATTCGCTGTTCAGTTGCAGATCAATGTTCTTGCGGCGGGCCTCCAGTTCGAAGTCCTGCACCACGTCGTGCAACAGTTCCGCCAGGGGAAAGTTCTCCAGTGACAGGGGCATGCTCCCGGAGTCGAGCTTGGACAGCTCGAACAGGTCGCCGATCAGGATGCCCAGGCGCTGCGTATGTTTGCGGGTGATCTGCAGGTAGTGTCGCCGCGAGGCCGCGTCCAGTTCCTCGTTCTTGAGTAGCAGGGTGTCCACGTAGCCGTGCATTGTAGCCAGAGGCGTGCGCAGGTCGTGGGATACATTGCTGATAAGCTCTCGGCGCAGGCGGTCGTTTTCCTGCAGCGCATCGAACTGTTCGTGGATCTTGCCGGCCATGGCGGTAAAGGCATCGCCGAGTTGGTTGATCTCGTCACCGCTGCGCCCGCGTGGTGACTCCCGCCCCGGCAGTGAGGGGGCGGCGATCGTCGGGTCGAATCCCGAGTCGGTAAAGGCCTGCAAGGCGCGGGTGAGGCCCCTCAGGCGGCGGGTCAGCAGCCCGAATGC
>JAACFI010000396.1 GCA_009937575.1 Haliea sp.
GGGCTCCGATAACTACATCAACCCCTATCCCGACGAGAAGCCCCTTTTCTCGGTCGATATCAACAACTACAAGGATCACCTGGACCACCTAACCGAGGGCCAGATAGCCATTATCGAGAAGTATGGCCCTGACGGCTTTCGCATGGATATTTATCCCACTCACAGGGATTACGTGCCGCCGCAGTGGATCACAGATAACACCCAGAAAAATGCCACCAATGCGAATATGGTGGCAGATGGCCTGAAGATCGAGGGCAACCTGCCCGGGGTACCCTTCCCGATTCCGCAAAACGGCCTGGAGGTGATGTGGAACCACATGATTCGTTTCAGCGAGGACCACACCTACCATTATGATGTCTATTACGTCAGCAGCAGTGGCAAGCCGATTCTGTCGACCACCGGCCTCATGACCAATACCTTCCCCGCTTTCAAGGAAGGGGCGCGCGATGGCCTCGCAGGGGATATACCCTGGTTGAAGCTGCGAATCAACTACATGGCCCCGGCGCGTCGTGCGGGCGAGATTCTCCTGGTGCATGAGCCGGGTGCGGATTACACCGAGGGGCGTGGTCGTAAGGCCTGGCAGTACCTGGTAGGACAGCGCCGTGTGCGCCTGGCGCCTGCGGTGTCATTTGATACACCCAACCCGGGTGTCGCCGGTACCTCCACCTATGATGATTCTTTCATCTACAACGGGTCCCCCGAGCGCTTCGACTGGAAACTGCTCGGCAAGCGGGAGATCTACATTCCCAACGGTAACTGGGACTTCAACTTTCAGACCCAGATCACCGATATGCTGGGCGAGAAGTTCTTCAAGCCGGAATACATCCGCTGGGAAAAGCACCGCGTATGGGTTGTTGAAGCCAATCTGAAGGAAGGCAGCCGTCACCTCTACAATAAGCGCCGTTACTACATTAACGAAGATACCTGGAATGGCATGATCGGCGAGAACTTCGACGGTCGTGGCAATCTCTGGCGTATCCAGTTCGCCTATGGCTCGAACCTGTGGGATAAGGGCTACTATTACTCCATGCCCTACGGTGCCTACGATATCCTCCAGGGTATCTACAACCTGAACGGCAAGCCCATCCCCGGTAAGTATAAGCACGGTGTCACGCAGGGCGACAAGTACTTCAGTGCGAAAGGCATGGCGCGCGGAGGTATCCGCTAAACTGCCGAGTCCCAGGGGGCGTTGCACTTGCAGCGCCCTTTTTATTTTGAGGCTTATACAAGGATGGAAGTAATATAATGAAAGTACGAAATGCCTTGCTGGCCGCGTTGCTGGCGGTGATGGTTACTCCATGGTCTTCGGGCGTATGGGCGGCAAAGAAGTACGATGTACTGGAATTGCCCGCGGTACCCAGCGAGCTGGCGACGAAATCCCTGATCTACACGATCAGGAAATTTGACGGCCGTCATTTTGCGACCGGGCACCGTGGTCATATTCTTTATTCCGATGACGGCGGTGAAAACTGGGTGCAGGCCGAAGTGCCGGTGCGCAGTGCCATTCTGGATGTTTACTTTCCCTCGCCTGAACTCGGCTGGGCGGTGGGCCACGAGGGCGTCATCCTGCATTCCTCCGACGGTGGCAAGAGCTGGGTAAAGCAGTTCGACGGAATTCGCTATGGCCAGGAAGGGCTGGCTTTGTACCAGAAAATGGCCGCGGAAGACCCTAATGAACCACTCTATCCCTACCTCGTGGAGGAAATGGAATTCGCCATCTCCCAGGGTGCCGACAAACCCCTGTTCAAGATTCGCATGCACACCACTACCTCCGGCCACGCGCTGGGTGCCTACGGCATGATTTTACGCACCGAAGATGGCGGGAAGAACTGGAAGCACGTGCTGCACCACATGGAAAACGACTCTTTCTACCACGTTTTCGATTTTGCCCAGTTACCGGGTGATCGCATGTTTTTCCTCTCCGGGGAGGCGGGGCTGTTGATGGTGGGAGACGCAACCCTGGATACCCCGTCGGGCAAACGGGTACACACGGTGCCCTGGGAAGGCAGTTTTTTTACCAGTAATGATACCGTCGACCGTGCCATCGTGATGGGTGGACTGCGCGGCCGCATGTTTCGTACCGAGGACCTCGGTGCCAACTGGGAGGTCGTGGAGAAGCCGCCGACCAGTGCCCTGGTCGATTCTACCCGTTTGTCCAATGACAACCTGGTGTTCGTGGGGATTGCCGGGGAGGTTCTGTTGAGCACAGACAACGGACATAGTTTTTCGCGGCTACCCATAAATCCTGGCGGAATGGTGTTCACGGTCGCGGAGGGATCCGAGGGTACTCTGCTATTGGGTGGCCCCAGCGGCATCCAGAAAGTCGCCATTCCTCAATAACTACACGATATCGGAGACTCAGAAATGGCTCATGGACAACAGTCGGATCTCCCGATTATCGGGGATCTACACGAATTTGACCTTCAGTCCGGGACTTTCCTGGAGAAATTGGTTTTCAACAACCGCGCCCTGGTGGTGATACTCTGTGTCATCACCACGCTAATTCTAGGCTATCAGGCAACCAAGATTCGCTTGCAGGCGGGCTTCGAGAAGACCCTGCCCAAGACCCACCAGTACGTGATCAACTACCAGAACAACAAGAATGAATTGGGGGGTGGCCTGGGTAACAACCTGCGTATCGTAGTGGCGGTCGAAGAGGGCACCCTTTTTACCAAGGAGAACCTCAAGTTTTTCGAGACGGTCAACGACGAGATTTTCTTCATACCCGGTGTTGACCGGAACGGCATGAAATCGATCTTTACCCCCAACACCCGTTGGCGGGTGGTGACCGAAGAGGGATTCGAGGGTGGACCTGTTATACCAGGGGATTTCGACGGCTCACCCAAATCCATTGGCGAGGTACGGCGTAATATCGCCCGGGCCGGCATTATGGGTGACCTGGTCGCCAACAACGAAAAGTCCGCCGCGATTATCGTGCCGCTACTGGATAATAATCCGGAGACTGGCGAGCGCCTGGACTACGCCGATCTGTCGAAAAAGCTGGAAGAGATCCGCGATCGTTTTACCAAGGATAATCCGGACAAATCTATCCACATCATCGGCTTCGCCAAGCTGGTGGGCGATCTGATCGACGGCCTGCTGGTGGTAATGGGATTCTTCGCAGTGGCTGTGGTCATCGCCACCCTGTTGCTGTACCTGTACACACACTGTTTCCGCTCCACCGTGATGGTGATTTTCATTACGCTTATCGCGGTGATGTGGCAGATGGGTATCCTCGCTACCTTCGGTTACGAACTGGATCCCTTCTCGATCCTGGTGCCGTTCCTGATATTCGCCATCGGGGTGAGTCACGGGGCGCAGAAGCTTAACGGGGTGTTGCAGGATATCGGTCGCGGAACGCACCGTTATATCGCCGCCCGCTACACCTTCCGGCGCTTGTTCCTGGCGGGTGTGACCGCCCTGCTGTCTGACGGGGTCGGCTTCGCAGTAATGATGATCATCCAGATCCAGGTGATCCAGGATCTGGCGATCACCGCCAGTATCGGTGTTTTGGTACTGATCTTCACCAACCTGATCCTGATTCCTGTGTCGCTGTCCTACACCGGTGTGGGCCGCAGGTGTGCTGAGTTGGCGGCTCGTCCGCCCAAGAGCATGGAGGACATGCACTGGCTGTGGCGCTTCCTGTTGGCGTTCACCAAGAAGGGCCCGGCGGCCGCTGCGATCATCGTCAGCATTATTCTGGCGGCAGTCGGCCTGAAAGTGGCCCAGGACCTGCAGATCGGTGACCTGGATCCCGGCGCCCCGGAGCTTCGCGCGGATTCCCGTTACAACAAGGACGTCTCCTTCGTGATCTCCAATTACTCGGTGAGTACCGACGTGTTCGCGGTCATCATCAAGACCCCGGCGGACGGCTGTGTCAACCACGAGATGATGAGCCTGGCCGAGGAACTCGAGTGGCGCCTGCGCCAGGTAGATGGTGTGGAGGATATACGCGGCCTGAACGTGCGTACCCGCGAGATCATGATGGG
>JAACFI010000080.1 GCA_009937575.1 Haliea sp.
GTAACTGCGAAAACCCTGGAATGTGGTCACCAGCATGCCCGACTCGCCGGACGGTCGCAGGCGCATATCCACTTCGTAAAGCTGCCCCAGGGCCGTGCGCGTCTCCAGGATATGGATCATGCGCTGACCCAGGCGTGTGTAGAACACCGTGTTGTCGATGTTGCGCCTGCCGTCGGTCACCCCCTGGCGGGCGGCGTCACTGATGAACACCAGGTCCAGGTCCGAGCCGTGGCCCAGTTCGATACCCCCGAGCTTGCCATAGCCGAACACTGCGAAACCGTATCCATCGCTGTCCCGCTGCGGCTCGCCGTATTTGCGTGTCAGGTCGGCCCAGGCCACCTCCAGCACATGCTCCAGTATGACCTCGGCGATCCAGGTCAGCTTGTCACTCACCTTCATCAGGGGCAGGCGTCCCGCCAGCTCGCTGGCGGCCACCCGCAGAACATGGGAGGCCTTGAAGTAGCGCAGGGCATCCATCTGCGCTTCCAGATCGTCCAGGGCCAGGCGCGCCACCTGCTGTCGCAATTCGTCCTGCAGCAGGGCCTTGTCCGGAGCGCTGTAGAGGCTGGCCCGGTCCAGAAGTTCATCCAGCAACACCGGGTGCCGGGCCATCTGGTCCGCGATCCAGGGGCTGGCGCCACACAACACCACAAGTTCCCGCAGCGCCGGCGGATTTTCCATCAGCAGGACCAGATAGGCACTGCGCCGCACCACCGCCACCACCAGGGGAAGTACCCGCTCCAGGGCCATGTCCGGGTTTTCCACCTCGGCACAGGCCCGCAGCAACTGGGGCATGAACTGCTCCAGCCGGGCGCTGCCCTCCGCCTGCAGGGTGGCCACCCGCGAACTCTGCTGCAGGTCCAGCAATTGCCCCAGCGAGGCTTCCACATCGCGGTAACCCAGTTCCAGCAGGGACTCTGCACACAAACCCTCGCCCCACAGGGGCAGGTCCTCCCCGTCCCCTGGCTCAGCCTCTTCCTCCGGATCCGCTATCAGGCCATTGAAATGCCCCGCCACCCTGGTGCGGTGTTCATCCAGCCGGCGCTGGTACTGCTCCCAGCTGTCGAAGCCCATTACCGTGGCCATGGCCAGGCGCGGCGTCGGCTCTGTCGGCAAGGCCTGGGTCTGTTTATCCTGGTAGCCCTGGATGGCGTGCTCACTGTCGCGCAGGAACAGGTAGGCCGCGCGCAGTTCCTCCACCGCCTCCCGGGGCAGGCAACTCAGTACCGCGCACTCCTCGAGCACCCTGAGCAACTCCCGCTGCTGCAGGCCCAGGTCGCGCCCGCCGCGGATCAGCTGGAAACACTGGGCTATAAACTCCACCTCCCTGATCCCCCCGTGACCCAGCTTCACATCCGCCTGTAAACCGCGACGGCGCACCTCCGAAGTGATCATCTGCTTCATGCCCCGCAGGCTTTCGATCACCCCGAAATCCACATAGCGGCGATACACGAAAGGTCGCAGGGAACCCATCAGTTCCCGGGCACTATCCGGGTCACCGGTGACCGGACGCGCCTTGATAAGGGCATAGCGCTCCCAGTCCCGACCCTGGTCCTGGTAGTACTCCTCCAGGGCGGCAAAATTGTGTACCAGGGCACCGCTCTCCCCGTAGGGCCGCAGGCGCATGTCCACCCGGAAAACAAAGCCCTCCGCGGTGATCTGGTCCAGCGCGCTGATCACGCCACGACCGACCCTGGTGAAAAATTCCTCGTTGCTGAGCTGCTTGTTTTCACCGTCGGTATTACCGGATTCGGGGTAGGCGAAAATGAGGTCGATATCGGAAGATACGTTCAGCTCCCGCGCTCCCAGCTTGCCCATGGCCAGCACGATAAGTTGCTGCGGTTCCCCGCTGTCGCGACCCCGCGGCACGCCAAAGCGCTGCTCCAGTGCACCATGGTGATAGTCGAGGGCCTCGGCGATACAGGCCTCAGCCAGCAGGGACGTGTCGCGAACCGTTTCCAGGGTATCCGCCAGGCGGCAGAAATCGCGCCACACGATGCGCAGCATGTGGCGCTGGCGGAAGCAGCGCAGCGTCGACTCCAGCTCCGCCCCCTCCTCTTCCAGGGACCGCTGCAGGGCATTGCGAAACTCACCTTCTTCCAGGCTGCGCTGCAGGTCACCCCCGTCCATCAGCTCCAGCAGCAGTGCCGGCTTGCGCCGGGACAGTTCGGCAACGAAGGGGCTGCAGGCCAGTATCCTGGGCAGTTGGGCGGCCACCGCCCGATCGGTGGCGGCCGCACCCAGCTGCTGTGCGAGTGGGTCTCCCGCGCACTCCAGGATTCTATCCCAGGCGGCCGAGGCCTCCAGTCCCAGGGTTTGAGGCAGGTATTGGACATTCAGGGTCATAATCTAATCGCTTTACGGACGGAATCACGCATCCAGCAGGGGCGCAACCCGCATCACTTCTTCTATGGTGGTTTCACCTCGTGCCACCCGGCTGGCTCCGCTGAGGCGCAGGGTGTGCATCCCCTCCCCCATGGCGATATCACGAATCTTCGCCGATTCCAGGTGAGAAGTAATCTGTGCCTGTACCGCCGGCGTATTGAGTAACACCTCGTAGATGCCCTGGCGGCCCAGGTAGCCGGTGTCACGGCAGGCCTTGCACCCCACCGGGTTCATCACCTGCTGCGGTGGCGCCATCTCCCGGGGACTTGTCAGTTGCTGCCAGGCATCGAGGTCCAACGGCCCCGGCTCCTTGCATTGCTCACACAGTATTCTTACCAGGCGTTGGGACATTACCCCCCTCACGGTAGCCTTGATCAGGTAGGCCGGGACACCCAGCTCCAGCAGGCGTGATATGGATGAGGGCGAATCATTGGTGTGCAGGGTCGACAGCACCAGGTGCCCGGTGAGAGCCGCCTGCACCGCCATGTTGGCGGTCTCCAGGTCCCGGATCTCGCCAATCATGATGATATCCGGGTCCTGCCGCATAAGCGCCCGCACCCCCGAGGAAAAGTCCAGGTCGATGGAGTGGTTGACCTGCATCTGGTTGAAGGCACCCTCCACCATCTCGATGGGGTCCTCGATGGTACACACGTTGACCTCGGCGGTGGCCAGCTGTCGCAGGGTTGAGTAAAGAGTGGTGGTTTTACCCGAGCCGGTAGGCCCGGTGACCAGCACGATACCATTGCCGGTGTCAGTCATCTGCTTCCAGCGTGCCAGGTCCTGATCCGCCAGGCCGAGTTGCTCGAAGCTGCGCTGCAACACGTCGGGGTCGAAAATACGCATTACCAGCTTTTCGCCGAAGGCGGTGGGCAGGGTCGCCAGGCGCAATTCCACCTCGTTACCCTCCGGGCCACGGGTCTTGAGACGGCCATCCTGTGGCCGCCGTTTTTCCGCCACGTCCATACGCCCCAGGATCTTCACCCGGCTGATCATGGCAGCGCCCACCTGTTGAGGCAGCTCGTACACGCTATGCAGCACACCGTCTATGCGGAAGCGCACATTGCACACATCACGCCTGGGCTCTACGTGGATATCACTGGCGCGCTGCTCGAAGGCGTACTGCAACAGCCAGTCGACGATATTGACAATGTGCTGGTCGTTGGCATCCGGCTCGGACATGGCGCCCAGATCCAGCATCTGTTCCAGGTTGCCGATGCCGGCGCCGCTTTCAGCGCGTTCGGCACCCCTGGCCCCGCGCACGGACCCGGCCATGGTGTAAAACTCCGAGGTATGCCGGGCGATGGCCCTGGGGTCAGCCAACACGCGCCGTATGGGCTTGCGCAGCACATGCTCAAGATTCGATTCCCAGGCGCGGATGTAGGGCTCGCCACTGGCGATCACCACCTCATCCTCGAGGACCTCCACCGCCAGGATCCGGTGGCGCTCAGCAAAGGCCCGGGACATCACCTCGGACACGGCACTGACGTTGATTTTCAGGGGATCGATTTCGTACACCGCCTGGCCCGAACGCTCTCCCAGCCAGGCCAAAAGACTTTCCATGGTAAGGGTGCGACCGGGCGAGGCGGCATCGGGCAGTTTCTGCTCCGCCAGGAACACCAGCGGGTGCACCTTGACGATACTGGACTTGCCTACCCGGGCCAGTTCCTCTTCCCCCAGACGGCCGTCTTCATGCAGTTCCCGGGCAAGCGTGGACAGGTTTAGGCGGTGCTCCATCAATTGTTCGCCAAAGTTGGTCGCCATCCTGAAGTTCCCTGAAGCCCCTGCCTTATCCCGCCTGTGCCGAGCATGCTAACACAGCGCCCGGGGCGCAAAATCCCCTATCTCTTGATTTCGGTCATCACTTCGGGGTAGCGGATGCATGAAGTTTCTATGACAATTTTGTGACAAGTACGACAACTCACCCTACACTAGCGCAGCCGTCTGACTGCCGGAGTATAACAATGGCCAGCCGAAACCCTCTGGGCAACCTTTTCGGTCGCTCACCCATCCGCCCCATCCAGGAGCACATGCAGGTCGCCAACGAGGCCGTCCAGCACCTGCCCGAATTGTTTCGCGCCTCCGCTGAGGACGACTGGGAGCGCGCCAAACTCGCCCACAAGGACATCGTGGCCGCTGAAAAGACAGCGGACAAACTGAAGCGCTCGGTGCGCCGTCACCTGCCCAAGAGCCTGTTCCTGCCGGTGCCCCGTTCGGACCTGCTCAGCCTGGTGGCGATACAGGATCAAGTGGCCAATACCGCCAAGGACATCTCCATGATCGTCATGGGCCGAAGCATGCGCTTTCCCGACAAACTGCAACCCGGGGTCCAGGAGTATACCGATGCCTGCGCCGCCACCTCCCAACAGGCCCTGGTGGCCATCCAGGAACTGGACGAGTTGCTCGAAGTCGGCTTCAGCGGGCGCGAGGTGACACGGGTCGAGGGCATGCTCAAGGAGCTGGACAAACTGGAGCGGGGCACCGACAAGCTGGCGGTCAGCCTGCGGGCAAAGCTGTTCAGGATGGAACAGGAACTGCCACCGGTGGACGTGATGTTCTACTACCGGGTCCTTTCCCTGCTGGGCACCGTGGCCGACGATGCGGAAACCGTCGGTGACCGGTTACAAATCCTGATGGCCAAGTAAGAGAGCAACGGGCATGGAAATTATCGCGCAGTACGGCCACGTCTTCCTCATCATGGCCTGTATTTTCGGGTTCTTTATGGCCTGGGGCATCGGCGCCAATGACGTGGCCAACGCCATGGGCACCTCGGTGGGCTCCCGCGCCCTGACCATCAAACAGGCCATTCTCATCGCCATGGTGTTCGAGTTCCTGGGCGCCTACCTCGCAGGGGGCGAGGTCACCTCCACCATCCGCAAGGGCATCATCGATGCCGACGTGATGGCAGAGGACCCGCAGCTCATGGTGTACGGCATGCTGTCGGCACTGCTCGCGGCAGGCACCTGGCTGATGATTGCCAGTATCAAGGGCTGGCCGGTATCCACCACCCACTCCATAGTGGGGGCCATTGTCGGTTTCGCCTCGGTCGGTATCTCCGTGGACGCCATCCACTGGGGCAAGGTCGGCGGTATCGTCGCCAGCTGGGTGGTTTCTCCCGTGCTCGCCGGCAGCATTTCCTTCGGCCTGTTCATGAGTGTAAAACGGTTGATTTTGGATACCGACGACCCCTTCCACCGGGCCAAGCGCTACATTCCCGTGTACATGTGGATGGTGGGCTTCATGATTTCCATGGTCACCCTGCTGAAGGGATTGAAGCATATAGGAATGGACCTGGATCTTGGCCTGGGCAGCAATTTCGCCAATGCCCTGCCGATCTCTGCACTTGTAGGCCTGGTCGTTGCCGGGTTTGGTGCCCTGTTGTTGCGCAACATCCAGGAGGTTCACGACGAGATGAACCGCTTCGGCAGCGTTGAAAGGGTATTCGCCGTACTGATGGTATTTACTGCCTGCTCCATGGCCTTCGCCCATGGCTCCAACGACGTGGCCAATGCTGTCGGCCCGCTGGCGGCAGTGGCCAGCACGGTGCAATCGGGCGGCGAGATCGCCGCCAAGTCAGCCATGCCCTGGTGGATTCTACTGGTGGGCGCCATGGGTATCGTGGTCGGCCTGGCGACCTACGGCTGGAAAGTGATTACCACCGTGGGGCGCAAGATCACGGAACTGACGCCGAGCCGCGGTTTCGCGGCCGAACTGGGGGCGGCGGGCACCGTTGTCATCGCCTCCGCCACCGGCCTGCCGATCTCCACCACCCACACCCTGGTAGGTGCGGTGCTGGGAGTGGGTTTTGCCCGGGGCATTGCCGCCCTGAACCTGCGCACAATCGGTTCCATCTTCATGTCCTGGATTATTACCCTGCCGGCCGGGGCGGGTCTGGCCATCATCTTCTTCTTCCTGTTCAAGGGCATCTTCAACCCCTGAGTCGCACCGCCACTTGGCGGCGCCACCGCCCTTGGCTAGACTGACGGTACCGCCACGACAGCACCTCGCCGCTGCCGTGGTTTCCGGCCGCCAGCGGCCCCCTGCCGTGGAGCCCCCATGCCCCAGCCCGACAGAAGCGTACTGCAACAGCTCAGCCAGCTGGTAGCCACCCCCTCGGTCAGCTCCACCGACCCGTTATGGGACCAGGGAAATCGGGCGGTAATCGACCTGCTGGCAGGCTGGCTGTCCGACATGGGTTTTCGCACCGAGATCCAGGAGGTAGCCGCGGACGGGGTCAAGGCCAACCTGATCGCGACCCTGGGCAGCGGCCCGGGGGGGCTGGTATTGGCCGGCCACACCGATACGGTACCCTTTGACGAGGGCCGCTGGCAGAGCGACCCGCTGGGTCTCACGGAACGCGATAATCGACTGTATGGGCTGGGCAGTACCGACATGAAGGGGTTTTTCCCCCTGGCCATCGCCGCCGCCGGCGCATTCCTGGACAAACCCTTGAAGCAGCCACTGATCCTGCTGGCCACAGCCGACGAGGAGAGCTCCATGAACGGCGCCCGCGCCCTGGCCGCGGCGGGCAGGCCCAAAGCGCGGGCCGCGATCATCGGCGAGCCGACTTCACTGCGGCCGGTTCGCATGCACAAGGGCATCATGATGGAAGCGGTGCGTGTGACTGGAAAAGCGGGCCATTCCTCCAATCCGGAACTGGGCAACAGCGCGCTGGAGGGTATACACGCGGTAATGGGAGACTTGATGGATTTTCGCGGGGAGCTGCGGGAACGCTACAGCAACGACCTTTTCAGGGTGGCCTTTCCCACCCTCAACCTGGGCTGTATCCATGGAGGCGACAGCCCCAATCGTATTTGCGGTCAGGCGGAACTGCACTTCGACCTGCGCATGACCCCGGGGAACGATAACGCCAGCGTTCGCGGCGAGATCGCATCAAGGGTGGCAAGAATTGCCGAGCAGACGGCACTGGACATCGAGCTGCGCTCACTGATCCGGGACGTGGCTCCCTTCGAGCAGGCCGCCGACAGCGAGCTGGTGCGGCTGGCGGAACGGCTGACCGGCCATAGCGCCGAGGCGGTGGCCTTCGCCACGGAAGCACCCTTTCTACAGCAACTTGGCATGGAAACCATTGTCATGGGCCCGGGCTCCATCGATCGCGCCCACCAGCCCGACGAGTACCTGGAGCTGGAACAGATAGGCCCCTGTATCAAACTGCTGGAGCAGTGCATCCGCCACTACTGCCTTTGATCCCCCGCCCCGTTTACCAACTGTGCAATATTGCCATTAGGTATTCCGCCGCGGTTTAGGTAACCTTGATAAGTCAATATTAATCAACAGCTTGGAAGATATCGTGACGACGCCGGGCCGGGCACATATTCGCTGGTTCAGGAATACCGCACCCTACATCAACGCACACCGGGGCAAGACCTTTGTGCTGATGCTGGGGGGCGAGGCTGCGCAACATGAAAACTTCGCCAATATCATCCATGACATCGCACTGCTCAACAGCCTGGGCGTGCGACTGGTCCTGATTCACGGCTCCCGTCCACAGATTGCCCAGCGCTTGCAACGCGCCGGCCTGACGTCGGAATTTCACGACAATATGCGCATCACTGACAGCGCCGCCCTCGAGCATGTGAAAGATGCAGCGGGTTCACTGCGCGCCCAGATTGAGGCTCTGCTGTCCATGGGCCTGCCCAACTCACCCATGCAGGGCTCACGCATGCGGGTCTGTTCCGGCAACTTCGTCACCGCCCGCCCCATTGGCATCGTCAACGGTATCGATTACCACCACACGGGCAAGGTAAGGCGCATCGACGTGGCAGGAATACGCCGACAGCTGGAGGACGACTCCATCGTCCTGCTGTCGCCACTGGGCTACTCTCCCACCGGGGAGATATTCAACCTGGCACTGGAAGATATTGCCGTTCACTGCGCCTCCGCCATCGGCGCCGACAAGTTACTGCTGTTCGGTGGGGCCGCAGGCATCAGCGGCGCAGAGGGTGAACTGGTGCGCCAGTGTGCGGTGGGGGACATCGGCAAGCTGGGCGTGAAGGATCCCGAGCAACTGTCTTTACTGAACACCGCCCGCCGGGCCTGCCTGGCAGGGGTCTCCCGCTGCCAGATCATCAGCTACAGCGACGACTGCGCCTTGCTGGAAGAGCTGTTCACCCACGACGGCAGCGGCACCCTGGTGGCCAACGATGACTACGAGCAGGCCCGGGTGGCGGATATCGAAGATGTGGGCGGCATCCTGGAATTGATAGAGCCACTGGAACAGGAGGGCATTCTGCTGAAGCGTTCCCGGGAGTTGCTGGAAACCGAGATTTCCCGGTTCCGCCTGCTGGAGCGGGACGGCCGCATCATCGCCTGCGCCGCCCTCTACCCATTCCCGGAGGAGAGTAGCGGCGAGGTGGCCTGTATCGTGTCCCACCCGGATTACCGCGGCGGTCAGCGCGGGCAGCGACTGCTGGAGGAGCTCGAGCAGGAGGCCCGGCGGCTGGGGCTTAACCGGGTATTTGTGCTCACCACCCAGACTGCCCACTGGTTTCTCGAGCAGGGATTCGTTGAGAGTTCACGGGATGACCTGCCCAGGCAGAAACAGTCACTTTACAACCTTCAACGCAACTCCAAGGTGTTTTTCAAGACACTCTAGGCGTACCGATGGACGGGGCATGAATATATCCTCAGTTAACAGGCTTGCCCAAGCATGGGTGGCATTGCTCTTGAGCATCGCGTTACCCGCCCACGGGGACGACAAAGCGGAGTCCCGTTACGACAGGCTCTGGCGTCACGCACAACTGTACGACAACCCGGATTCCGGATTTATACAGTCATTTGCACTCAGTGGACGCTTGCAGGCTGACTACGCCTGGTTCGACGCGGACGAGGGGGACTACGACGATGCCCGCTGGCGCCGCTTCCGCTTCGGCTTTACCTCGCAACTGGCGGATGACTGGACAGTGAAGCTGGAGGGGGACTTTGACCTGAACAACTCTCCCGGTGATCTTTACCAGCGCCTGACCGACGCCCACGTGGACTGGCAGGTGGGAGAATCCACCTCCCTCAAAATCCTCAAGCACTCTGCCGGTTTCACCCTGGATGGCTACACGTCGTCCAAGAAGCTGCTCACCCCCGAGCGCAACAATCTCACCAATAATCTCTGGTTCACCGCGGAATATTTCACCGGGATCAGCCTGTCGGGCAAGTTGGACAAGCGGCTGTCCTACAAGGCCGGCGTATTCGCCAGCGACGACAGTGATGAGTGGGGTGTTACCGACGCCAGCTACTTCACTCTCGCGTCAGCCAGCTACGACTGGGCAACTGACCTGGGGCTGGAGAGGGCCCGGGTCACCCTGGACTACGTCTACAACGACGAGGACAGGGACGCCAACACCCGGGACTTTTCCCACGTGGTCTCCCTCTCCAGCCAGTGGCAACAGGCAAACTGGGGACTGTGGACCGACCTTTCCGCCGGGGACGGCGCCTTCGGGCAACGCGATCTCTGGGGCCTGGTGGTGATGCCCTTTTATTCCTTCACCGAAACAACCCAGCTTGTCCTGCGTTATACCCACCTGGACAGCGACGGCGACAACGGCCTGCGCCTTAACCGCTACGAAAACAGGATCGTGGGTGACCGCGGCGATGAGTACGACGAATACTTCGCCGGCATCAACCTGTTTTTTTACGGCCACAAATTCAAGTGGCAGACCGGGCTGCAGTACACCACCATGGATGATGCCGCCGACGATGGCGGTGAATACGATGGCTGGGGGTTGACTACCGGGTTGCGGGTTTCCTGGTAAATCCGGCGGCAAACGGCGTCGATAGCCATAACGGGCGGGAGGGTCGGGTACCGTATGTGCGACTGACGTCAAATTTGCTATCCTGCGTTCCCTTTTTTGATACGCACCCAGGCCAGCCCATGCCCGACTACCGCTCAAAGACCTCCACCCACGGCCGCAATATGGCCGGCGCCCGCGCCCTGTGGCGCGCCACCGGCATGAAGGATGACGATTTCCAGAAACCGATCATCGCCGTGGTCAATTCCTTTACCCAGTTCGTGCCTGGCCACGTGCACCTCAAGGACCTGGGCCAGCTGGTAGCGCGGGAGATCGAGGCGTCGGGCGGCGTGGCCAAGGAGTTCAATACCATCGCCGTGGACGACGGCATCGCCATGGGCCACGACGGCATGCTCTACAGCCTGCCCTCCAGGGACATCATTTCCGACTCAGTGGAGTACATGGTGAACGCCCACTGCGCCGACGCCATGGTGTGCATTTCCAATTGCGACAAGATCACCCCTGGAATGCTCAACGCCGCCATGCGCCTGAATATCCCGGTAGTATTTGTCTCTGGTGGTCCGATGGAAGCGGGCAAAACCAAACTGTCAGAGCACAAACTGGACCTGGTAGACGCCATGGTGATTGCCGTCGATGACTCCGCCAGTGACGAAAAAGTGGAGGAGTACGAGCGCTCCGCCTGCCCCACCTGCGGTTCCTGCTCCGGCATGTTCACTGCCAACTCCATGAACTGCCTGACCGAGGCCCTGGGCCTCAGCCTGCCTGGCAACGGCTCCACCCTGGCCACCCACGCCGACCGGGAGCAGTTGTTCCTCAGGGCGGGCAGGCTGATCGTCGACCTGTGCCAACGCTACTACGGTGACGGCGACGAATCGGTACTGCCCCGCAGTATCGGCAACTTCCAGGCCTTCGAAAACGCCATGAGCCTGGACATTGCCATGGGCGGCTCCACCAACACCATCCTGCACCTGCTGGCCGCAGCCCAGGAGGCGGAGCTGGATTTCACCATGGGGGATATCGATCGCCTGTCGCGCAAAATCCCGCAGCTGTGCAAGGTGGCCCCCAATACGCCCCTTTATCACATGGAGGACGTGCATCGGGCCGGCGGCATAATGGGCATACTGGGTGAACTGGAGCGGGCCGGCCTGTTGCACTCGGAGTGTTCCACCGTACACAGCCCTACCATGGGCGATGCCATCGACAACTGGGACATCACGCTCACGGAGGACGAGTCCGTGCGCACCTTCTTCAGCGCCGGCCCCGGGGGTATCCCCACCCAGACGGCGTTCAGCCAGGACACCCGCTGGCCCAGCCTGGATGACGACCGCCAGCACGGCTGTATTCGCTCCCTCGAAAACGCTTATTCCACCGAGGGCGGCCTCGCGGTGCTGTTCGGCAACATCGCCGAGGACGGCTGCGTGGTGAAAACCTCCGGGGTCGACGAGAGTATCCTGCAGTTTTCCGGCCCGGCCCACGTCTGCGAGAGCCAGGAAGCGGCAGTGGAGGACATCCTGAACGACCGGGTGAAGGCCGGTGACGTGGTCATCGTGCGTTACGAGGGTCCTCGAGGCGGTCCCGGCATGCAGGAAATGCTCTACCCCACCAGCTATATCAAGTCCAGGGGGCTGGGCAAGGCCTGTGCCCTGCTCACCGACGGGCGTTTTTCCGGGGGAACCTCGGGATTATCCATTGGCCACGCCTCACCCGAAGCCGCCGCAGGCGGCGCCATTGGCCTGGTGGAAGACGGCGATATCATCGAGATCGATATCCCGGGTCGCAAGATCAATGTCGCGCTCAGCGACGAGGAACTGGCTAACAGGCGCGATGCCATGGAGGCGCGGGGCGACAAGGCCTGGCAGCCACGGGAAGCGCGCCCGCGCAAGGTCAGTGCGGCCCTCAAGGTTTATGCCAAAATGGCCACCAGTGCCGACAAGGGCGCGGTGCGGGATCTTTCGCTGCTCGATTAAGTGGCGCAGGTCGGAGAGTTTTCTTCGCAGGCGCCGGTCCTGACTCTCGGTGCGGCTGTTCAGCACCTTCGCCAGGGCCTGGTGAATCACCGCCAGGTTGTGTTCGTACAGCTCGATATAATCCGGGGAAAGCGTTTCACTGCGCGAGGCTACCGCTCCCCTGATAAGCTCCTGCCAACCGGGCTCCCGTTGCATGAACATCTCCAGGCGCCGCAACCAGGCCGCCCGTTCACGTAACCAGATCGCGTCTGAACGGCGCAGCTCTGCACTGGCGTTTTCCAGTACCTGTTTCTGGCCACTGTCAAGTCGCCCGAGATAATCCTGCATACTGTCGACCAGGCTGTCGTAACTGTCCTCGCGGTACTCATCATCACTGCGATCCAGGTACTTCTCCTCGTACTTTTCCTGCTGCTCCCACAGTTCCGCCATGAATTCCGCCACCTGCTTCTCTGAAAGCTGTATCCCGAGTGCAAGCAGCCAGTCCAGTGCACGGTCCTCCAGGCGGAACCAGGCCCGCTCGAATTCCAGTGAAATTGCCGCCACTTCATCCGCGGTCATTTCCCGGTCCAGCGTTGCATCAATTTCATCGATTATCTGTACGTAGAGGGGTAACTCCTCGGCGCGGTGCCACTCAAGGAAGGGCGCCAGCTGCTCGTCGAGGAAGTTGTCCTGCGCCCGGTTGAGATCGACGTATTTGTCCAGGTACCAGGGTAGGATGAAATCCAAGCGGTTGTAGAAAAAGGTGGTGCTACTGCAGCCGCTGAGCAGGAACAGGGTGAGGACAAGAATCGCTTTGCAGGCTCGAAACATTGAGTTTCACCCCTGTGATCATCGCCAATCCGGTATTGTTTTCCCTACAGGTGCCAGGGGCTCCACCACCGACTCAGCCAGTTCAATCCGATTGCGGCCGTTGTGCTTGGCCAGGTACAGGGCGCCGTCGGCGAGGTTCAGCCAGTGATCGACATCGTCGACGACGGCAACGTCGCAGACACCGACACTGATGGTCATAGTGCCCTCAGGCATCACCCGGGTATGCTCCACCAGGTTGCGCAATTTTTCCGCAACCTTCGCCGCATCCTGCACAGCGGTCTCGCTGAGCAGCACGACAAACTCCTCGCCACCGTAGCGGCACAGGGTATCTACGCTGCGGATATTGGAGGAGATCACTTCCACCAGCGATTTGATGGCCATGTCGCCTAACGCATGCCCGAATTTGTCGTTGATGCGTTTGAAGAAATCGATATCCACCAGCAACACCGACGCGGGCCGCTGGTAGCGCTCCCAGGTCTCCAGCGCGTGGTCCAGCTGTAACTCCAGATAGCGCCGGTTATAAGCGCCGGTGAGCGCGTCCTTGACAGCCATGTCTTTCAACCGGCGGGACTGCTCGGTCATGGAGAACACCAACCAGGCACTGACCAGCCAGGTGAGACCCATACTCAAACCGATGATCGACGAGGTGGCGGTATCGTACTGGGTCAGGATCAGCGGCGACACCAGCAATCCGCTGAGCACAGCCATGGACACCGCCCAGCGGGTTTTCAGCAATACGGGCAGAGCGACCATCAGCGGAAACAACAGGTAGAGGGCGTAGTTCTGACCGTAATACAGGGACAGTGAAACCAGTGAAATACTGAGCAGCAGTACCAGGGCCGGGGAAAGAAAAGCATCCCGGTTCATGCTCAGTAACAGGATATTGGCCATCAGGATACCGAGCAGCAGCAGGCCCCCAACCGCGGGCACCAGCTCACCCAGGTAGAGATTGTGGGCATCGATGGGCAACAGGATGACAGCCAGCAGCAGCAGGATATAGCGATAGGCACTACGCCTGCGCTTGAGCCGGTGCTCATCCACCTGATCCATGTCGGAGGCACGGCGCCCGTGAACCAATTCACCGGAAAACGACTCGGAAAAATGCTGCTTCAGGCGCGACCAGCTCGATTCGCTATTAATTGTCAGTTGACTGCCCATTCACCACAACCGCGGGGTGCGGCGGGGTGTGACCCCGCCTTGTAATGGGTAAAGGTTTTAACACAATCATCTCGCTATTTACACGGGATTATTGCCGCGGCCGGGACGCTACCCGGCGAGCCGTCAGGCAGCCGCGTCCTGGTCGCTCTGGGCCGCCTTGTTGATGGCCCCAAGGATGCCGTTAAGTGACGCCTGGATGATATCGTGGCTGCGGCCCACCCCGCAGTGGCGCTCCCCATCGACGTTGAGTTGTATATAGCAGATTGCCTCCGCGTCAGCGCTGTGGCTGAGGGCGTGCTCGCTGTATTCGACCAGCACGATCTGCTTGCCGGTAAAACGCTGCATGGCCTCCACAAAAGAGGCTACCACGCCGTTGCCACTGCCATTCAGGGTGTGACTTGCCGCGCCCTGCAGGAGTTCGGCCTGCAGCTTGTCGACGTGGTTCTCCCGGCTCACCTGGTAATTGCCCAGGCTCCAGCGACCATCGTCGCCGAGATAGGTCTGCTGGAACAGCTGGTATATTTCCTCCGACCCCACCTCGGTTTCACGCTCCTCCGCGTAGCCCTGAACCGCGGTACTGAAATCGATCTGCAGCCAGCGGGGCAGCTCCAGCCCGAAATCCCGCTCCAGCACATAGGCGATACCGCCCTTACCGGACTGGCTGTTGATGCGTATCACCTCCTGGTATGAGCGGCCGATATCCGCCGGGTCTATCGGCAGGTAAGCCACTTCCCAGGGCTCGCGGTCGTCCCGCTTCGCCAGGCACTTCTTGATGGCATCCTGGTGGCTGCCCGAGAAGGCGGTGAATACCAGTTCACCGGCATAGGGATGGCGCGGGTGTATCGGTAACTGGGTGCATTCACGGGTGGTGCGGATAATTTCATCCATGTTGCCCAGCTGGAGTTCAGGGTCCACCCCCTGGCTGTACAGGTTCATTGCCATGGTGACGATATCCATATTGCCGGTGCGCTCCCCGTTGCCCATCAGGGTGCCCTCTACCCGGTCGGCCCCGGCCAGGACGCCCAGCTCCGCGGCAGCTACGGCGCAGCCCCGGTCGTTGTGGGTGTGCAGGGAAATCAGCAGGCTCTCGCGGTTGCTGACGTGGTCGCAGAACCACTCGATCTGGTCCGCGTACACATTGGGCGTACTCATCTCAACGGTGGCAGGGAGATTGATGATCACCGGTTTTTCCGGGGTTGGCTGCCACACGGCGGTGACTGCATCGCAGACTTCCACCGCGAATTCCAGCTCGGTCCCGGTGAAGCTCTCTGGAGAGTACTCAAATACCCACTCCGTATCCGGGTATCTGGCGGCGCAATCCTGCAACAACTTCGCTCCCTGCACCGCGATATCGATGATGCCCTGCCGCTCGAGCCCGAACACCTGCTCCCGCTGTACCGTGGAGGTGGAGTTATACATGTGAACCACCGCCCGACGTACGCCCCTGAGGGCCTCGAAGGTTTTCTCGATCAGGTCGGTCCGCGCCTGGGTGAGTACCTGTATGGTGACGTCTGAGGGAATGCGGTCATTGTCGATCAGGTCGCGCACGAAATCGTAGTCATGGCCCGAGGCCGAGGGAAAGCCCACCTCGATTTCCTTGAAGCCGATTTTCACCAACTGGTCCCAGAGCTGGGACTTCTGCCGGGTGGTCATGGGCTCGATCAGAGCCTGGTTGCCATCCCTCAGGTCTACGCTGCACCAGCGAGGCGCCTTGTCGATGACCCGGTCGGGCCAGCGCCGCTTGCCCATGGGGATGGGCTTGAACGCCTTGTATTTGCGATGATCGAAACTGCTCATGTCGTCGTACCTGATTGTGCGTAATTTGAAGGGCTGTTCACCCGTCCCGTTTCCGGGGTACTCGCCCTTGTGAGGCTTTGTACTGGCAACCGGCAAGAGGGTAACCTGCCGGCCTGTGCCACGGCGGGTGATGTATCAGCCGAGCGCACAGTATAGGGCTATCCGGGGAGCAAATGAATGCAAATATTGCGCTGATAAACCAATACTGTGCATTTATTCTCTATCATTTTTCACTTTAATGGATATAATCACTAATATTAAGCAATTGTTGTATATCTCTAACCATCCACTGGAACGCGTATGAAGCTCGATCGCACCGACCGCCGCATATTGCAGGCAATGCAGCGCAACTCACGGATCAGTAATCTGGAACTTGCAGAGGTGGTTGGCCTGTCCCCCACTCCCTGTTCCCGCCGGGTCAAACGGCTGGAGGAGTCAGGCATCATCCGCGCCCACGTCACGCTGCTGGACCAATCCCGGCTCGGCCTGAAACTGACCGCCTATATCAGTATCAGCATGGACCGGCACACCCCCGATCGCTTCGAGGCCTTTGAAGCAGAAGTCGCAGAGTATCCCGAGGTGATGGAATGCTCGGTTGTCACCGGGCAATCCGCCGATTACCTGCTCAAGGCTGTGGTCCCGGACATGGAGTACTACGAAAAATTCCTGCTGGGCAAGCTCACCCGCATCGAGGGAGTGAGCGGCGTCCACTCCAGCTTCGAACTGCGACGGGTGGTGCAACGAACAGAACTGCCCTTCGACCATATTACCGACCAGACCAACCTGTAAATGAAAACGTCAATTTCAGTGGCCGCTGGGGCGCTTCCCACCGGACGCCAGACATCGCACTATGACGTCCACACCACAATCTGCAACACCCTGGAGGGATCATGATAGGCATGAGCGGCAAAGTCGCACTGGTCACTGGCGGAGCCAGCGGTATGGGCCAGATCATCGCCAGGCGCCTGGCCACACAGGGCGCCCGGGTGGCGATCTTCGACGTCAACGAGCGGGCATTGCAGGACACTGCCGCCGAAGCCGAAAACCTCAACGCCTTCCGCTGCGACATCTCCAGGCTGGATGAGGTGGAAGCAAAAGTGGCAGAAGTCGAAAGCCAGCTGGGGCCGGTAGACCTGCTGGTCCACGCTGCGGCCCTTATGCCCAGTCACAAACTCCAGGACCACAGCCATCAGGACATGGAAAGGCTGTTCAGGATCAACTACTTCGGAACGGTGTACATGGTTCAGGCGGCCCTGCGATCCATGCTGGAACGGGGCTCCGGTCGTATCATCGCCTTCGGCTCCATCGCCGGTATTGCCCTGGTACCCAAAATGGGCGCCTACTGCGCCACCAAGGCGGCGGTCAATGCCTACATGGAAGTCCTGCAGAACGAGATCCGCGACAGCGGCGTACGCGCCCACCTGGTATGCCCTCCGGCAGTGAACACCCCCCTGGTAGACCAGACCCTGGCCACGGATAGCCCGGGCAGCATCATCGAGTCGAAGAATTCCGGCCGACTGGCGGACCCGGAAAAGATCGTCGATGCCATCGAGAAAGGCGTAGGCAAAGACCGCGATATCATCTATCCCAGCGAGGCAAAGCTGTTGTACCTCTGGCGCGCCCTGTTTCCAAAGCTCTGGTGGAAAACGGTAATGAAATTCGAGAAGTAGTGGCTTGGCCGGATGCCCGGGCTGGCATCGCCGCCCCATGTCCCGCCGATACCTGCATCACGACTCCCCCTGGCAGCCATGGCCCCGGGCCTGCGCACCCATCGCCTGTACCGGAACATGAACCCCTGACCGCCCGACCCGCTCTGTGGCATACTCTGCGCCTTACTACCCGGAGATTCCCGCGTGCACACCGCTGCTGACGTCACTCAACTGATAGGCAACACCCCCCTGCTCCACCTCAAACGTGTTTCGGAGCAGACCGGTTGCACCATTCTCGGCAAGGCGGAATTTCTCAACCCGGGGGGCTCGGTAAAAGACCGTACCGCTCTGGGCATCATCCGGGCGGCTGAAGCGGCCGGGGAAATAGAACCCGGTGGTCGTATCGTGGAGGGGACCGCGGGCAACACGGGTATCGGCCTCACCCTGCTCGCCAACGCCCTGGGCTACCGCAGCACGGTGGTAATGCCGATCACCCAGAGCAAGGAGAAAATCGATTCCCTGGAACTGCTGGGCGCGGACCTGCACCTGGTGGGCGCCACCTCCTACAGCGACCCCAAGCACTATATCCATACGGCGGAGCGCCTGGCGGAGAAATTCGCCGCGAAAGAGGAGCACGGCGCCATCTGGGCCCGGCAGTTCGACAACCTGGCCAACATGGAAATTCACCGGGAAACCACCGGCGCGGAAATCTGGGAGCAGACCGACGGCAAGGTCGACGGTTTCGTCTGCGCGGTGGGCACGGGTGGCACGCTGGCGGGCGTCTCCACGGCGCTGAAGGAGCGTAACCCAGAGATAAAAATCGGCATTGCCGACCCGGCGGGGGCATCGCTGTACAACTACTTCAACAGCGGCGACCTGGAGCCCAGCGAGGGGAGCTCTATCGTGGAAGGTATCGGCATCAACCACGTCACGGACAATGTGGCCCAGGCGCAAGTGGATGCGGCATTTTGCATCACCGACCAGGAGGCGTTGCCGATCATCTTCTCACTCCTCCAGGACGAGGGCCTGTGCCTGGGGGGCTCATCGGGCACCAACCTCGCGGGCGCCGTCCGCCTGGCCCAACAGCTGGGGCCGGGCCACACCATCGTCACCATTCTCTGCGACTACGGCAACCGCTACCAGAGCAAGCTGTTCAACCCGGTGTTCCTGGAAAACAAAGGCTTGCCTGTGCCGGAGTGGTTGGCAATTTAGTCCTTTGATAAGCCGCCGCTAGGGATGTAATTTCCTGTTTCAGGACACGCCGTGAACCCATCCATGGGGGCTCGCTGCAGCCGTCCATGGCTGCAGACGGTCCTGAAACAGGAAATTACATCCCCAGCAGCTCCTCTGAACTAAAGTAAATGGCATATGCAGCGCTTATTAGAGCTGCCGAAGATGGCGGTTCGGCGAAGGACAGACTATTTAAAATTCAAGCGCAGGTCAGCTGCCTTTAGCCGTCCTTTCCTTTTCAATCAGGTAATCAGCGACCTTGAGCATGTTGGCCTGACTGCCCGCCTGGCGGGTACTTATGTGGTACTTGCCGTTGACCATTAGGGAAGGCGTGCCCGTGATCTTGGCGGCACGGGCGCGGGAGTTCGCCTGGCGTACCTGGCTGGAGACACCGAAAGAATTGAAGGCCTTGTTGAAATCCTCCTCGGATACACCATTGGCAGCAAACAGCTTGGCGATCTCCTCCTCAGAGCCCAGCCGCTTGCCGTCCACGTTCATCGCCTGGAAGATGACCGGGTGCATGGTATCCAGTACGCCCAGGGCCTCCGCCGCATAAAAAGCCCGGGCATGCAGCTCCATATTGTTGTTCCAGATAGCCGGGGACCCGCGGAAATCAACGTCCTCGGCCATGGTCTTCTTCCACTGGCCGACGACTGGCTCGAAAGTGTAGCAGTGACCACAACCGTACCAGAAGAACTCCGCCAGCTCGATCTTGTCCGGGTTGGCTGTTCTCACCGGCGGGCTGATCACCTCGTAATGGGTGCCTTCCACCCAGGTCTCCTCTGCCGCCACGTCGGGGGAAGAGGTAACCCATAAGGCGAGGGGCGCCAGAACCAGCAGTGAAAGGGATAACAACAGGCGTTTAGTCATGCTTCTCTCCATAGAATCCTTGTGCATAAGTGAGACAACAATCGGGACATGATGTTCTAAAGAGGATAAAAAAAGGTGGCTCAAAAAAGCCACCTTTTATCCGTTCCGAAACGATTATTTCAGGCCGGCAACGTAACTGGATACCGCTTCAATTTCACCGTCGCTGAGACCGAAAGCCGTGGTGCGCATGATCCTGGTATCGCCGTCATTGGTGCGACCGGACTCGTCTTCCTGACCCTTGCGGTAGGCGCGCAGCTGGGCGGAGGTGTACTCCGCGTGCTGCCCGGCCAGTGCCGGGAATCCCGCCGGAGCGTTACCCGCACCGGTGGGCGAGTGGCATGCCACACAGGCGGCAACATTGCGCTCGGCGACGCCACTGCGATAGACCTTTTCACCCAGTGCCAGCAGAGTCGGATCGGTCTGCCCGCCGGAGCGGGCCTGGGAGGCGTAGAAAGCCGCCATATCAGCCAGGTCCTGGTCGGACTTGCCGTCCAGCTGGCCCACCATGGTGGGAACGGGGCGGGCACCGTCGCGAATATCCTGCAATTGCTTCAACAGGTACTTTTCGCCCTGCCCTGCCAACTTGGGGAAAGTCGGCGCCGCGCTATTACCGTCCGCGCCATGGCAGGCAGCGCAAACGGCTACCTTGTCCTTGCCCGCGGAGGCGTCTCCGGCGGCGTTGGCCTGGGCGGCAATGCCCAGGGAAGCCCAGCCCAGCAGCAGGCTGAATACAGCTACAACTTTGTTCATGTCAATTCCAGATAGTCGTTGGTGAGATACCCGCTTATTCCGCGGGAGCGGCCATGTACTCGATCAGGGCCTTGTAATCCTCGTCGGAGCAGTCAAAGCACATACCCTTGGGCGGCATGGCGTTGAGACCATTATTCACGGCGGCCACCAGTGCATCCATGCCCTTGGCCATGCGCGGCTCCCAGGCCGCTGCGTCACCGGTTATGGGGGCATTGGCCGCGCCATTGGCGTGGCAGACCTGGCAACTCTTGGCGTACTTATCCATATCGGGGGCGGCCATCGCACCCGCGGCAGACATCATCAAAACGGCAGCAAAAAGCTTTTTCATGGGAAACCTCTGGTTCTCTAAGGGTCTAGTTCGCTTCGCAAGCATTTGATAACAGGCGAAAAAAGCTGTGGCATTATATATGAGATACCCGCACCAAAAAAGGCAATATCTCGTAATGTCCGATGTTCCCCACGCCGAGCGCCCCGGCACCCCCAATTACCGCGGCGCCAGCTTCATGACCAGCGCCGCCAAACTCTCCCAGTGCCCCCCTGACGAGGGTTGGGAAGTGGCCTTCGCCGGCCGCTCCAATGCTGGAAAATCCAGTGCTATCAACAGCTTAACGGGCAACAGCAAGCTCGCAAAGACCTCCAAAACTCCGGGGCGTACGCAGCTCATCAACTTCTTTCGCTTGTCGGAAAATCAACGCCTGGTGGACCTGCCAGGCTATGGTTTCGCAAAAGTACCCCAGGCAGTCAAGCGCGAGTGGACCAAACAGCTGGAATACTACCTGCAGAGACGGCGGTCACTGCGCGGCCTGGTACTGATGATGGACGTGCGCCACCCGATGCAGGAATTCGACCAGCAGATGCTCGCCTGGGCGCTGGCGGCATCCATGCCGGTGCATATCCTGCTGACCAAGGCCGACAAGCTCAAGAGGGGCCCGGCCAAAAGTACCCTGCTGCAGGTGCGCGCGAAGTTGAAAGACCAGGAGGAACTGGTGAGTGCGCAGTTATTTTCAGCCCTGAAGCATATTGGGCGGGAGGAGCTGGTGGAGGTGCTGAACGCCTGGTTGACGGATGAGAGCGTGTACGAAGGCGATGTGGAATAAATGGTGCGCAGTGCGCACCCTACCTTGAATCGGAACGCCCGTAGGGTGCGCACTGCGCACCAGCAGAGATCCGAATTACTCCATAACATATTAAAAAAACCCGGTTGCCTCTAGGGGGAAGGCAACCGGGTCATCTGGGTGTCTCTGGGGATTAGAGACTTTCTCATTGCGGCTCATGGAGAAAAGCCACAAAAGGGATGTAGCATGCGCTACGTAAATTAAGACCGGCTGAAATGGTAATAGTTCACAAATTTTAAAATTTTTTTGTCAGTGCGCTTCGTCCCAGTTATCCCCTGCCCCCGCCTCCACCAGCAGGGGCACTGACAGCTCCGCCGCCGCGGACATCATGCCGCAAATTTCGGTACTGACGTCCTCGACCTCGCTGGCTGCCACTTCGAATACCAGTTCATCGTGCACCTGCATGATCATCCTGGCGTCGACACTGCCGCGCTGCAACCATGCATCCACCGACAGCATGGCCCGCTTGATAATGTCTGCCGCAGTTCCCTGCATGGGCGCGTTGATCGCGGTGCGTTCAGCGGCCTGCACCCGCATCTTGTTGCGGGCATTGATCTCCGGCAGGTACAGGCGGCGGCCGAACAGGGTTTCCACGTAACCCTGCTCCTTTGCCAGGGCCCGGGTGCGATCCATATAGTCCTGCACGCCGGGATAGCGCTCGAAGTAGCGGTCGATGTACTGCTGGGCCTCGTTGCGACCCAGGTGTAGCTGTTTGGCTAGGCCAAAAGCCGACATCCCGTAGATCAGTCCGAAATTGATCGCCTTGGCCTTGCGTCGTTGGTCGCCGGATACCTCCTGCACGTCCACCTCGAACACCTCCGCGGCCGTGGCCCGGTGCACGTCCTGCCCCGCGCGGAAGGCTTCTAGCAACCCCGCGTCGCCCGACAGGTGCGCCATGATCCTCAGCTCTATCTGGGAGTAGTCGGCGGCCACGATGCAGTAACCCTTCGGCGCGATAAAGGCCTGGCGTATCCGTCTCCCCTCCTCCGTTCGAATCGGGATATTCTGCAGATTGGGGTCCGAGGAGGACAGTCGCCCCGTGGCGGTTACCGCCTGGTGGTAGGAGGTGTGTACCCGACCGGTTGAGGGGTTGATCATCTCGGGGAGCTTGTCCGTGTAGGTGGACTTCAATTTGCTCAGGCTGCGGTACTCCAGCAGCACCTTGGGCAGCGGGTAATCCAGCGCCAGCTCCACCAGGACGTCCTCCGCCGTCGAGGGCGCGCCCTTGGGCGTCTTCTTGATTACAGGCAGTTCCAGTTTTTCGAACAGGATCTCACCCAATTGTTTCGGCGAGCCCAGGTTGAATTCCTGTCCGGCCAGCTGATGGGCCCTGGCCTGTAGTTCCGCCAGCCGCTTGCCCAGCTCCTCACTCTGCCGGCCCAGCAGCTCCGGTGATAACAGTGCACCCTGCCGCTCGATACGGGACAGTACCGGCACCAGGGGCAGCTCGATATCGGTGAACACTCCCCTGAGGCCGGGCTCCCCCTCCAGTTTCGGCCACAGGGCCCGGTGCAGGCGCAGGGTGATGTCCGCATCCTCTGCCGCGTAGGGGCCGGCATCCTCCACCTTGACCTGGTTGAAGGTCAGTTGCTTCGCGCCCTTCCCCGCAATGTCCTCGAAGTGAATGGTTTTCTGCCCCAGGTATTTCAGGGCCAGGCTGTCCATGTCGTGACGGGTTGCGGTGGAGTCCAGCACATAGGATTCGAGCATGGTGTCGAAGGCAATGCCCCGCAGGGTAATATCGTGATTGGCCAGCACACTGGCATCGTACTTCAGGTTCTGCCCTACCTTGGGCCGGTTTTCATCCTCCAGCAGGGGTTTCAGCTGCGCCAGCACCACGTCCCGGTCCAGTTGGTCGGGTGCGCCGAGGTAATCGTGGGCCAGGGGAACGTAAGCCGCCTCTCCCGGTTCAATCGCGAAGGACACCCCAACGATCCTCGCCTCCATGTAATCCAGGCTTGTGGTTTCGGTATCAAAAGCGAAAAGTTCGGCAGTGCCCAGTTTCTCCAGCCAGGTATCGAGTTCGGCCTGTGCGCTGACGATCTGGTAGTCGACGTCCACGGCGGTAGCCGGCTCCGCGTCGCCCTCCCCCAGCAGCTCCTCCAACCAGCCCCTGAATTCCATGCGCGTAAACCACTCAACAAGGGTATCCCTGTCCGGGTCGGCGTTATGCAGCTGGTCCGGGGTATATTCCAGCTCCACGTCGGTCTTGATCGTGGCCAGCTGGTAGGACAGGTAGGCATTATCCTTCTCTGCGTCGAGTTTCGCGCCCATGGTCTTCGCACCGCGAAAAGACAGTTCAGCCACCTTGTCCAGTGCTGCATAAATGGCGTCGATTCCACCCAGGCCCTGCAGCAGGGCAAGGGCGGTTTTCTCCCCCACTCCGGGGACGCCCGGGATGTTGTCTACCTTATCACCCATCAGGGCAAGGAAGTCGATGATCAGCGACGGTGGTACCCCGAACTTCTTCTCGACGCCCTCCTCGTCCATCACTGTTTCCGTCATGGTGTTGACCAGGGTCGTATGGGCGTTTACCAGTTGTGCCATGTCCTTGTCGCCGGTGGATACCACCACGTCCCTGCCCTGCTCGCTGGCCAGCCGGGCCAGGGTACCGATCACGTCGTCCGCCTCCACTCCCGGTTCGCAGATAAAGGGCAGGCCCATGGCCTTGACGATCTCGTGGATGGGCTCGATCTGTTCCCGCAGTTCATCCGGCATCGGCGGCCGGTGGGCCTTGTACTCCGGGTAGATATCATCCCGGAAGGTCTTGCCCTTGGCATCGAAGACCACCGCAACAGGGCTTTCAGGGTAATCCTTGAGCAGGCGACGCAACATGCTGATCACTCCCCTGACGGCGCCAGTGTTGCGACCCTCGGAGGTGGTCAACATGGGCAGGGCGTGGAACGCCCGGTAAACATAGGAAGATCCGTCCACCAGGACAATTGGAGCAGTTTCGTCGGACATAGGCGCTTACTTGGCAGGGAAAAGTTCACTGACCCGGAAAATACCCGAAGCCAGGGTCCCGGCATTAAAGCCTATCCGATGAGAAATTTCCACGCGCCCCGGGTCCGGGCCTGAATTCGTGACTCCAGCACCCTATTCCACCGGCAATGCAGCGTTACTTTTGGGATTAAGTGTTACCGAAATTGCGTACAAAGTCACAGAAACATAATAGTATTTATATATATCAACGACTTATACAGGCATTAACTTTCTGTTAATTTGTGCTTTGGTCCTTGTTTTGTCCTGATCCACCCCCATACTGTTACCGTATAAACAGGCAAGTAACGCGCAGGTAACACTTGTAGGGAGTAGCACATCATGAGAGCAACGTTATTAGCATTCACTTTGGTCGCGCTGGGAACTGCGCAGGCCGGCACAGCCCAGAACCTCACTATATCGGGCAACCAGATTGCACCCATGGGATGGGCGGCAAACGAATCGGCCTATGCCGCCGCGGCGAGGGAGATCGACACAAGGTTTCTAAATAGAACTATATCGCAACCCGATTTTACACCGCAGAGTTTGTCCTCAGAGATCGAGCAGAACCTGGAGTCCCGCCTGGACGCCAGTCTAGAGCGGCAACTGGAGCAACAGGAGCGGTTACTTGATATGCAAGTAGGTACTGACTGACCTTTTGGAGTTGTGACTACCGGCCCTGTTCCCACAGGAACATGGCCGACCTGTAGGTCACTTTCATTTTCGCCAGATCCAGGGGTGCCTTGAAAAATCCGTGATAATCCCCGCGCGGGTTAATCAGTACCACATTGGCACTGTGGTCGACAAGGTAGTTTTCATCCTGTCCCGGCACCTTGCGGAAGGGGGTGTTGAGGGCGGTGGCAAAACGGTGAATATCAAGAAACTCACCGGTAACACCAATAAAATCCGGGTTGAAGTAGGGCACATAGGCCGCCAATTGTTCAACCGTATCCCTGGCCGGATCCACGGAGACCAGCACCACCTGGGTATTTTCAGCTTCTGTGCCCTCCAACTCGCCCATGAACTGGTTGAGAAAGGACATGGTGGTTGGGCAAACATCGGGGCAATAGGTGAAGCCGAAAAATACCAGGCTCCAGCGGCCTTCGAAACGCGCCCTGGTGAATGCCTTACCATGGTGATCCACCAGGTTTAGCTCCCCGAAGTTTCTGGGCGTTTCCAAGAGGTACAGGCCATTCACCTTCATTTCAGTGGTGGTCATCACACGCGGTTGCTGGATCCGATACACGAAGCCACCGACCACCACCAGCATAAACAGGGCGATAGCCAGCACCGTCAGTCGGATTCCCCGGGACTGGGCCGGGTTGGCCTGGTCGCTGAGCATCTTCACAATGTACTGACCGGAAACAGGTAATGATCCACCAGCATGACCACGAACAGGGCCATCAGGTAGATGATGGAGTATTTAAAGGTTTCCATAGGCGCATTGGGATTCCTGTCGCGTATCAGTTCCACTGCCCAGTACAGAAAGCCACCCCCCAATACGACGGCTCCCAGCAGATAGAGGGGGCCGCTCATGCGGGTAGCGTAGGGCAGCAGCGTTATCAGGAACATGATGATGGTATACAGCAGGATGTGCAGCTTGGTGAACGCCACTCCATGGGTCACCGGCAGCATGGGAATATCGACCAATGCGTATTCCTCGCGGCGGTGAATGGCCAGGGCCCAGAAATGAGGTGGCGTCCAGGCAAAGATAATCAGTACCAGGAGTAGGGCGTGGCCGTGGATTTCGCCGGTCACCGCGGTCCAGCCGAGGAGGGGAGGGGCGGCGCCCGCCAGGCCCCCGATTACGATATTCTGGGGAGTGGCCCGTTTCAGGAACATGGTGTAGACGAAAGCATAGCCCACCAGCGAGGCCAGGGTGAGCCAGGCAGTCAGGGCATTTACCCAGATCATCAGTATCGCCATGCCCAGCCCACCTATGACCAGGGCAAACAGCGCCGCCTGGCGGGCACCGAGCCGCCCCTGGGCCACGGGCCGCTTGTAGGTGCGGGCCATCCTCTGGTCGATACGCTGGTCCACCAGGTGATTGACTGCCGCTGCAGCGCCAGCACAGAGGGCTATGCCGAGATTACCCAGGATCAGCGCATTCAGGGGTACCATCCCGGGTACCGCCATAAACATGCCGATAGCCGAGGTAAGGATCATCAACAGCACCACATTGGGCTTGGTGAGCTCCTTGTAATCGCGCCAGGTGGGCCGCTCTGTCGCTATCGCATCAACCATGGCGCCATCACTCACTGGAGTTCTTCAGCAGAAATTTGAGGTCGCCTATCACATCCTTGTAAGGGACCTCAGTATTGTAGGACATCATTATCCACCCGGCGGGGTCCACCAGATACCAGGTTGTCCGATCCTCACCGAGCTCCGGGAAAAGCTGTTCCAACTCCGCGGTGGAGGCGGTTACCTGTTTCATACCACGATGTTCATTCTCTAGAAGCCGGGAAAAACTGGCGGGGGCAGGGCGGTTGTCACTTAGTGTGGAGACACCCAGAGAGGTCTCTGCCACTTCAACGTCACTGATATAGAGGCGTCGCAGGCGCTTGAATTCCTTGCCCATGGCCACGTGAATCTGCCGGGTCACATAGAGACTGTGCTCACAGGCCTGTTCCAGATCGCTGAGACTGAACGGGAAACCGGTCTGTTCCTTCAGTTCCGCCTCGTCTATCTGCCGGGGAGGCTGTACCAGGTCACCCCGGTTGGCCGTGCCAAGGGAGCCAACGAGGTCCAGGTCACCCTGCACCACGTAATACCACAGCCAGGTCGCCGCCAGGATCATCGTCACAGGTATACCGATGATCGACAGCAAAACCATACGATTTTTATGAGTCTGGTCCATATACTCCGTCTATTCGCCCCGATTCTCACGCCCGGTCAGCAATTGCCAGGCATTGCTGCAGCGCAGGAAGTAAAAAACGGTCAGTACCGCCGCCATTGTGAACCACTGGACAGCATATCCCCGGTGCTTCTCGGGACTCACATTCACCACTTTCCAGTCTATCGCCAGGGCTCC
>JAACFI010000081.1 GCA_009937575.1 Haliea sp.
TGTTTGAATGAATAAATTTGCTGTCACCATCACCCCGAGGTTCTACGAAACCGACGCCCTGGGCCATATCAACAACGCCGTCATCGCCGCCTGGTTCGAGGTGGCCCGGGTACGCTTCCTGGAGTCACTCGGTGAAAGCGAACCCAGCTCCGCCAAGGACTGGATACTGGCCAGCTTCCAGATCGATTTCGTCGCCGAAACCTTTTATGGCCAGGACGTGGTGGCGAAAATTACCGGTGCGGAAGTGGGCAATTCCTCCCTGACCGTACTGTGTGAGATGCTGCAGGGCGACAGCGTCACGGTAAAGGGCAGGGCCGTGCTGGTACACATGGATACCAGCGAAAAGAAGCCGGCTCGAATCCCCGATTGGCTTCGGGAAAAAGTAGCCGCCTACTCGAGCTAGCGCTGCCCCCACTTGAACAGGCGGAAAAACCCGTAGGAGGGATCCTCCTGCCCCGGCCTGCCGATATGCGACCCCTCGATCATGGGGTGCTCCAGGGTGACCGTTGAGGGGCTGTCCACTCTGGCCCAGTCGGCCACTACCGCCCGGTGGGCGAATTTCCACACGCCGCCGCGCTTTTCGTATCTGTCGAAGTAACGGCCACCGATCAGCAGATCCATGGGACTGTCATCCGTATTCACCTGGTGAAAGGCCAGGATATACACCTCGCCCTCCGCATAATTCCCGTCCAGGGCAATGTTCAGGGTGGTGACGTTATGGTGGAGGATGGCCATGGGGGCCTGGATCTCTGGCAACTGGTCGATGAACTCCATGGCCAGGCCCTTGAAAAAGGCGCCGTGGTCATCGATGGCATCCTCGTGGTACAGGGAGCGCATCTTGTCGTGGTCGTGGCGGTCCGCCGCGTTGCAGTAGGCGTGGACCAGTTCCGTGATCGCCTGCTTGTCCAGCAGTGCCTGCAGTTCAGCTTGCATCAGGATTTCCCCAGGGCGCGCTGGTAGGCCGCCACCGTTGTCGCCAGGCCCATACGGATGGCGTCTACCGTCAGGGCATGGCCGATGGAGACTTCCAGCAGCCCGGGCATATCCGCCGCGAAGCGGGGCAGGTTGTTCAGGTCCAGATCGTGGCCGGCATTGAGACCCAGGCCCTCCCCGGCGGCCACCTCGGCGGCCTCGACGAAAGCGCGCAGCACCGTTTCCAGGTCCTTGCTGTGTTTGAACGCGTGGGCGTAGGATTCCGTGTACAGCTCGATACGGTCGGTACCCGTCTGCGCCGCCAGGCGGATCTGTTCCGGGTCCGGGTCCATGAACAGGCTGGTGCGAATACCCAGGGATTTCAGTTGCTGCACCAGTGGCGCTACCCGCTCGCCATCGCGTTTCAGGTCGAAACCGTGGTCGGAGGTCAGTTGCGCATCACCGTCCGGCACCAGGGTGCACTGGGCCGGGCGGATCTCCCGCACCAGTTCCATGAAACCCGGGTAATCCCCCACACCGGCACGTTCGCTCTTGCGCGGCCCCGCCATGGGATTGCCCTCGATATTGAATTCCACGCCGAGCATATCCGCCAGTTCGAAACAGTCGCTGGCGCGGATATGTCGCTGGTCCGGTCGCGGGTGTACGGTGATACCATCGGCGCCGGCGTCGATACACATTTGCGCGTGCTCCGGGACGTCAGGGTTGGTGGTGTCCCGGGAATTGCGGATCAGGGCGATCTTGTTGAGGTTGACGCTGAGGGCGATCATCAGGGCGTTACGCGGACGATTTCCTTGACCAGGATCGGCTCCGTCGGTACGTCGCTGAAAGAGCCGACCTTGCCGGTGGGGGCGGTGGCAATGAAGTCCACGATGTCCATGCCCAGGAGTACCTCCCCGAACACGGTATAGCCCTCGCGCCCGGGTGCCCAGTCCAGGCGCATGTTATTACGCTGGTTGATGAAGAACTGGGAAGTGGCGGAATCCGGATCGTTGGTGCGGGCCATGGCGATAGTGCCGCGGGTATTGTGCAGGCGGTTCTTCGATTCGTTCTTGATCGGGTCGCCGGATTCCTTCTCCGTCAAGTCAGGCAGGAAACCGCCGCCCTGGATCATGAAATTGGGAATTACCCGGTGGAATATGGTGCCACTGTAATAGCCGCTGTCCACGTAGCTGAGAAAATTGGCCACCGTCAGCGGCGCCTTATCCTGGAACAGGCGCAGGGTGATGTCCCCTTCGCTGGTCTTGATTACAACCTGCGGATTGACCGGTGTCGATTCAGCGTTTGCCGCCAGAGGCGTCAACAGGAGTGCCAGGGAAAGTAAAACGTGCCTGATCATACCAATCGTTTGCATTTTGTTAGTCTGTCCTCTGTTTGCCATGTTCCGTTACGCCCAGCTCGAGCTTTTGCGCCGTTTCGGCCACACGCGCGGCACCACCAGAGTGATGATCACGCCGAGCAGCACCGCCAGGGCGCCGTTGATGAAATCCTCGCTTTGCAGCTTGTCCTGCAGTCGCTGCTTTTCCGCCTCCAGCATTTCCACTTCCGAGCGTAAATTTTCCGACTCTTCCACCAGGCGGCGGTTGTCGATATCCAGCTGCACCGCGTTGGCGGATATCTGCTTGAGCTGCGTCAACTCCTCTGTGACATTGCCAAGCTGGGAGCCGCTGGTATCGATCTGTGTCACCAGTTCCTCCCGCTCTGCCTTGAGGGTCTCAAGCTCAGTGGACAGGGCGGCACTTTTTTCCGTCGCCTGCGCGGCCTGTTGCTGGGCCGCCTCCAGTTTGTTCTGGGCGGGCATATCCTTCATCAGGTACTGGGTGCGAATCCAGCCGGTGGTGCCTCGCTGGGTGGTGATTTCGGCCCACTCGCCGTCCGATGAGGTGCGCGCCACCGTCAGGCGGGTGCCGGAGGGAATGCCCCGGTGGATGATGCGGTAGTCGCTGCCCGCTCCGCTGCGCAGGGGAATGTACTGCTTGTCACTGACGTAGCGCACGTCCTGGGCGTGGCCGGCGGCGGATAATAACAGGGTGATAAGTATAAGGGGTAGGGTGGATCGCAAAATGTGTTTCCTTGCTCTGTCGATGGTAAAAAAATATGGGCCAGGTGCGCTGCGTCTGGTTCTCGTTCAGGGCAGGGCGACCTTGTAGGGCTTGACGGCGACCTTGCTGAACACCCCGGCGTCCACATAGGGATCCGAGTCCGCCCAGGCGGTGGCCGCCTCCAGGCTGTCAAATTCGGCGATGATGAGGCTGCCGGTAAAGCCCGCGTCACCCGGGTCTTCCGTATCCAGCGCCGGGTGTGGACCGGCCACCAGCAGACGGCCCTGGTCCAGCAATTCCTGCAGGCGTTCCAGGTGGGCCGGACGGGCCTGCTGCCGCAGGGGCAGGCTGTTGGGAACGTCTTCGCAGAGTATCGCGTAGTACATGGGGTCGTCCTATTTATCCGTGAGTTGTTCTTCTTTGAGGTGGGGGCTGATCAGCAGGGCTGTCAGGATGGTCAGCAGCAGCGTAAAGCCGATGGCGGAATACAGTTTATAGCTGACCCAGGTCTCTTCATTGAAACCGTAGGCGACCACCAGGTTGAGAGCGCCGACGATAGCGAAATTGGACACCCAGAGGATATTCAGCCGGTTCCACACTGGTTTCGGCAGGTGGATCTGGCTGCCCAGGGTCCGCTCCATCAGGTTCTTGTCGCCGATAAACTGGGAGGCCCCGAAAGCAATTGCCAGCACCCAGTTGAATATAGTGGGCTTCCACTGGATAAACATCTGGTTGCGAAACACCAGGGTGGCGCCGCCGAAGACCACCACCGCCAGCAGCAGCCACAGCAGCCGCTTTTCGAATTCCCTGGTGATGGCATAGGTGATCACTACCTGCAGCAGGGTGGCCACCATCAGGACGCCGGTGGCGGTGAAAATCCCGTCAAAGGTATATTCCCAGCCACCCAGGGAAATGCTCTCGCCCTTGAGCTGGTAGACAATGAAAAACAGCGCTATGGGGACAAATTCGGCTAATTGCTTCATGGATTCTGGTGTACTCCGGCTGGTACCATGCGCGATTCCCTGTTGGATGCGCCAGGGCGGGACCTCTCCCGGCCAAGGCGCTAAGTGTAAAGATTGTGTTGATCGACTTCCACACCCATACCAGCGCCTCGGATGGCGCCCTGTCACCCGCCGAACTCGTGGACCGGGCCCTGGCCAGGAATATCGATCTGCTGGCCGTCACCGACCACGACACCGTGGCCGGCTATCGGGCCGCGGCGGCGTATTATACCCCCAATTCCCGGACCATGCGGCTGGTGAGCGGGGTTGAGCTTTCCTGTCGCTGGTCGGGGACGACCATTCACGTGGTGGGCCTGGGTATCGAGGTCGATGCGCCGGCGATACAACAGGGGCTGGCGCGGCTCGACCGGGCGCGCCTCGATCGCGGCCAGAAGATTGCCGAACGGCTGGCCGGGCGCGGCTTTCCCGGCGCCCTGGAGGGGGCCCTGCGGGAAGCCGGGGACAGCCAGCTGGGTCGCCCCCATTTCTCCGCCTGGATGGTGGAGCAGGGTCATGTAGCGGATCACAACCAGGCCTTTGACCGCTACCTGGGCCAGGGCAAGATCGGTGACGTGAAGGCCTTCTGGCCGGAATTGGCCGAGGTCACCGGCTGGATCGTGGACTCCGGTGGTGTCGCGGTACTGGCGCACCCGTTGAAGTACCGCTTTACCCGTATGAAATTGCGCCGCCTGGTAGTGGATTTCACCGCTGCTGGGGGGGAGGCCCTGGAGGTGATCAGCGCCCGCCAGACTCCGGACCAGGTCGCCCAGCTCTGCCGTATGGCTCGCGAGTTTGAACTGGAGGTTTCCCTGGGCAGCGATTTTCACCGGGACGGCCCCTACAACCCCCAACTCGGTGTAGAATTGCCGCACCTCGAGGGACTGCCGGGCGTCTGGGAACGTTTCGCTGGCCCGCCAACACAGTAGTAAGAGTTTAATTTGAGCCAGTTTTTCCAGATTCACCCGGACAATCCCCAGGCCCGCCTGGTGCGGCAGGCCGTGGATATCATCCGCCAGGGCGGTGTCGTGGTGTACCCCACTGACTCCGCCTACGCCCTGGGCTGTCATATCGGAGACAAGGGTGCACTGGACCGCATTCGACGCATCCGCAAGCTGGATGACCGCCATAACTTCACCCTGGTGTGTCGGGATCTGTCGGAGATTTCCACCTACGCGAGGGTGGACAACAGGGTGTATCGCCTGCTGCGCCACAGGACGCCGGGGCCCTATACCTTCATCCTCAAGGCCACCTCCGAAGTTCCCCGGCGCTTGTTGCACCCCAAGCGCAAGACCGTCGGCCTGCGGGTGCCTGATAATCGCATTGCGGCGGCGCTGCTGGAGGATCTGGGTGAGCCGTTGATGAGTGTCACCCTGATAATGCCCGGCGAGGACCTGCCCCTGATCGACCCCTACGACATCCGCGAAACCCTTGAACATGAGGTGGACCTGGTGATCGACGGCGGCTACTGCGGTATGGAGGCCACCACCGTGGTGGACCTGGCAGACGACCTCCCCATCGTATTGCGTGCTGGCAAGGGAGATGTAGCGCCTTTTGAGGATTAGTCAGGTATACTGTCCACAGGCGCTCACATAACAACAGGTAGGTACGTGTCAGCCAAGGATTCCAAACCCGAAGAACAGGCCGCTGCTGACGCGGCTACAACTCACACTTCTCGCCCCGAACAGGGGGAAATGCCTTTCGCTGTCGTCATGGGGCAGGCCGTGACTGAACTGCCCAAGGACCTGTATATCCCGCCCCAGGCCCTGGAAGTGTTCCTGGAAGCCTTTGAAGGTCCCCTGGATCTGCTCCTCTACCTGATCAAGCGGCAAAATCTCGATATCCTGGAAATCGACGTCTCCCAGATCACCGAGCAGTACATGCAGTACGTGGAGCTGATGGATGCCGTGCAGTTTGAGCTTGCCGCCGAGTACCTGCTGATGGCGGCGATGCTGGCGGAGATCAAATCGCGCATGCTGCTGCCCCGTTCCACCGAGATCGAGGAAGATGACGAGGACCCGCGCGCCCAGCTGATCCGCCGCCTGCAGGAGTACGAGCGTTTCAAGAAGGCCGCCGAGGATATCGAGGAAATGCCCCGCCTGGAGCGCGATACCTGGGTGGGCAGCGCCAATCCGCCGGACCTCAAGCGCACCCGCCCGGACCCGGACGTGGATATGCGCGAACTGCTGTTGGCCCTGGGCGAGGTGCTGCGCCGGGCGGATATGTTCGAGAGCCACCACATTCAACGTGAGGCCCTGTCCACCCGCGAGCGGATGTCGGAGGTGCTCGACAAGTTATCCGGTCAGCAATTCGTGCCTTTCGTGTCGCTTTTTTCCGCGCGGGAAGGGCGCCTGGGGGTAGTGGTTACCTTCCTGGCGGTTATGGAGCTTATCAAGGAATCACTGGTGGAAATCGTCCAGACCGAAAGTTTCGGTCCCATCCACGTCAAGGGAAGGTCGGAATAGTATGGCGGAAACAGGCTTGCTGCAGATCATCGAGGGCGCGCTGCTGGCGGCTGGTCGGCCGCTCACCGTGCCGCAACTGGCGGAGCTGTTCGAGGAGCACGAACGCCCCGAGAACCCGGCGATACGCGAGGCCCTGAAGGAAGTCGCCGAGCGCTGCGAAGACCGCGGATTCGAACTGCAGGAGGTGGCCAGCGGTTTCCGCTTCCAGGTGCGCCAGTCACTGAGCCCCTGGGTGGCCCGCCTGTGGCAGGAGCGACCCCAGAAGTACTCCCGGGCACTGCTGGAGACGCTGGCGCTGATCGCCTATCGCCAGCCTATCACCCGCGGCGAGATCGAGGAAATACGTGGCGTCGCAGTCAGCTCCAATATCATCAAGACCCTGCACGAGCGGGAGTGGATCCGCGTGGTGGGGCACCGGGACGTGCCCGGCCGCCCGGCAATGTACGCCACCACCCGCCAGTTCCTGGACTATTTCAACCTGAAGAGCCTGGACCAGCTGCCGGCGCTGGCGGAGATTCGTGACCTGGAAACCCTCAACGCTGAGCTGGGTTTCACTGAACCGGCGCAGGCCGCCGAGGGCGAGGGCGGGCCGGGACTCACCGTGGTGGGGGGAACCGATCATGTTCCCGCCTCTCCCGACGCCGTCGAAGAGGCCACATCGCTGGATCTTGCTACCGTGGCCGCACGTTTTGCCGAGGGTCAGGTGGAGGAGTCCACCGAAAGCGATGCGCAGCCCGCAGGCGCTGAAGAAGCTGACCAGCCCGCCGCCCCGGACGACGCCGAATCCGAAACCCGGGCCTGAGCCCCCAACCGATGAGCAGCAGCGCCCCTTCCGGGGAAAAACTGCAGAAAGTACTCGCCCGCACGGGTCTTGGATCAAGGCGCGAGATGGAGAGCTGGATCGAGGCCGGCAGGGTGACGGTGAACGGCAAGGTCGCGAAACTGGGTGACAGGGTGGACGACCGGGCGCGCCTGGCGGTGGACGGCAAGCCCCTGGGTCGTGCCCCCGCCCAGGAGACCCGCTGTATCCTCTACCACAAACCCACCGGCGAGGTGTGCACCCGGGACGATCCCCAGGGCCGGCGCACCGTATTCCAGCGTCTTCCCCAACTGAAATCCGGCCGCTGGATATCCATCGGCCGCCTGGATTACAACACCTCGGGCCTGCTGCTGTTCACCACTGACGGCGAACTGGCCAATGCCCTCATGCACCCCTCGGCCAATATCGAGCGGGAGTACATGGTGCGGGTAATGGGCGAGGTGGACGACGAGATGCTGCAGCGCCTGATCGAGGGGGTGATGCTGGAGGACGGGGTGGCCCGCTTCACGGATATCCAGGACGGCGGCGGCGATGGCATCAACCACTGGTTTTACGTGGTCCTGATGGAGGGCCGCAACCGGGAGGTGCGCCGCCTGTGGGAATCCCAGGGCCTGACAGTGTCCCGCCTGAAGCGTGTGCGTTACGGTGAGGTGTTCATCCCTTCCAAGGTAAAACAGGGGCAGTGGGTGGAGCTGGAACCGAAGGACATCAAGAGCCTCTATCGCATGGCCGACCTGCCGGTCAAGGAGATGCGCCGCAGCACGGCCAAAGAGCGCGAGGTGATGGAACGGCAGTTCAACAAACGCGCTCGTGGTGGGTCTTCCCGGTCGCGTTCTCGTGGTCGTTCTTAGGTAGCGTTTCAGGGCGGCCCAAAGGGCTGCCCAACCCAGAACTTTTTCGTTAAAAAATAAGGAGTTGCGCAATTATCGCCAAGAGTCCACAATAAGCGCTGGTAAACTAATCGGCCATAAGAAAACCTCTGCTAAGGAGGCGGTATGACAAAAAGTGAACTTATCGAGACCATTGCAGCGCGGCAGACCCAGTTGTCTTCCAAGGACGTCGAGCTGGCAGTGAAAACGATACTCGAGCACATGTCCCAGGCACTTTCAGCCGGGGAGCGGATCGAGATACGCGGCTTCGGCAGCTTCTCGCTGCATTATCGCGAGCCCCGTCGGGGCCGCAACCCCAAGACCGGTGATGCAGTAGAGTTGACCGGCAAGTACGTACCCCACTTCAAGCCCGGTAAAGAACTGCGCGAACGGGTCAACCTCGGACTGCAGATGGGTCTGTAACAGGACATCTCCATGAAATTCCTGCGCAAGCTGCTGACTGCCCTGATTATACTGGCCACCCTTGGGGTGGGTATGCTGTTCGCGTTGCAGAACAAGACACCCGTACCCCTGGATCTGCTGGTTTATACCTTCGAACCACGCAGTCTGGCCCTTTGGGTACTCAGTGCTTTCGCCATCGGGGGATTCCTCGGAATGCTGGCCTGCTCCGCTATCCTGGTGCGCCAGAAAGCCTCCCTGGGTTCTGCCAACCGCCAGCTGGCGAAAAGCCGCGCCGAACTGGGCCGATTGCAGGATAACGCCGGTACCGAGATCAGCAGTACGTGAGCACAAACCCGGTTATCGTCGCCCTGGATTACCCGTCCGCGGCGCCGGCCCTGGAATTGGCCGGGCGCCTGTCGCCGTCACTTTGCCGTTTGAAGATCGGCAAGGAACTTTATACCCGCTGTGGCCCTGCCCTGGTGGAGCAACTGCAGGGCAAGGGCTTTGATATCTTCCTGGACCTCAAATTCCACGATATCCCCAACACCGTGGCCGGTGCCGTGCGTGCGGCGGGTGAACTGGGCGTGTGGATGGTCAACGTGCACGCCGGCGGCGGCCGTCGAATGATGGAGGCGGCGGTGGACTCCCTGCAGGGACTGGCACAGAAACCCCTGTTGATCGGGGTGACCGTTCTCACCAGTATGACGGAGGAAGACCTTCGCGAGCTGGGATACCGCGAGACCGCTGCCCAGAGGGTGCTGCGACTCTCGGCACTGGCCGCCGACTGCGGCCTGGACGGGGTGGTGTGCTCGGCTGTGGAAGCCACAGAGCTGCGCGAGGCGCGCGGAGACGACTTCTGCCTGGTGACGCCCGGCATTCGCCTGGCGGGGGATTCCGCCGACGACCAGCGTCGGGTGGTGACTCCTGCAGATGCCCTGTCGATGGGATCGGACTACCTGGTGATCGGTCGCTCCATTACCGGCGCCGCAGACCCACTGGCCGCCCTGGAGCGGGTGCACGCCGAGCTGTCGGCAAGTGCGTAACATCAAATGCGGCCAGTTGCGCCGCCCGCCACGAATTCACTGCTAGACTCTTCTTCGGTACGGATGCCTGCACGGATGCAGTTCGCTAAATGGAGAAGACGCGATGAACTACCTATACCTCGTTAACTACGTCACCCGGGTGCTTTGGCCCCCGGGGCAATTACTTTCTTTCCGGCGCCTCAGCGCCGCCTGGGCGATGGCCCTGGCACTGGTACTCGGTGGTACGCTGCTGGCCGCGCCGGGCTCCCTGCAGGCGCAGGAGTCCGGCGCGGCCTCGGTGGCCACCGTAAATATCAATACGGCGGATGCCGAGGCTCTGGCTGCCGGTCTTAATGGCGTCGGCCACTCCAGGGCAGCGGAAATTGTCCGTTATCGGGAGACCTACGGTCCCTTTTCATCGGTGGATGAGCTCGCGGAGGTCAAGGGTATCGGACAGTCCACCCTGGATAAGAACCGAGCGGTAATAACACTGGAATAAGGCGACGGCATCCGTATCATGAGGGGCGCGAGCCCCTTTTTTGTGACAGTGACCAGATAGTGTGAAATGCCTAGTCAGCGGCGCCACCGGATTTATCGGCCGTCAACTTTGCCAGCAACTCGCTGCCCGGGGCGATACGGTCATTCCGCTCAGTCGGTCGGGGGCAAGCCTCCCCACCGGTATTCCCACCCGCGCTGTGGACCTGGCTGACACTGATCCCGACGCGCAATTGCTGCGGGGTGTCGATGTGGTGTTCCACCTGGCGGGCATCGCCCACCAGCACGCGCCCGCGGAGGCATACAGCAAGGTCAATTTCCAGGCCTCGCTAAAGCTCGCCCACCTGGCCGCCGAGGCCGGTGCAGGCTGTTTTGTCTTTCTCAGCAGCGTCAAGGCCATGGGCCCCTCGAGCACCACGAGACCTCGCAGCGAAGGCGACTGCAATCCGCCTGAGGACCCCTACGGAAGTTCAAAGTGGCAGGCGGAGTGCGCCCTGCGGGAGCAGTTTGCCGATAGCAACATGGCGGTGGTGATCCTGCGCCCTGCACTGGTTTATGGGGAGAGCCCGAAGGGCAACTTGCTTTCGCTGGCCAGGGGCGTGCGCCGCGGATTGCCCCGGCCGCCGGCAGGAGGTGGACGCTCTATGGTGGCGCTTGCAGACCTGGTCGATCTGCTGTGCCTGCTGGCGGACAATCCGCCGCCGGGGGTCAATACCTGGATCGTCAGCGACGGCGCTTCCCACAGCACCCGGGAGATCTACGATTTACTGCGTGCCGCCATGGGCAAGGGCAGGGGGACGGGCTGGTTGCCGCACTGGGGGTGGCGCCTGGGCGCGTGGTTACTGGACCAGACCGGTGGCGTGGCCGGAGATCGGGCCTGGGACAAGCTGTTCGGCGCGGAGTGCTACAGTAACGACGCGGTTGTGGCGGCAACCGGGTGGCGCCCGGTGAGAAGGTTGGAGGACCTGGTTGCCGACATGGTCATTGGCCGGGAGAAGCCGGCTTGATTTCACTGGCGGTAACCCTGGTGCTGTCCGCCCTGTTGTGCGGCTTATACCTGCTGCTGGCCCGGCGCCTGCAGCTACTGGATCGCCCCAACGAGCGCAGTTCCCATCACCTTCCCACGCCGCACGGCGGAGGGGTGCCGTTGCTGCTGGCGTTTGTGGCCGGCCTGCTCCTGTCCGCCCCCTGGAGCAGTGCCTACCAGCTGTTGGCCGAACTGGCGTTGGTGCTGATGGTGGTGGGGGTGCTGGATGATATCTGGAATCTGTCTGTACGCCTGCGTATGGCCGTGTACGTTCTTTGTTGTGTGCTGCTGGCCTGCCTTTTGTTTCCGGCCCAGCATCCCTTGTGGTGGGCTATCGCGGCGCTGGCTGTCCTGTGGATGCTGAACCTTTACAATTTCATGGACGGTATCGATGGTATCGCCGCGACTCAATGCATCCTGGCCTGCTTCGGTGCGGCGCTGCTGGCCTGGGCGGGAGGCGTTCACGGCGGCGCTGCCTACGCCCTTTTCTGCCTGCTGCTGGCCGCTGCGCAGGTGGGCTTCCTGTTCTGGAACTGGCCCCCGGCTCGACTGTTCATGGGTGATGCGGGCAGTGTACCTACCGGTTTTCTGCTGGGGGGCCTGGCACTGCTGGGTGGCGCGCAGGATCTGCTGAACACCGCATGTTGGCTGATCCTTCTCGCGGTCTTTATTACCGATGCCACCTGGACCCTGTTGTGGCGGCTGGTAACCGGGCAGGCCGTCACCCAGGCCCATCGCCTGCACGCCTACCAGCGTCTCAGCAGGCACTGGGGCTCCCACCTGGCAGTGGATATGCTGCTGCTGGCGATCAACGCCCTGTGGTTGTTTCCGCTTGCCTGGGCTGTCCAGTCCATGCCGGAGTACACACTGATTTTGGTAATTTTGGCATATCTTCCCCTGCTGCTGGGCATGGTGAGAAGCCGCTAATTCGCGTAAAATCCTCCCCTCTGGGCGCGTTCCCGTTATTTTTGAACATCGCTCTCAAAATCATTCATGGAAAGGAGTGGACTTGCTGAAACCGGTTGGCAGTTTTGTGTCGCGCTCTGTTTCCGGCTTCGTCGGGAGCCTGAAGGATATTCTCGAGAAGCTCGTCGAGCTTCCGCGCAATATCAAGCAGGCCTGCCTGCTGTCACTGGATATGGTGTTCGTTTCCGCCGCCATGTGGTCTGCAGTGGCACTGCGCTACGGGCACCTCAGGTTCCAGCTCGGTCCGGTGGAATACGCCTGTGCCGTGGTAACGGTCCTGATCAGCGCCGTGATTTTCCTGCGCCTGGGCCTTTATCGTGCGGTGATCCGGTTCATGGGACAACAGGCCATCTGGGCGATTCTGACCGCCGTGAGCTATTCCTCCCTGATCCTCGGTGCCACGGTATTTTTCACCCAGGCCCACGTTCCCCGCTCCATGCCTTTTATCTACTGGGGCCTGGCACTACTGTGCATCGGGGGCAGTCGTCTTGTCGTGCGGGCCTACTACCAGGCCAAGCTGCGCTCTCTGTCGGAAAACGTGATTATCTACGGTGCCGGGGAAACCGGGCGGCAGTTGCTGACGGCCCTGTACCATGGTGACAAATATCACGCGGTCGCCTTTGTCGACGACGACGCGCGGGTGCAACGCTCGGTAATCAACGGCCTGCAGGTCGCGCGGCCGGAAGACATGGAACAGCTGATCGCCCAGCACGATATTACCCAGGTATTGCTCGCGCTGCCTTCCGTCTCACAGGAGCGGCGTCGGGAAATCATCAACTCGTTGGTGGGGCTCCCGGTGCACGTGCGTACCGTGCCGCGCATCAACGAGTTGGTGGCGGGGCATGCCAGTGTCAACCAGATCCGCGACGTGGACCTGGATGACCTGCTGGGCAGGGAACCGGTGCCGCCGCACCCCGAGCTGATCGACCGCTGTATTACCCATAAAGTGGTGATGGTAACCGGCGCGGGCGGTTCGATAGGTTCCGAGCTGTGCCGGCAGATCGTGGAATCCGGGCCGCGGGAGTTGCTGCTGCTGGACAATTCCGAGTACGCCCTGTACCAGATCGAGCGAGAACTGCGGGAGATAGTGGAAAGCCTGGAACTCGAGGTCGAACTGGTGGCCCTGCTGGGATCCGTGCAGGACCGGAAACGACTGGAAAGCATCTATCGCAGCTTCCACGTACAGACGGTGTATCATGCCGCTGCCTACAAGCACGTGCCCATGGTGGAGTACAACATCGCCGAAGGGGTTGCCAATAATGTCTTCGGCACCTGGTATGCGGCGGAGGCCGCCCGTGCGGCCGGTGTCGAGACCTTCATGCTGGTATCTACCGACAAGGCAGTGCGGCCAACCAATATCATGGGGGCCTCAAAGCGCTTTGCGGAGATGATCCTGCAGGGATTGGCGCCGGAGGAGAACCGCACCCGCTTCTGTATGGTGCGCTTCGGCAATGTGCTGGGTTCCTCCGGATCGGTGGTGCCCCTGTTCCGCGAACAGATCGAGGCGGGTGGCCCGGTCACAGTAACCCACCCGGAGGTCTCCCGTTATTTCATGAGTATCCGGGAGGCCGCGCAGCTGGTGCTGCAGGCCAGCGCCATGGGGACCGGTGGGGACGTGTTCGTACTGGATATGGGCGAGCCCGTTCGTATCGTTGACCTGGCCAAGCGCATGATCCGCCTCAGTGGTTACGACATGAATCTCGATACCCCTGTAGGCGAGCACATCGATATAGAATTTATCGGCCTGCGCCCCGGAGAAAAGCTACACGAGGAACTGATGCTGGGCAGCAATGTGGAGGGTACCGGCCACCCGATGATCATGCGAGCGGAGGAGGAGTGCCTGCCTTTGCCCGACATCCATAAGATGCTGGGTAATTTGAAGGAGCACTGTGATTCGCTGGATTGCGAGGGCATCACGACGATTCTCTCTTCCGCGGTCAGCGGTTTTGGTAACAGGCATGTACGCTACGACCACCTGTGGCTGAAAAAAGAACAGCAGTTGGCGCTGGATGCCGGGCCTGCCTCCAACGTCAAGGAACTGTTCCCGGACAAATCCTGACCCTGCCATGGATTGGGACGATCTCAAGGTACTGCTGGCCCTGAGTCGCAAGGGTTCTGCCAGGGGTGCCGCCCAGCAGTTGGGCGTCAGTAATTCCACTATCACTCGCCGCCTGGACGACATGGAGCACCAGCTCCACACCCGCCTCTTCGATCGCACCCCCGACGGCTACAGGCTTACCGGCGCGGGTGAGCAGATCCTTCCCACCGCTGAACACGTCGAAGAGCTCATACTGGTGGCGGAGCGCCAGATCAGCGGCGGCGACCAGGAACTGGAGGGCAGCATCCGCCTCACCCTGCCGCCGGCGGGGCGTATGGGATTCCTGGTCCGGCACCTTGCCAGATTTGCCGAGGACTACCCGCGTATCGAACTGGAGCTCGAGGCGAGTAACGACGCCCTTGACCTGAGCCGCCGTGAGGCCGATATCGCCATCCGCGTCATGCCCGCGGGAGTGCATCCGCCGGAAAACCTGATCGGCCGACGCATGGCCGCTATCAGTGCCTCCAGCTACGTTCATCGCGACCTGCTGAACAGCGATAAGCCCGAGGACGTGTCCCATATCAACTGGATCGGTAAATATCCGGAGGGGCGCAAGGAGGAGTGGCTTGTCAATACCGGGCATCCCGAAAACACCGTGCGCCATGCCATTCTCGAAATCAGCCTGATACTGGAGTCGGTGCGCTCGAAGATGGGGATGGCTTTTATGCCCTGTTTCTCGGTCTACAGGGACCCCGATATCGTGCGGGTCCCGGGTGCCCCCGTCGTCCACCAGTCGGACATGTGGGTACTGACCCACAAGGACCTGAGGCTCAGCGCCCGCATGCGCGTATTGCGGGAAATTATCGCCGAGGCGTTTGGCGAGGTGCGGGCAGAGCTGGATTCACGCGAGGGCTGAAGCAGTCAGTCCTCTACATCGTCCACGTCGACCTGCCCGGTGAGCCGCCGGCGGATGTGCGACCAGGACATCCCCAGGGCCAGTATCAGCGCAATCAGCAGCAGCGC
>JAACFI010000397.1 GCA_009937575.1 Haliea sp.
GGGGCTCCCACCTCGTTACTCCAATACCAGAGAAGCAAATTCGCTCCAGTCATGGCCAGCAGCAAAGCCGTTACCAGGGCTTTTATCGGCAGGCCGCGAGTCTCGACAGCCTTGCCCATAGAGCTGGCTTGTTCGCTGTTGTGCATAAGGGCTGGGTCATCTGATTCCAGGCGTTCCAGCGTGCCGTAAATAATACTCATATGCTTCTCCCCCCGGCAATTACGCTCAGGAGGCCTCCAGCGCAATTACCTCTCGGGCAGCACGCTGCATAAGGCCTGTATTTACTTGTCTGCGATTAGTGGAGAACGCCGCCAGCAAGGCGCGGTCACAAATCTGGTTGATACGGCGCGGAACGCCCCCTGCATGTCGGTGGGCAAGCAGGCAGGCGGGCGCTGTAATCCGGAAGCCCTCTGCAATACGGGCAACCTGTAAACGGTGACGGATATATTCTGCGCTTTCGCGCCAGGTGAATGGGCGTAAGCGGTGCCATACGCTGATACGCTGACGTAACGCGCGCATACCCGGCATCTGCAATGTCTGTTCCAGTTCATTCTGTCCCACCAGCAACAGCGAAAGCAGTTTGCGTTTACCGGTTTCCAGATTGGACAACAATCGCAGTCCTTCCAGCAATTCCGGGGTCAGGCAATGTGCTTCGTCGATGAGAAGGGCCACACGCTCACCACGCCCGGCCAGTTTCGCCAGCACTCTAAAAAGTACGTCGTGCAACAGTGCACTACTGACTTTCTGGGGAGGCATTCTGCCCGTCAGATCGTAGAGAATCGATCTCAGGAACTCAGCATAATTCTGCTGAGGATTAAAAATATAGGCTGTGCGAACGTTGGCCGGCAGGTGTTGCATGAGATAACGGCAGAGCAGGGTTTTACCCAGGCCGACGTCGCCTGTCAGCAGGGTAAAACTGCCAGTCGCCAGGCCGAAACGCAGGTGTCCAATGGCCTCGAGATATTGTTGCTGGGGCACGAGGAAGTCAGTGTCCGGGGTAATGCGAAATGGGGCCATTGAGAAACCCATGGACCCGTAACAGGCTTCCAGATGCCCCGAGAGATCGTTTGTCGACTCACAGATAGCGTTCATTCGATGATTCGGGGGGTAAGGAATATCACCAGTTCCCTGCTCACGTCCTTGTCGTAAGTGGCGCTGAATAGCATTCCCAAACCGGGAATACTGCCGAGCAGAGGGACAGATCGCTTGGTATTACTCACTGCTTCCTGAATCAATCCCCCTACAACGATGGTCTCCCCGTCATACATGCGTACCAGAGTGGACGTTTGCTTGATGTCCAGTATGGGTGCGTTACTCAATCCGTCGGGGGATGTATCGACACCTGTGATATTGGTCAGTACCGGGGAGACATCCATGGTGATGTCTCCAAATTCGGAAATCTGTGGTGTTACCGTCAGCACCAGGCCCTCGTTGATTGTAGACGGGGTATTGGTTACGGTCTGAATTGGAATACCACCGGCCACATTTGTGATGGTGGTCGTCGTCGTGAAGAACGTGCGCTCGGTGCCCACTCTCACAATAGCCGACTGGTTGTTAAGCGTACGTACCCGCGGCTGTGATACCACCTTAACCTGTCCCTGTTCCTCGAGGGCCTCAACGGCAGCATCGATGTTATCGAGTATCCCGTCGAAACTTCGAATGTATGTGCCGGAAGCCGTAGGCGGCAAGGCCGTGGCACCGCCAGCCGGAGTATCAACGATCAGGTCAGTGCCAAGCACCAGAGAGCCGAAGTCAAGCTCGTTCCAGTCGATACCCAGAGACCGGTCATCGTTCAGTTGGACTTCCACCACTTTGGCTTCTATGTATACCTGGCGATTGATGCCACCCTTGATACGCTTCAGAAATTCCTCGACATTCTTCATGCGAGCCCGCGAGGTAGTAACCTGGACGGTACCAGACAGGCGATCAATGACCAGCCGCCCCTCTGCTTCTCGCACCGGCTGGGTGAGTGTGGTCGTAATGTTGGTTGCCCGATCTGTCTGGACGGTGGTTTCCATAGGCCGTTCTGACCCGGCATAGTCTTGCTCGCTGCGCTCCAGAATGATATTGAGTTGCTCCTCCAGCTCGCTCCAGAAGTTAATCGTGTCGTTCTGGGCGATGCTGGAGCTGCTGTTGCCGGTGCTGCCTCCACCACCCCCACTGGAGAGGGAAACACTTGAAGAACTGTTGCCATTCCCGGTGCGCACCAGTCGCAGGTAATCGATATTGAAGGTCCGTGTCTCCAGGCGGCTTACACGTAACAGGCCGTCCTGCCACTGCCAGGCCAGTCCAAGTGGTTCCAGCACTGCCTCGAGCACCTTCTCCAGCGGCAGCTCCTTCAGGTCTACAGTCACCAGGCCCTCGACATCCTGGTCCACTACAATATTCAAATTGTAAGCAGCGCCCAACTGAGACAGCGCGAGGCGTACTTCTTGTCCAGTCGCCCGAAAACTGTACAGTTTAGCGTCCGCTACCGAGGCCGGCGTCGCGAACTGGGGCATGCGGCCTTGCACATCCAGCGGCGCAGGCCGCGGAGGAGCAGGTTTATAGTCCAGATCCCCTGACGGAACTTCCATTTCCTCTATGGTGGTACACCCGGCGACCAGCAGAATAACCAGGACCAGAGTTAATCGCATACGTAAGTAGGCCATAGCATTTTCCTATAGCTAAAGTTGCGGCGAATTGAATGTCGCCGAAAAATTCTGGTTCAGATCGGTCTCGTCGTACTGAACCGCTGCATTTCTGTTCTCAGTATCTGTATCCGGCTGGCGTGGCGGGGATAACTCATGCAGTGAACGCATGGGCAGACGGCGATTTTTACCACCTCGAATCAAGTCCACACCATCAGCAGTGATCCGTTGCACATGGTAGCCCTCTATACTATCCCCTTCTTTGACCAACTGACCGTTGATCGTAGCCAGATTCGCTTCGGTCCCGGTCATCACGCTATAGAGAATCAGGGTGGGAACGGCGGCAGGCGGCTTAGGGGGCACCTGCGGAAGAAAGGCAGCCACCCGGATATCAGGTTTTCCTTCAGATTGAGATCGCACGTCCACCAGTACAGACGGGTTTTCAATCTGTTCCACGGAAGGCACTCGATAACGCCCCGGCTCGCTACCCTGCCAGTGGGTAGCAGCAAACCAGGCGGCAGTCACTGCAATGGGTAAAGCTGCGAATGGAAGATAGGGATGCATGATATTCCTCAGTGTTTTACGACAGCGAACGAACTAGCGTCTGCAATTTCATCGGAGAACAACAAAACCTTCTGGCCTTCAAGATCCAGCGCTACCCGGGGCAGCAGGCCATGCTGGCCAATGCCAGTTCGCCATGTAAGCTGAAACCGCTGGAGAAAAAAGTGGCCGTCACGCTGGTAAAGTGTGTCAAGTAGCGGCCCTATTTGCTTGATCTCTTCGGGTGAAAATTCGCTGACGACGGAGAATGGTTCCTGGCGATCGATATTGCGATCGGCCATGTTCTCCAGGAGGCTGACGTATTTCTGCGCCCGTTGCCTGGCTGTCTCAAGCTGGGACTGGGCGGCCTCCACGCTGTGCACGGCCTGCCTGGCCTCGTCAACACGCTGTGAAGCAATGTCCTGATAATAAATCCCGGCACCCAGCAACAGCGCGCCGACAACAAGGACTCGAGTGGTGGTATTGGCAAAAGAGGACATAATTTTACTCACCTCGATGTACAGGTAGTTGACGTACAAACAATGTCTGTCCGGCCATCAGTATTGGTGTCCAGGCTCCCCACGGTGGCGCTGAGTTGGAGGGAGCTACAGCTGGTGTTGCCATGGACCTCAATAGGGGTGGATTCGGTCAGGCAGCCCAAACTCGCGGTGGTGCCGCGATCGACCGTATAACAGGCCCCGCTAAGACTGATTCCCATGGCGTTGTTGACCCCGTTGATGACCTGGACCAGTTTTTCGCCGGAAAGGCAGTAACTGAAGCCATTACTTCCGCCGCCTACCG
>JAACFI010000398.1 GCA_009937575.1 Haliea sp.
GAGTTTCCTCCGGAAGGCGTCAACGCCTTCCTGCAAGACTCTGTCTATGTACAGGAGGCGCGTATTCGCAATTATCGTTTGCCTGCGGCGCTGGCCTTTGCCCGGGCAAATAAGCTCAACTACGTGAGCCACCCATCGCAGAACCCGCGTATCGGCATTGTCACCATGGGCAAGAGCTGGCGCGATGTACGCCAGGCCCTGGTTGACCTGGGTATCAGTGAGCAGCAGGCCGCTGACCTGGGTATTACCATTCTCAAGGTAGGCATGCCCTTCCCCGCCGACCTGGAGACCTATGCAGACTTTGCTCGCGGCCTGGAAGAGGTTCTGGTCGTGGAAGAGAAGCGCGACCTGCTGGAAGACGGCATGCGTAAGGCCTGTTACGACCTACCCTCCGAGCTGCGCCCACGTATCGTGGGGCGAAAAAACGAAAATGGCGCACCACTGCTGGACAACTCAAAGCCGATTACCGCCGATGAGATTGCACTGGCTATCGCGGGGCGTATCCGCCACTTCCATGACAGCGAGTGGATGCAGGCCCGGGTCAATCGCCTCGGTGGCTTCGGTGAGCGTTCTGCGCAATTACCCGCGCTGAATATGCAGCGCACACCCTACTTCTGCTCCGGCTGCCCACACAATACTTCCACCAAAATTCCCGAGGGTAGCCGTGCCCTGGGCGGCGTGGGCTGCCATTACATGGTGACCTGGATGGACCGGGAGACCTACACCTTCTGCCAGATGGGCGGTGAGGGTATAAGCTGGGTAGGACAGGCGCCCTTCGTCAAAACCGATCATATCTTCCAGAACCTGGGGGATGGTACCTACTTCCATTCGGGCTCCCACGCGATCCGTGCGGCAATCACCTCTGGCATCAACATTACCTACAAGATCCTCTACAACGACGCGGTGGCCATGACCGGCGGCCAGCCCGTGGACGGGACCATTACCGTCGACCAGATGTCGCGGCAGGTGCGCAACGAGGGCGTGCAGCGTATTGCGGTTGTCACCGATGAGCCCGAAAAATACCGCTCCGGGTACACCTTCGCCGATGGTGCGACCATCCACCACCGCAAGGAGTTGGAGGCCGTACAAAAAGAGCTGCGTGAGGTAAAGGGCGTGTCGGTGCTGATCTACGACCAGACCTGCGCCTCGGAAAAGCGCCGGCGGCGCAAGCGCGGCAAGTTTCCCGATCCCGCCAAGCGCTACTTTATCAATGACCGCGTATGCGAGGGCTGTGGCGACTGCGGCGTACAGTCCAACTGCGTGTCCATCCAACCGCTGGAGACGGACTTCGGCCGCAAGCGCAAGATCGACCAATCCTCCTGTAACAAGGACTACTCCTGCGTCGAGGGTTTCTGTCCCAGCTTCGTCACCATCAATGGCGGAAAGCTGCGCAAGTCATCTGGCATTAGCTCTGACAAGCTATCGCCGAACGTGGACGAGATTCCACAGCCAACCTTCGCTGATCTGCCTGACGACGGCAGTTACAGCCTGATGGTCACTGGCGTGGGCGGTACCGGCGTGGTCACTATCGGTGCCCTACTCGGCATGGCGGCCCATATCGAGGATATGGGCGTGTGTATCGTCGACCAGTTGGGTTTCGCCCAGAAGGGTGGCTCGGTAGTGACCCACGTGCGCCTGGCAAAAAACCAGGACCAGATCCACGCCTCCCGCGTCAACAGCGGTATGGCGGATGCTTTCCTGGCCTGTGATATGCTGGTAGCAGGCAGTGACAAGGTGCTGGACTCCCTGGATCCTGCCCGCACGAAGGCTGTGATTAACACGGAGAAAAACTATACCGGCGATTTCACTCGCGATACCGAACTGGCTTACCCGGCCGACACACTGATCAGCCGCATGGAAAAAACCACCAGTACCGAGGGAAGGCAGATGTTTAATGCCTCGGAAGTGGCCGTAAAGCTGCTGGGCGATTCACTGGGCGCCAACCTGATGCTCACCGGTTTCGCCTGGCAGCGTGGACTGATCCCGATTCGCGAAGAAGCCATCCTGGAAGCCATAGAATTAAATGGCGTAGCGATAGACTGGAACAAGGAAGCCTTCGCCTGGGGGCGACGCCTGGCGCACCAGCCGGAGCTGATCGAGCAATTCCTGATGCGCGAGGACAAGGTACAGCCGCTGATCTTCACCCCCACCACCGCCACCGACTGGGTCAACAAGTACAGCGCCGAATTGGTCGAGTACCAGGACCAGGCTTACGCGGACCGCTACCGTTCACTTTTGGACAAGGTTATCGCCGCCGAGCAAGCGCTGCCGACGACCAAGGGGCAACTGGCTACCGCTGTCGCCAAGGCCGCTTACAAGCTGATGGCCTACAAAGACGAATACGAGGTCGCGCGCCTTTACTCCGCCCCGGAGTTCCTGGAAAAGCTGGAGGATCAGTTCGAGGGTGACTATACCCTGGAGTTCAATCTGGCGCCGCCGATCATTGCACCGAAAGACAAAACTACCGGCAAGCCGACCAAGATCCAGTTCGGCCCCTGGATGCTCAAGGCCTTCGGTCTGCTGGCTAAATTCAAATTCCTGCGAGGTACCAGACTCGATCCATTCGGTTACTTCGAAGAGCGCAAGATGGAGCGCGGCCTGATCGAGAAGTACTTCGAAACCCTGGATAGTCTGTTGCGCGACCTGAATGCTTCCAATCACGACCTGGCAGTGGAGATTGCCGAGCTGCCCATGACTATTCGGGGCTATGGACATGTGAAGCACGAGAACGTTCAGGAAGCACACGCAAAGCTGGAGGAACTGCTGGCGCAGTGGCCAGCGGGCCTGGCGAAGGATATCGCGGCCTGATCCATGATGTACGAAAACTATGAAAACATCACTTTCGATCGCGTTGACAGCGTACTGACAGTAACACTCAACAGGCCGAATGCGCTAAATGCAACTGATGAGCGACTCCACAAAGAGCTCTCCAGCGTATTCGCAGACATCGCGCAGGACAAGGAAACCCGAGCGGTGATTCTGACAGGTGCGGGGGCGGCATTCTGCGCAGGCGGGGACCTCAAACACGGCCTCAGCATGAACAGGGATCAAACCGATGCCATGGTCGAGGAAGGTCGCAAAATCATCATGGACATCCTGGAGGTGCCCCAGCCCATTGTTGCCGCTGTGAATGGCTACGCTATGGGGCTCGGAGCGACTCTGGCTCTGTTTTGCGATATTGTGGTTGCGTCTGAAGAGGCTGTATTCGCCGACACGCACGTCATCGCCGGCTACGTTGCAGGTGATGGCGGAGCCGCCATCTGGCCATGGCTGATTGGTGCCAACAATGCCAAGGAATTCCTGATGACGGGTGATCGCTTGAGCGCAGAGGAAGCCAAAGAAATCGGATTGATTCGCCATGTTGTCCCAGCCGCAGAGTTAATGACCGAGGCTCGAAGAAAAGCTGAACGCCTGGCCAATGGTCCCCGCATGGCAATCGAGGGGACAAAAATGACCATCAATCGCCTACTCCGCCAGGCAGTAGAGGCGACGCTGGATTACGGACTGCAAAAAGAGAAAGAATGCATGCTTGTCAGTGAAGACTGCGTAGAGGCCTTGACCGCATTTTCGGAAAAAAGAAAGCCGGTTTTCACCGGAAAATAGATTATATATTGGCCCCCGAATGTATATTTTTATCGCGTAGGGTGCGCACCGCGCACCGTCAATCACGCGTCGGGGGCTGATCGAAGACAACAACTTCGGGCAACTCACCCTCAAACTTTTCCACTTCCACCAGACAACTGTGCCCACTGCAGCCTTGAGCGAGGGATGAGGTGCCCTTGTCAGGTGTAAGAACATTGGGGTTGCCGTGAACTTCCAACAGCTCTCCGTTCACAAGTTGCGGGTCATACCAGGCGCCGGTTGGTAATTCAAAAACGTCGGGACGAATATCCTCAGATATTTCGACGCCAGCCAGGCAAGCGCCACGATCGTTGAACACCCGTATTATGTC
>JAACFI010000399.1 GCA_009937575.1 Haliea sp.
GAAATTGCTAGAATCGCCGGATGAATACCTAAAAGCGACATAGATTCCCGCCGGATATCATCTCCTATGCCGTCTGGCTCTACTACAAGTTCAACCTCAGCCACCGAGATATTGAAGATCTGCTCGCTGAACGAGGTATCACCGTCAGCCATCAGTCCGTCAGGCTTTGGTGTATCAAGTTCGGAGCCCTTTACGCTAGAAGATTGAAGCGAAAGCAGCACGGGTACGGCGATACCTTGTATATCGATGAAGTCTTTGTGAAAATCAGAGGCGCTTCAAATCAATAGCTCAGGCTTAAAGATTCGTGACTGCCCACGCAGCCGTCGCCAATCTATTCAATCTTGGCAGGCATCTGATTCAGGCTGAACACTATCGGAATCTCAGGGTCAGTGCATTCAATGAGTAGAGCAAGGCAGTAGCTTGAAATCAAGGTGGCAAATTGCTGCAATCTTATCCAGTTTATTTGCCAAAACCGTTCTGCGAGGTACTCACCACGCCGATCGTCGGCGCCTCACACGGCGACTCCAGCGGGGTCCGGTGGGCCGCCCGGCTGTGGCGGTTTTAGCAATAGTCGAAAAAGTGAAACGTTTTTGCTCCCATTGCGTATTACCAAACGATTATTGAGAAGAGCCGGATAATGTCAGCCAACCCACAAGGCAAGGGCCTGGTGCCAATTCTTGAAGACTGGCGCGGAACACAACCGTCGATGGTGCGCACCCGCACCCCGCGGGAAGTCCTGCGCGACTACCTTGTCACCTCACTGGTGGTTGCAGCGGATATCCGATTTATGCCCCGCCCAGGCGTACGCTATTTCCTTTACCTGGCAGATAGCGGATGGCAGTTGTCACTGCTGTCCCCGGACGATTGGCGGAGTCGCCAGCCCGGTCCCTGCCTTGGCAGCTGCGTGCTGACAACCGACATGACCTGGCAGCTCACACCCGCCGAGGATATGGGCGAACACCCGGAACTGCTGGAAAGGCTGGAGGCCTTCCGGCGGGGTTTCACGAACTGGCTGGACCAGGAGGGCACGCTTGAGGCACACCTGCCCTTCCATGTCCGTCAACTGCCCTACTATCGCCGGCTGCTCGCGGCAGGAATGGCGAACTCCCTGAAGGGTTCCCTGGCCCGGTCGGGTCTGGACAACCGTAGCAGCCGGGAATGGCTGTCAGCGGGAAACCTGCCTGCGCTGATCGGCTAATGGCGTGGCACTACCCTCGCCAAGGGCGCAGCCCCAAAATCAACAGGAGTAAATCCAATGCCAGAGGGCCCCGAAATTCGCCGAGCCGCCGATACCCTCGCCGAGGTACTGGAAGGCCAGATCATCACCAAAGTTCGCTTCGGCCTGCCCCGTCTCCGCAACAAGGCCAGGCTGCTGCGTGGTCACCGCATAGAGGAGATTGAGACCCGCGGCAAAGCACTTCTCACTCACTTTGACCACGGCCTCAGCATTTACTCCCACAACCAACTGTACGGTGTCTGGAAGGTCATAAAAGGACACAAGCTACCAGATAGTACCCGCTCTCTGCGACTGCTCCTGCAGACCGATGATCACAGCGCCATTTTGTACAGCGCTTCGGATATCAATGTATGGCCCACACAAGAACTGCCGGAACACCCCTTCCTGAAAAAAATCGGTCCTGACATCATGGACCGTAGCCTGCACTGGCGCGATGTAGCTGAACGCCTTCGGGAACCGCGCTTCACCAACAAGGAACTCGCAGCACTGTACCTGGACCAGACCTTCCTGGCGGGCAACGGAAACTACCTGCGTTCGGAAATCATTCACGACGCCAGACTGCACCCCCGCACGCGCGCAAATGAACTGACCCGGGGTGAACTGGGTCGCCTGGCACGCAGCACTCTCACTATCAGCCGACGCAGTTACCAAACCGGCGGCATCACCCTGGCACCTCGACTGTCCAAATCGCTGCAGAATCAAGGCCTGTCACGTCAGTGGCGACGATTTTATGTATTTGGTCGCACCGACTATCCCTGCTACCACTGCGGAGAAAGCATCGTGCGCAACGAGGTGGGCAGTCGCCGGTTGTATCACTGCCCCATTTGCCAGCCCGAAGATTGACGCGGTACTAATCGAAACCGCGCCGCCAAAGTTCCTCCCAGGCCGAACACCACTCGCGAGCCAGACACGCGACTGCGCTGGTGGTAACAGGATGACAGTTCCGCGCCCCCAGCGGGCCGGCGTGCGGTCCGAAAGGTAACCGATCAGTGGGTCGGTAAACATATTCCACAGCCGTGCCACCAGCAGAATCCCGCCGATAGCGGAGAGGCTACGCCGCTAAAGATTGCCATTAAGGCTCCAATCATATTCGAGGTAGCTGATCCTGAACCCGCCGTGCGCTAATAGCGAAGATGCCTCGTCGCTTTCCACCAGTGCTGCGAGATAGGCCTGGACCGAGCCTGATTCCTCCTCGAAATCCTCCTCGAACCATTTGAAGATCCTGGAGAGCTCCGCCTTTCCAGCGCCAGGATCGAAGCGATTTCGAGATGTGTCATTAACGAAGCCACGGGCCGCGGCCTCCAGCTGTTCGTCCAGGCGCGCTGCCGTGTAGGCCTCACTCTGCAAGATCGGGCATGACCGACTGGCGCAGACAATCGCGAAATGTATGCGCGGCTCTTTCAGGGGGCGTATCCACTCGTGCTCCAACTGGTGCAGACTGATGCGTTTACCCGCAACCGAATACTTGTCGCTCTTGAAATACAGGTATCGGCCCAGCACACCAGTGGGCGATCGGCCATCGAGAATCCCGCGCGCGGCGAGTATATTGTATGCGTTGATGAAAAAAGCCAGTTTTTGCTGGCGGTCCATGCCGCTGGTGTCGGTGACAGCTACCTGATCAACGAGCGCCTCAAAGCGCGGGTTATCACGCCACTGCGAGTAATCCACCTGACCTTCGCTGACTGCGTATCTCAGCAATTGGTCCCAGGCAACCGGATCCAGCTGCGCTACGGCCGGCACAGATCCGAGCAACAGGGCGAGAAAAAAAGCTGATATTCGAAACATAAACTGGACTCACTGATACCTTTCTTGCAACTAACAGGCTAGAGTAGCACTGTCGGCGACTGCGTAGCAGCTTCGACTCGGAACAATGTTTTCCAAGTCACATTCGACTTTGAACCCATGAGAGCATACCGTCTTACGTATCCCCTGATTGCCATTTGCGTGCTTGGCTGCACCAGTGCGCCACAGAAACCAGCTAATGGTGACGCGCTGCCTGAATGCGGGATATTTTCCAACTGCGTCAACAGCGAGCTATCTGCGGGAGGCAAAACCATCGCACCCCTGGAGGCTACTGAGCAACAATGGATAGAGTTAAAGCAATGGATCGCCTCACAGGAGGACTGGACCATCACAACCGACGCCGGAGACTTTGTGCAAGCGGTGGTAAAAACACCGCTGATGCGTTTTCGCGATGATGTGCAGCTTCGTTTTGAAAAAGACACTGGCGTCATTCACGTGCGCTCCTCTTCCCGGCTGGGGATCAGCGACATGGGCACAAACCGCCGACGGGTGGAAATGCTGCGCAGCCAGTTGTAGCGCTGAATGGCGCTAGATTCAGGCGCTAAGAGATATTCTTTCCCGCTAAGGAGAGCCGAAATCTCCCCTGCCCCGTATGTCCAACCTCTATGCAACGCTAAGTGGACAACATGCCCAAACCTGCGGACACGGCCCGTCCCGCAAAGGCCACCAACATCGAAGGACAAGCTGGCGATCGCCTGCCATGCAGGGGCTGCAGGCGCGATTGCGCCAATTACGATCGCTGTAATGGCGTGCCCTGGCGTCTACAGAGCGGGCCAACCGCCGTCAGATAAAGAAATCACCATTTTCCGTCCCTACCCCCAAACCGCCAAGATTACGGGCAAAGGCCGTGGGGTTGTTGGCGACGTGCGCACGCGCCGTATGTATGTCGAGGAACCGTTGCTGT
>JAACFI010000400.1 GCA_009937575.1 Haliea sp.
GAGTTCATCGGCTGTTTCGGGCTGACCGAACCGGACCAGGGTTCTGATCCCGGCGGCATGAAGACCAGGGCGCGCAGCGTGGAAGGCGGTTACGCGCTGAGCGGAGCCAAGATGTGGATCTCTAACTCCCCCATCGCCGACGTATTCGTGGTTTGGGCCAAGGACGACGAGGGCGTGATCCGCGGCTTCGTCCTGGAAAAGGGCATGGAAGGGCTCAGCGCGCCCAAGATCGAGGGCAAGCTGTCACTGCGGGCCAGCATCACCGGTGAAATCGTGATGGACGAGGTGTTCGTTCCCGAAGAAAACCTGCTGCCAAACGTTCAGGGATTGAAGGGCCCAATGGGCTGCCTGAACAATGCCCGCTTTGGTATTTCCTGGGGCGCACTGGGTGCGGCGGAAGCCTGCTGGCACGCCGCCCGTCAATATGTACTGGACCGCGCGCAGTTCGGGCGTCCCCTGGCGGCAAATCAGTTGATCCAGAAAAAACTGGCGGACATGCAGACCGAGATCAGCCTGGGACTGCAGGGTTGCCTGCAGGCCGGGCGCCTCAAGGACCGGGATGCCCTGGCGCCTGAGTTGATCTCCCTGCTGAAGCGCAATTCCTGTGGCAAGGCCCTGGATATAGCGCGCATGGCCAGGGATATGCACGGCGGCAACGGTATCTCCGATGAATACCCGGTGTTCAGGCACATGTGTAACCTGGAGACCGTCAATACCTACGAGGGTACCCATGACATCCATGCACTGATCCTGGGCCGGGCCCAGACGGGCATACAGGCTTTCAACTAGTCACCATGATTTCTGAAATCTCTCGGGACTACTGCCAGCGCTACGGTCTACAGTCCATCCGCCTGGCCGAGGTGCCAGGGGTGGTGGAGAATGCCGATTCGGTGTGCGACATCGTCGTCGATTTTGTCGACGGGTACCGGGTACAGTTCAAGCTACCGACCGGGGAAACGCCGGCGACAGATGGTGTGGTGGAACTGGGTTCCGGGGGCGAGGTCCACGTGGAACACGGTGGCGCCGGCACTGAGGAGGCGGCGCTTGCCGGATTTTTCCGGCGGATCGAGTCGCGCCTGGCGAAAATCCAGCATGAGCAGTCGGTACAGAACATCACCTACCTGGGTAATACGTTCATCCTCAACAACAAGACCGTTTTTGACGTGGTGGCCGACGAGAATGGCCGCCTGAGCATCGAGATGCACCGCGGGGAGGAGCGCCAGCCCGCCATGCTGCTAGCCAGTGCGCTGCTCGACGGGCTCTACGACAGATCGATCAAACTCTATAACTAAAAGGAGCAGTCCATGAGTGACGCTGAACACAGCTGCGCCGAACACTGCGGCATATTCACCATCGGCGGACCGCTGCCCATACAGGGCGCGTACCGCGACATCTGCTACCAGCCGGTCCGCGATAATATCTGGACCGCCAGCGAGGGGATCTACCGCACCGTTTTCCTGGAGGGCAATAAGGGCTGTATCGCCTTTGATACCTTCGGTACCCCCGGCACCGCCAGGGCTTACCAGCAGGCTATCGGCCGGGTGTTTCCCCACAAGCCGGTGCACACGGTGGTCTATTCCCACGAGCACCTGGATCACTGTGGCTATGCCGCGGACCTGGCGCCGGAGGCGAATATCATCGCCCACGACTATGCCAACCGCGTGATCCTGGCGAGGGGGTCCGATGGACAGCTCGCCGCCCACGACACCTTCGCGGATGAGCGCACGTCCTATGACATCGACGGCTGTTACTTCGAACTGATTTACCCTGGCCACACCCACGGCGACGGGAATATCGCGGCCTATTTCCCCCAGAGCAAGACCGTGTTCATGGTGGACACCGTGGCAGACGGGGTAGGGTATACCACCCTCATGGACTGGCACCTGGCACACTATGTCCCGGTTATGAAACGCTTCCTCAGCCTGGACTGGGATCTGTGGGTTCCCGGGCACTTCTGGCCGGTAACCCGCCAGCGCTATATCGAGATCCTGGGTTACTGGGAGCGCATGTTCGATTTCGGCCAGCAGGCGGTGATCGACGGGGTAGACCCCCACGACTGGGAGGGGCTGAACCGCTACACCGACGAGAAGCTCCGTCCACTGTACGGCAGCGAATTCCGCTTCGAGGAGTACGCGGCCATGAACCTCAGCCGCTACATGCAGGAATACCTGAGCGGCGGCTGGGGCATCGAGGGCAACCTCGTTCCCGACACCAGCCCCCTGTAGGAGAATGACCATGACTGTGAATCACGGAAATTTCACCCTGCCGGAGGCCGAGGCCTATCTCACCCGGGAGCCTGAAATGCAGGTCGAGAAGTTGTCCGACCGGCTGTACACGATTACTGACGGGCAGGTGCGGACCCTGTTTGTCGCCGGCGATACCGGGGTGATCGCCTTCGATACTTTCGGTACCCCCGGGAAGGCACGGGCCTATCACAAGGCGATTGCCGCTGCGCTGCCTGGAAAGGCTATTACCACGATCATCTATACCCACGATCACCTCGACAGCGCCGGTTTTGCGGCGGACCTGGCGCCCGGTGCCGAAATCATCGCCGATGAGATGTGCGCCAAGGTGATCAAGCTGCGCGGTGCCCAGGGACAGATACAACCCACCCGTGTACTGAGCGGTGAGCGCCACGAGCTTACGGTGGATGGTGTCAACCTCGTGCTGCTCAACCCGGGGCCGACCCATGGATCCGGCAACATCGCTGCCTGGCTCGCGGATGAGAAGGTCTTGTTCTCCGCCGACACGGTGCTGGCCAACTCAAAATACGGCTTCATGCCGGATTACCACTTTGCCAATTTCGTGCCCTTCATGCGCGGCTTCCTCGAGCTCGAATGGGAGCGGTTTGTGCCCGGTCGCTACGAGATGACCGACCGCGCCGGTTTCGAACGAGGTGTGAACTTCATCGAGGCGGTCATGACGGCCTGCCAGAACGCGTTCGTCAATTTCGTACCCATCTGGATGTACGAACCCATGAAGGGTTTCTGTATCGAGCAATTGTCCGGAGATTTCGGTGACCTGGACGGTTTTGAGGGTCACGTGGGGCAGATGGCCATTCGCATTGTGCACCACTACCTGATGGGGGGCTGGGGCCTGGAGGATACACCCGACCACCAGGTGTTGATGGCGGATGAGGTGAGTCTCTAGCGATTTCGGGGTTTGTGGTGCGCAGTGCGCACCCTACCTTAGAACGGAGTACCTGTAGGGTGCGCACTGCGCACCATAAGGCTGTTTGTGGACGACTGGATTGGTGTAATCAACACATCGGACCTGGACGTCGGCGAGGTGGTCGAAATCACCTGCCACGGCGAAGACCTGCTGCTTTACCGCACCCCCGACGGCCACTGCCACGCCGTGACCGCCTACTGCCCACACCTCAACAACTACATGCCGAACGGCCTGCCACCCGGTACCCCGCCGACCGAACTACTCAAAAATGACGAGCTGCATTGCCCCTATCACGGCTGGCGCTTCAACACTGCCGGCCAGTGTATTGGTATCCCCCAGGGGCAACGGGTCCCCCCGGCGGTGCGTGCAGGCAGACCGGTGCTGCGCCGCTGGGCGGTGAGGGAGGAGAATGGCATGCTCGAAATAGGCCAACTATTACCATAGCTTTGGCGACTGCACTCTGAAACAATTTCTTGTGCACGTAGGTTAAAACCCACGCGCTTATAAAAATTCTAATATACCTGATCGCCCGGCAGCGATAACAAATCAGGTGGGAGAGCTACCGTTATGATTAAAAACAGTAAAACCGGACGTACCATACCCCTTACTCTTCTGGCCAGTGCCCTGTGCCTGCCGCCCGCAACAGTCATCGCAGACTCCATGTTGGAGGAGGTGGTGGTCACTGCGCAGAAACGTGAGCAGAACCTGCAGGATGTACCCATCGCGGTCACCGCCTTTACCGGCGCGCAGATGAATGCCTTCGGGGTGCA
>JAACFI010000401.1 GCA_009937575.1 Haliea sp.
AGCCTGGATAACCTGGTGATACTGTGCCGCCATCATCACCGGCAACTGCATCGGGGGAGTTTTGACCTGGCGGAGCTGGGCGTTTCCGCGGAGATTTGCCAGAATGAACAACATCCCCCTGTGGATGCTGCCGGTGGGGGATGATGAAGAGATGGGGTACAATTCCTGCAGTCTGGTTCACATTGATAGAAGCGATTCCGATTTCCTATGTGTAAAACCATGGAAGGTGCCTGATGGCCACTACCATACTTGTGACGGGTGGTGCCGGTTATATCGGCAGTCACGCCTGCGTCGTTCTGCTCGAGGCGGGCTACAAAGTGGTGGTGCTGGACAACCTGAGCGTGGGCAATGCCCAGGCGCTGGAGCGGGTTGCGGAAATTACCGGCCAGCAGTGCACTTTCGTCGAGGGAGATGTGCGCGACCGCGATTGCCTGGAGCAGCTGTTCACAGATCATACGGTCAACGCTGTGATTCACTTTGCCGGGCTCAAGGCGGTGGGCGAATCCGTCAACCAGCCGCTGGATTATTACGACAACAACGTGGCGGGCACCGTGAATCTGCTGCGCGCCATGGAAGACAACTGGGTACGCAGCCTGGTGTTTTCCTCCTCCGCCACGGTCTACGGGGACCCGGCCTCGGTGCCGATTCGCGAGGATTTTCCCCTGTCTGCCACCAATCCCTACGGGCGCTCGAAACTGATGGTGGAGGAGATCCTGGCAGACTGGATTCATGCCAACCCGGCCTGGAGCATCGGCCGCCTGCGCTATTTCAACCCGGTGGGAGCGCACCCAAGTGGCCTGATCGGCGAGGATCCCCAGGGCACGCCAAACAACCTGATGCCCTATGTGGCCCAGGTGGCGGTGGGCCGGCAGGACAAACTGTTCGTGTTCGGCGACGACTATCCCACTCCCGACGGCACCGGTGTGCGGGACTACATACACGTGATGGACCTGGTGGAGGGGCACGTGGCGGCGCTGGAGCGCATCTGCGGCCAGTGCGGGATGATTACGGTTAACCTCGGCACCGGTCGCGGTGTGTCGGTGCTGGAGATGATCGCCGCGTTCGAAAAGGCCAGTGGCAAGCGCGTTCCCCACGAGATCGTCGGCCGCCGACCCGGTGATATCGCCGAGTGCTGGGCAGACCCCGGCCGCGCCCGGGAGCTACTGGGCTGGGAGGCCAGTCGAACGGTGGAGCAGATGTGCGAGGACGCGTGGCGGTGGCAGTCGGGCAATCCCAAAGGTTACGAATAGATCGAGCGAATGGTGCGCAATGCGCACCCTACCTTAGATCGGAGCACCCGTAGGGTGCGCTCTGCGCACCATCCGGTCGGTTCTACATCTGTATGACCACGCCCCACAACGCCGTCAGCATCAATCCAACATTGGCCAGGAACCCGATGATCATCCCCGGTCCGCGCTTGGCCGGGTCCCTCATGTAAGCTGTCCGATATAACAACCGTCCCAGGAAAAACACCAGTCCCAACGCCGCCGCCACCAGTGGCCGGTAGTACATGGCGCAGATCCACATGGCGGGTAGCGTGATTACCAGCTGTTCCACTGTGTTCATCTGTACCCGCAGGGCGCGTTCGTACATTTCGTCACCGGAGGTCGCCGGGGCCTTCACATCCCCTTTGGCCCGGGCCATGCCGCATAACATCATGAAAGTCATGTACTGGAATATCAGTAACAGCGTGACGAGAGCGACAAATTCCATGGTTTTCTCCAGTCGGGTTTGGCATTGTTTTCCAATCGCGGCTTATACTCGCACTATCCTTTCACATCGCCAAGGGAGTTCCCGCCATTTCCTTTGAACTGACCAAGCTGTTGTCTCTGCTGGTGTATCCACTCAGCCAGGTCCTGCTACTGTCCCTGTTGGCACTATTGGCAGTGATGCTGAAGTTCAGGCGGGGAGCCATGGTGCTGTTGTTACTGAGCATCGGTTGGCTCTACCTATGCTCAACTGCCTTCTTTGCAGAATTCCTGATGGCTACACTGGAGAAGGGCTACCGCCCCAGGGCGATGTCAGTGTTGCCACAGACAGATGCCATCGTGGTCCTCGGGGGTGCAACGCGCGGCGATACCCACCTGGGAACCCTGCCAGATCTCAACCAGCAAGCAGACCGGCTGGTCTATGCCGCCGAGCTGTACCGGGCTGGCAAGGCGCCGCTGTTGGTCCTGACCGGGGGTGGACAGGAAGGTGCCCGACCGGAAGCACAGATGATGAAAGAGATCCTGGCGGTGATGGGGGTTCCCTCTCGCGACATCCTGATGGAGCGCGCCAGTCGCAATACCTACGACAACGCCCTCTACTCGGCGGTGGTGCTCAACAACAAGGGCATAAAGCGCATCCTGCTGGTCACCTCCGCGTTCCACATGCGCCGGGCAGTGCCACTGTTCGAGCGCCAGGGTTTCGAGGTGATCCCGGCGCCCACCGATTACCAGCGCCTGGTCACCCCACCGGTACTGCCCCCCTGGCTACCGTCGGTGGACGACCTCGCCCGCACGACCATCGCCCTGAAGGAGCACGCGGGTTTCTGGGTATACCGCTGGCGCGGCTGGTTGTGAGATTTCTTTGCGCTGTTCAGGCCTGGCTGCGTGCCTGGTCAGCTTCTGCGAAAGCGCCCGGGTTGAGGCGGCGAAGGATCGATCCCGACTTGATCACGAACAGGCAGTGCAGCAAAAACAGCAGGAAATAACACAGCAGGCTGAGATAGGCGGGTATCGTCTCCAGCGCCAGGCCGGTGGCGGCGCAGACCGCGGCCCAGCACACCATTACAACCAGCGTCTGGCGCCGGCCAAGGCCCATGTCCATCAGCGTGTGATGCAGGTGAGAGCGGTCTGCCTCCATCAGTTTGCGGCCGTGTTTCGCCCGCCGCAGCATGGTAGCCAGCATGTCCATGAGCGGTACGGTTACCAGCCACAGCGCCGTGACCGGTTCTATCAGCGCGTTATTGCCCTGGGAAAAATAGACCAGCGACGCGGTGACAAAAAAGCCCATGGTAATGCTGCCCGCATCCCCCAAAAACATCTTCGGCAGCAGGCGGTTGTCCGGCCCCAGGTTGAACAGCAGGAATACCGCAAGCGGCACCAGCATCAGTAACAGGCTACCTGCCATCGGGTGTCCCGCCTGCACTGCCAGCAGGTACAGCACCAGCAGAGGAAGGCAGATCGTCGACGCCGCCAGGCCGTCGATGCCGTCGATCATGTTGTAGGCGTTGCTCAGTCCCGCCACCGACAGGGCGGTAAGAGGTACTGTCAGCGCGAGCAGGGGGATGTCTCCCATGGCCAGCAAATTGCCCACGTTGTGGATCGCGATGCCGCCCCAGGTCGCCAGCAATACACCACAGCCGTAGTGGATCAGCAGACGCAGCCAGGGGTTGATGTGATGAAAATCGTCGAATACCCCCGCAGCAAAAACCAGGCAGGCGATAGCCATCATGCCCGAGGTGTACGGAGGTATGTCGAAGACCACCCCTCCCACGACGATAGTCACAAAGATGGCGATACCACCAGTGAGCGGCACCGCTCCATGGTGATGCTTGCGCTCATCGGGCTGGTCCAGCAAACCCAGGTGGAATCCTGCGGCCACGCAGAAGCGAGAGATCAGGAATGCCATCAGGAAGACAAACGCGGTAGCCATGGGCAGGGGAATTCAGTTCGTCGATTTCAGTACATGTAAGAAAAGTAGGGCTTTACGCCCAGATCCAATCGTGATTATAGACTGAGTGTCCCTGAATGATAGTCGAAACGTGACCCATGTCTAGGTTTTCCACTACCGATCAGCCGCACTGTCCGGGGTTGCCTATAATGCCCAGAAACAGTGCAAACGGGTGGAAAGCTCGCATGCAGGGGACCTTCAAGAAAACAGCGATTAACTGGGCGCCGCCCCTGCTGGCGGTGGCGACCCTGCTTTTCCTGTTGGTATCCAGCAGCCGGGCGGA
>JAACFI010000402.1 GCA_009937575.1 Haliea sp.
CCACCCATTTGGCTGTAGAACCGATGTCGTCAGAAAGCATGTGATGACACCGGCCTTACTCAACTATGTGGTAGCCGGCCTGATGAAATTTCAGCCCATTGAGCCAGAGGCATGTCCAGATCGTTGGATTCCTGGGAAATACAAGGTGCGGATGCTTGCGTTCCATATATTTCCTATCGGTTGGCAAAACGTGAAGATCGAGCTTCCAGAGGACAGCGATGAATGGTTCGTGAGAGATAACGGTAGCGGTTCTATCGCCCAAGTTTGGGATCACTTGATCTTCATAAAGCCAGAGAGGGCCGGCACGCGCTATGTTGACAGGGTTTGCATTGATGCAGGCATTCTGACGTGGCCGGTGCTTTTGTACGCAACTTTGTTCTACCGGCACAGACAGAGGCGGTGGCGAAAACTCGTCGAACTGGGTTTTGAGCCTCTGGCACCTGTTAAAGCTGACATCCGATAGACCGCTTCGGGTCTTTAACAGTCTTGTGGAAGCCAATCATACGAGAGGCCGCTGCTAGGACAAAGGGGACATAAGAAAGTGGCACCCAGGGCGGCTATGGATGTCCGCTTCCACCTCGAAGCGGTCGTTAAGGAAATCTGGCTTTCGCCGATTTTAGGGGCTACTTTGGTACTCGAAAGGATGTAGCTTTCGACTTAGTTGCCTTTGGAATATATGAATGCACCGAATTTCTACTATATTTTGAGAGTAGGTTCTGTTCGCTAGTCACCTTTGAGAGTATTTAGAAGGAGATTTATAGGGACTCCATCACAGGCATTATATTCGGAGAACGACCATGAGATTAAAATTCGCGATGGCATTAATTGTCACTTGGCAGGCGGTATTTGCGCTGCAAGTACAGGCCCAGCCAAAGAGCGGTGAAATTATCCACGATGCTGAGCATTACATCCTGCTAGAAGAGCACGCAGAACGCTGGGCGGCAGAAGACAAGCGTAATGCCAAGCGGCTTAAGGAGTTACGTAAACAAAACGGTGGCAAACCGCCGAATATCCTCTATATCCTTATTGACGATGTGGGCTATGGCGAATTTGGCATTCCCGAGTTGAACTATGTCAGGGGTTACAGCACCCCGTCGATCAATAAACTGGCCAAGGAAAGCCTCTCCCTTGCCAGGATGTATACGGAGCCTTCCTGCACACCTACCCGGACGGCCTTCCTGACCGGGCGCATACCCGTGCGCAGTCACATGCTGGAACCCAAGGTTGCTCCTCCCGAAGGCTCGGGACTGCACAAGGACGAAGTGACAATTGCCGAACTGCTCAGCAAGGTGGGGTATAACACCGTCCATGTGGGGAAGTGGCACCAGGGTGATATTGAAGTAGCCTACCCGCACAATCAGGGTTTTGATTTCGCAGCGTTTCCCATGCACAACCAGGCGACCTTTAACCTGATGACCGCAGCGGCAGAGGAACAGCGATGGGCCAACGGGGTCTCTCGGGAGGCCGAGCAGGCGGAAATGGCCTATGCCCTTGATCCCGGGTTTCGTCCACGCGGTTGGGTATTGGGTCTGGAGGCCCGCAAGGGAGGCAAGGCTCGTGAGTGGGGAGTGAAGGCCGGTGACGAGGACAACAATTACAGCTATGAGTATTATCGCAAGCTCAACAAGCACTTTCATACCCGGGCGTTGGAAAAACTGAGGGAGCTGGCGGCAAAAGATGAGCCCTTTTTCCTGAACTACTGGGGGCAGAATCCCATTGATTTCGGTCGCCTCAATCGTGAGTTTACCCAGGCCAACGGTGGCAGTTGGGTCGAAAGTATGAAGGAACTGGATACCTGGGTAGGTGAGCTACTGAATGAAGTGGAAAAGCTGGGCATCGCAGAGAATACCATTGTGGTTCTCATGGGTGACAATGGAACGATGGAACAGGCGCTGGGCGATACCGGCTTTACCGATATGATCTACCGGGGTTTCAAGGCCCATTCCACTGAAGGTGGTATAAGGGTGCCGGCCTTTGTTCGTTGGCCTGCGGCAATCAAGGCTGAAACCTATGCGGGCGATATGATCCATGTGACTGACCTGTTTACAACCTTCGCTGTTATCGCAGGGGCTGACAAGCACATTCCCCGAGATCGAATCATTGACGGCGTTGACCAGACCACTTTGTTGTTAGAAGGGGATACCAAGGGTCGCCGTGACTACATCCACATGTACGATGGGCCCAAGTATTCCAAGACTATCAAACAGCAGTTCAAGGTACACTGGCCGCCGCCCGGCTCTCCCTCGTTCAAGCTGCCGGTATATGACTTGTACCGCGATCCCAGGGAAGAGCGCCCTCTCAAGGTACAGGGAATGTGGTCAGTCGCCTATTTTGGCGACATGAAAAAGCGGCATATGGCATTCAAGAAGAAGTGGCCTGACCGGACTGAGGAGGAGATTGCCGGCGTGCCCTATGAGGGAATTGAAAACCTGCGTCCCGAGACGGTTGAGCTGCGCGATAGGTTCTTTTTCGCTCAAAAACTGGCCGAATAGCACCCGAGCTTAGGCAGTGGGCCTGTACTCTCTTGGTGCAGGCCCTTTCATTTACGAAAAGCATTCAGGCCGTGACAGTGGCTGGAATAATGTGATCTTGGACTTTCCCTGGAGAAGATGCCCATGAACCGCAACGGAGAATCCCGTCGGACATTCCTTAAAACGTCGCTAATGGCCACTTCCGCCGGAGCTTTGTCCTCACCTTTGATTTCGGCCATAGCTTCAGAAGGCAAGGCCCCTTCAGAAAACAAGACTGAGGTTAAGGTGGCTGGTTATGATTATGACCGAGTTAAGGGCATCATGGATGGCCGCGTCGGCATCGATCAAGCCACAGTCAGCTTTCACTACGAGGATATTTACTCGGTTAACGACCTTGCATTCGGTCCCGAGAAAACCTATGAGGTCAGTGAACTCGGTCTAATTCCCTATGTGAATAAATTTATTAATGAGGATTTTAGGGACTACGTACTGATTCCTGTCTTTATTTCCCGTGTTTTCAGACACCGCAATGTATTTATACGTGCGGATTCTGGAATAAAAAAACCAGAAGATTTACGGGGAAAGCGTGTAGGCACGCCAGGATATGGGATGAGCGCCAACACCTGGATAAGGGGATTCCTCAAGGACGAATATGGGATTGAAGCTGACGATATGGATTGGATTGAAACCACCAAGTCTTCTGACAAGGGGGGACTGACAGGTTCAGGGTGGAGTGCTTTTGAAGAAGATGGTGAATCACCATACTTTTTCCCCGCTGATTTTCCTTTGCGACAAGGCCCTCCCGGTGTTGATGAATCGGAACTCTTGCTTAGTGGGGGGTGTGATGCGTTGATCACGGCGATAACGCCCAAAGCGTTCCTTGAAGGCAATCCGGAGATAAGTCGATTGTTTTCAGACGTTAAACAGGAGGAACAACAATACTTTAAGAGAACTGGGCTATTTCCAATTATGCACGTAGTTGGTATCCGCAGCAGTGCAGTAAAGGAAAATCCATGGCTCCCCATGGCTGTGTACGATATGTATGTGAAAGCCAAGCAACTTGCGTATGCGGACCTTGAAACAACAACTTCCCTCAAGGTATCTCTGCCATGGGTGACACAGGAGTTTGAAGAGACCCGTCAACTAATGGGGCAAGACTACTGGCGCTATGGAGTAAAAGACAACACACAGGAGTTGGATCTGGTAATGCGTTATACCCATGAGCAGGGTCTTGTGAAGAGACGAGAGGATTTTAGAGCGATGTTTCATCCGTCGACTTTAGATACTTAACCCGGATACTGTACATTGGCAAACGATAGGGTAGTAATTTAGCCCTTCTCGTATATCTTCGAGCTCAGCCCCAAACGTCCGCTACTAGGCGACTCCGGCCCCTTCACTGTCACCAAAATGACACCCTGGCATGTCTCCTATCCCCAGCAAAGCGGACGAAATCCTCACCCGGGCCTTTA
>JAACFI010000082.1 GCA_009937575.1 Haliea sp.
GGCGAATTACAGCAGTTCGGGCTCGCGGTACGTCGCCTGGGAAACTACCGCAATCCCAAGCGTTTCTCCGAGGAGCTGTTTACCCTGGCACAACAGCTGGAGCCGGCAAAGGTAGGTGGACTGTACCTGCAAACCACGCGCAAAATGCGCGGTACAACCCCGCACTTCGTCGACAAACTCCCCCAGAATTACTTCTATATTCCGTTGATCCTGAAGGCCCTGCCCAATGCGAAAATCGTCCACCTGGTGCGCGACCCCATGGATGCCTGTTTCGCCAGTTTCAAGCAGTTGTTCGCAGATGCCTACCTGCATTCATACGACCAGGGCGAAATGGCCCGCCACCACGCCCGCTACCGTCACCTGATGAGTGTCTGGCGTGAGCGCTTCCCAGGGCGCTTCTTCGACATCAGCTACGAAGATACTGCCCGCGACCTGGAGCCCAACGCCCGGGCGCTTATCGACTACCTCGAGCTACCCTGGGAAGACAACTGCCTGGACTTCCACCAGCAGGAGGGCGCGGTGTCCACTGCCAGTGCAGTGCAGGTGCGCGAACCGGTCCACACCCGCTCCATAGGCCGTTGGCGACGCTATGAATCGCAACTGCAGCCGATGGTGGATGCGCTGCGCGCCGACGGAATTTTTGTGAAATAGTTACATTCCGCGCCTACAGGTCAGGAACTACCCCATAGGGGTATATTATTCGGATTGCGCATTGGCTACTTTATCGGCGACGTACCTACTGTCGCTTAGAGGGAGCGCTGCAGTGACAGAACCGCCACGAGGCGGGGCAACATCCACGATACTAGAAAACAATGGTGGGGAAACCATGACCTATAACTCTAATCGCACCACGGGTGCTGCCCGCACCCATATCCGTAAAAATACCCTGGCTGGCGCCGTGTCCGCAGCGGTGGTCGCCTCGGCTCTGAGCACGCCGGCCTGGTCGCAGACTTTGGAAGAAGTCATCGTGACCGCCACTAAACGTGCCGAATCGGTGCAGGATGTGCCACTGGCGATTACTGCTCTCTCCGGCGAGTTTGTAAACAAGGTAAACCTTACCGACGTCAAAGACCTGGTGGCCTTCAGCCCGGGTGTCAGCGGTAACAGCCAGGACGCCTTCATCGACACCATCAGTGTGAGGGGTATCCGCACCCAGGACTTCGGCCTGGGCCTGGACCCCTCCGCCGCTTTCTTCAAGAACGACCTGTACGAAGGGCGCAACGGCGCCGCGGTTTCCACCCTGTACGATCTGGAGAGGGCGGAGGTCCTGCGCGGTCCCCAGGGCTTCCTGTTCGGGCGCAACTCCATCGCGGGGGCCTTCAGTGTGCACACCCGGCGGGCGGAGCCAGGCAGCAACGACGGTTATATCGAGGTAGAGGCTGGCGAACGCGACCTGTTCGGCACCGAGGGCGCCATCAATATCCCGATGGGCGACAGCTTCGCAGCCCGTATCTCCGGCTTCTACTCCAAGGAAGATGGATTCGTCGATAACAAGGCTGGCGGCGACGATCTGATCGAACACGACAATTACGGCGTGCGCCTGTCCACCACCTTCGAGACTGAAAAACTGGGCATCTACGCCTTCGCGGAATACGAGGATCGCGAACAATCCGGTTCGGTTTACCGCGCCGTGCAGGAAGGCGCCGCATGGGAGGCGCTGGAAGCTGCCCTGGGCCCCATAGATGTGCGGGGCTCAAATGACTCCACCGACGCAGACCTGGACCTCTCCGGAGGCGACAACGACGACGCGGAGATCATCACCATCGGGCTGCGCATCGACTACGACATGGGCTTTGCCACCCTGACCTCCAACACCGGTTACAAGGACCACGATTACTTCTACAACGAGGACTACGACGGTACCGCCCTCAACCTGGACACTTATGGCATCGACCAGACCGGCGATTACTTCCAGCAGGAACTGCGACTGACCTCCCAGACCGAAGGCCCCTTTTCCTGGTACGCGGGTGTGTCCTACTACCAGGAGGATATCAAGGGTGATTTCCGTTCCGCCGGCGAAGAGGAGCTGTACTGCGAGTACTACGGCTATGCCTACTACGGCCTGGTCCCCTCCAGCTGCAGTGATTATTTTGGCTATAACGGCTACGAGTGGTACCCCAGCAGCGACGGCCTGTTGGTGGAAACCGGCCGTATCGAGGGTGATTACGAGGGTTGGGCCACCTACCTGAACCTGGCCTACTTCATCACCGAGAGCGTGCAGATCGAAGGCGGTGTGCGTTATACGGACGATGAGAAAGACTACTCCATGAACGTGCCCACCCCCGAGAGCGAACTGGGCCCCTACTGGGCCTGGCAGTTCTCCACCGACGGGGATCTGAAGGACAACGCCTCCTGGGACGAGTGGACACCCCGCTTTATCGCCAAGTGGACCCCCACGGATACCGCGATGCTGTTTGCCAGCTACACTGCCGGTTACAAGGCTGGAGGCTTCAGCCTGTATTCACTTACTCCCACCCCGGAGTTCGGCACTATCGGTATCAGCCAGGAAGACGGTTTCAGGCCCGGCCAGGTAGACCCGGAGGAAGTCGATTCCTACGAGATCGGCTACAAGGACTCTCTGTTTGGTGGTAATGCCAATTTCGACATTACCGCCTTTTACTACGAGTACGACGACCTGCAGGTTACCGTTGGCACCGAGGGGGGGCCCACCCTCACCAAGAACGCGGGTCACGTGGAAGCCTGGGGCGCCGAGGGCTCCATCACCGCGGGACTGGGGAACTACTGGACGGTCTATGCCGGCGTCGGCTACGTGGACAGCGAGGCGGAAGACCTCCAGGAGATCTGCGGCCTCGAGGATCCCAACGGGTGTGAAGGAAGGCGCATCTTCTCTGCCCCGGAATGGTCCGGCTCATTCGTGCTGAGCATGAACTATCCAGTCAGCGGCGGCGCCATCACCACTAATTACGAATTGATCTGGGAGTCCAGCCGTGGTGGCGGCTGGGAGGACTTCAACTACACCAAGATCGATTCCTACCAGGAGATGTCCCTGCGCATCGCTTATGAGTCCGAGAACAACTGGTTCGTGGAAGGCTATGTGGAGAACATGACCGACGAATTTACCTGGGACGGGCAGAACAACCTCGGGGGCAAGAACCCCGACGCATACTTCGGTCCGCTTCGCCCGCGCACCTACGGGATGCGGCTGGGGTACAGTTGGGATTGACACTCTCGACCTGAGTCAGAGGCGCCTCCCGGGGCGCCTTTTTTGTGGGTGAATGGTGGTCGCATCGAGGTTCGGATTTGATGGTGCGCGGTGCGCACCCTACGGGTACTCCGACCTAAGGTAGCGCAGTGCGCACCCTACGGGCACCCCGATCAAAGGTAGGGTGCGCACTGCGCACCATTAATTCCGACCCCGGATGGCACTACAAACAGGCATCATACTCCAACGGCGTCACATGCCGATCAAACTCGTCGATTTCCTGTTGCTTGAGAATCGAGTAAACCTGGCGAAACTCCTCGCCGAAATATTCGCTGATGAATTCCGAATCCTCGAAGCGCGCCAGCGCATCCGGCCAGTAACGCGGCAGGCTGGGCGGCAACTGCTCGTAGGCATTGCCCTCCAGTGGCGCAGGGGCTTCCAGATCGTTGTCGATACCGTGCAACATGCCCGCGAGAATTACCGCCACGACCAGGTAGGGATTGGCGTCGGCACCCGCGACCCGGTGCTCGATGCGCGTGGCGTGGGCCTCGTCCGCGGGGACTCGCACCGCGACGGTGCGGTTCTCGTAACCCCAACTGGGCGCCAGCGGCGCGTGAGTCCCGCGCTGGAAGCGCCGGTAGGAATTAAGGTTGGGGGCGAACAGCAACATGCTCTCTTCCATGGTCGCCAGGCAACCGGCGATGGCCTGCCGCAACAGCTCGTTGCCCTGGCCGGTGCCGTCGTCAAAGGCATTATTGCCTTCTCCGTCCACCAGGCTGCAATGCAGGTGCATGCCGTTACCGGCCAGGTCGCCGAAAGGCTTGGCCATGAACGTGGCCCGCAACCCCTGCTGCCTGGCCACACCCTTGATAGCGCGCTGCAACATCATCGCCTGGTCCGCCGACACCAATGCATCGGCGCAGTGGTAAAGGTTGATCTCGTACTGGGAAGGGGCCGACTCCTTGATCAGGGTATCGATGGGCAGGCCCTGAACGCTACAGGCATCCCTGACTGCGTGCATCAGCTCCGCCATCTCCTCCATGGTCTCTATACCGTAGGTCTGCCCGCTGGCCAGTGCCCCACCGAGGGCGTCGCTCTGGGTATGCAGGGGTCGACCAAGGGCATCCTGCCCATCACGGAACAGGTAAAATTCCATTTCGCTGGCCATCACCGGCGTCAGTCCAAGAGCCTCGAATCTCGCCATCAGATTGCTGATGATAAACCGCGTATCGTAACTGCAGGGGGTGCCGTCCACATCGCGCATGGAGAGCACAACCTGACCAGTACCCCGGTCCAACCAGGGGACCGGCACCAGGGTACGGATATCGGCATCACAGAAACCGTCACCATCCCCGCTGTCAAATACCCACTCTTCACCGTCCCTCCCCCAGACGTCAAAGGCCAGTGAACTCAGTGGAATTTTGAGCTGGCCTTCGAATACCTTGTGTATTTTTTCGCGGGTTATCCATTTCCCGCGGAGCCCCCCACAGACATCGGGAATAATGACCTCAAAAATTTCTATTTCCGGGTGAGCGTCGAGAAAAGCCTGCAGTTCCTGCTTATTATCGGCCATGGTTTCATTCCTGGGTTCAGTGCGGTTTAAAACACCACTTTAGGGGTAATTCCATAATCTGGTGACTATGCCACACTATTAAACAACGCTTCATGAAAATGGGCCATAACACTTGAGGGTAGCCCTCGCAAACTGGTTTCAGCTGGAGAGCAATGCAATGAATATGACGGTAGATACATCCACCCTGCGTCAACTGGACCAGGCACATCACCTGCACCCTTTTACTGATCTGCAGGATTACAGCGAACATGGCGGCCGCATCATGTCCAGGGCCGAGCATATCTACATTTACGACAGTGACGGCCACCGCATGCTGGACGGCATGTCCGGCCTGTGGTGCTGCAACCTGGGTTACAGCCAGAAGGGGATCATCGAGGCAATCTATAGTCAGTTGCAGGAGTTACCCTACTACAACAATTTTTTCCAGTGCTCCAACCAGCCGGCGGCGGAACTCGCCCGTGCCCTGGTCGAGGTAACACCGGCCCATTTCAACCACGTGTTCTTTACCAACTCCGGTTCTGAGGCCAACGACACCAACCTGCGCCTGGCGCATCGCTACTACCAGTTGCAGGGCAAGCCCGAGAAGAAACTGATCATCAGCCGCAAGAACGCCTATCACGGCTCCACCATTGCCGCCGCCTCCCTTGGCGGTATGGGCCCCATGCACAAACAGACCAACGGCCTGGACTACGTGCACCACATCAACCAGCCACACTGGTTCGATGAGGGTGCGGACGAGAGCCCAGAGGAATTCGGCCTTCGCGTGGCAAGGGAACTGGAAGCGAAGATTGAGGAACTGGGAGAAGAGAATGTCGCCGCCTTTATCGCCGAGCCGGTCCAGGGTGCGGGAGGTGTCATCGTACCCCCTGATTCCTACTGGCCGGAGATCAGGCGTATCTGTGACGAGCGCGACATCCTGCTGATCATGGACGAGGTTATCTGTGGCTTCGGCCGCACGGGCAACTGGTTCGGCTGCGAAACCTATGGGCTGGAACCGGACCTGCTGACCTTCGCCAAGGCCGTCACCAACGGCTATATGCCCCTGGGCGGGGTCATGGTCAGCGACAGGATCAGCGACGTCCTGCTCAGTGGCGGTGGTGAATTCGCCCACGGCCTCACCTACTCGGGACATCCCGTTGCCTGTGCCGCGGGCCTGGCAACCATCCAGGCACTGCGCGACAGCAACGTCATCCAGACATCAGGCACCGAGGTAGCACCCCACTTCCAGGCCCGCCTGCGGGAACTGGAAGATCACCGCATCGTCGGCCAGGTGCGCGGGCGAGGCATGTTCGCCGCGGTGGAACTGGTTCGCGACAAGGGCTCCAGGGAACGCCTGGCACCGGAGTCAGAAGGAGCCGTGTTCTGTCGTAACACGGCCAATGCGGGAGGGCTGATGGTGCGCCAGACGGGTGACGCGATGATCATGGCACCGCCGCTGGTATGCAATACGCAGGAGATCGACAGCCTGGTGGATATGTTGGGTGAGGCGCTGGACAAAACTGCGGCACATTACGGAGTATAGGTATAATGGTGCGCAGTGCGCACCCTACCTTTGATCGGAGTATCGCCCCGTAGGGTGTGCACTGCGCAACATTGATTGGGCCACGGGAAAAAGAATAATGACCGAACAGATCCACCACAAAAAAACCCTGCGCCAACGCGACATGGTGCTGTTCACGGTATCGGCTATCCTGTTGCTCGATACCCTGACCGCCGCGGCTTCCGTGGGTGCACCCAGTGTATTCTGGTGGCTGTTCCTGGGCCTGATTTTTTTCGTGCCCTTCGCCCTGATCTGCGCGGAAATGGGCTGCGCCTACCCGGAGCAGGGTGGGATCTATGCCTGGATCAGGGACGGCTTTGGCGGCCGATGGGCCTCCCGGGCGACCTGGTGTTACTGGGTGAATACGGCGGTATGGATCCCGGCGATCTTCATCCTGTTTGCCGGGGTGTTCAAGCAGATGTTCTTCCCTGAACTTAGCCTGGGCTGGCAGATCGGCATCGGCATCGTACTGACCTGGCTGGCGGTGGTGGTCAATGTCATCACTCTGGACGTGGGCAAGTGGATTCCCAACCTCGGCGCCATTCTCAAAGTCATCATTTTTCTTGCTATCATCATCGGCGCTCTGGGCTACGTACAGAATCACGGCATGGCCAACCCCCTGACCTTTGAATCCCTCAAACCGGACTGGGGTAACAGCATGCAGTACATCCCGGCGATCATCTACGGCATGCTGGGATTCGAGCTGGTCAGCGCTGGCAGTGAAGAGATGCGCGACCCGGCCCGGGACGTGCCCCGGTCCATACTGATTTCCGGGGTGATCATCATCGTGCTCTACCTGCTGGGCACCATGGCCGTGCTGGCGGCTATCCCCGCCGGGGACATCAACCTGGTGGAGGGCCTGGTGGACACCCTCAAGCTGTTCTTCGGCGGCTCGGCTGTCGGCAACCTGTTCGTGCTGGCACTGGGTGTCGGTGCCCTGTACACATTCTTCTCCAATGGCGTGACCTGGGCCCTGGGCTGCAACCGCGCGGCGGCGGAGGCTGCCCTGGAGGGGGAGCTGCCGAATATATTCGGCCTGGAAAACAAGAACCTGGGCACGCCGGTGGGCGCGGCGGTACTGATGGGCGTGGCCAGCACCATTGTGTTGATCCTGTACGGCTTCATGTCGGGCTCCAATGAAGACCTGTTCTGGTCCCTGTTCGCTTTCAGCGCGGTGATTTTCCTGCTGCCCTACGAGGGCATGCTGCTGACTTTCGTGAAAATGCGTATCGTTGACGCAGAGCACCCCAGGCCCTACCGGGTACCAGGTGGCCTGGGCAGCGCCCGCGCGGCAGCCTGGATCTGCATCGCGGTACTGGCTTTGTCCATCGTGCTGTTTATGTATACCCCCGGCGAGGGCATGGAGTGGTCGGTCCTGGTGGGCGTGGTAGTCACGCTGTTGATCGGTGAATTCGTGATCCGCTTTGCGGAAAACCACCGTAACACCTAGGGTCGCGAGCCCGCCACTCTTTTCGGGTAATTAGTTTGACTGACCGGCCTTGATCAGCATCCTGGTATATAGCAGTATTCGCGAGATATCAATGTTGCGGAGGGCGCTAGACCTTTCGCCGGACGGTTGATTATGCAAGCTACCGAGTTCGTTACCAGTTACCTGGATGCCTGGAATCGCCAGGACGCCCGGGCGATCGCGAATCACCTGGCGGAAAACGGCACCTACCCGGATATCCCGGACCAGCAGAATATGAGCCGCAAGCAGTTGCTTGCACACCTGGATGAACTGTTCCGCGAGGAAACCAACGTCTACGAGCTCACCGGCGAGGTGTTGGTCGGCCAGAGTACCATCGCCTCCCAGTACAAGGTACGTCCCAGGGACTCCCGGGAACCGACGAGACAACTGAGATCTGGTACGGAGCCGAGTTCGTAACCCTGAATTCCGGGGTAGGAGTAGAAATCGCCGACTACTAGCAGCAGCGCGGAATTCCCTCATTGGGGAGTCTCCTTGCAGAAGCCGCAGGGACAAAGCGTGTAAAGCGCTACGCGAAATCGGGCCTGAGTATCAAACAGATGGAGTACGAGCAGGTAAGGCTCACGTCCCTGATGGAAATCGGGCAGTTCTACCTGCGGCCAGACCTGACCCTTCCGGAGCTGGCGGAGGCGCTGGGTTGCAGCGTCAATCATGTCTCCCAGGCGATCAATGCCGGATTCGGTATGAGCTTCTTTGACTATCTTAACCAGTATCGGGTGCAGGACAACATGCGCCTGCAGTGTCTGGAGAATGGCGCGTCTCGAACCGTGTTGAGCGTGGCACTGGAGGTAGGGTTCAACAGCACATCCACTTTTTACGTGGCATTCAAGATAGTCACGGGGCAGACGCCCGCATAGTACCGCCGCTCTCGGCGCCTGAACTCACCGGGCCTTCAGAATCTCCCGCGCCGCGTTATGACCCGGCAACCCGCTGACGCCGCCCCCGGGGTGGGCACCTGAACCGCACAGGTAGACCCCTTCCACCGGCATCCTGTAGGCAGCGTGCCCGACGATGGGGCGCAGTGAGTAGAACTGGTCCAGGTGCAGGGCGCCGTGGAAAATATCGCCGCCGATCATCCCAAGGTCCCGTTCGATATCCAGTGGCGATTTGATCTGCCGGGCGATGATCGAAGCCCTGAAATTGGGCGCATAATTGTCGATGGTATCTATGATCGCCTCGGCCGCCTGGTCCTTCGCTTCGTCCCAGGTCCTGCCATCGGGCAGGTGGCGCTGGAAGTGCTGGCAGAACAGGCTGGCCACGTGGCCGCCCGGCGGCGCCAGGGAGTCGTCCTGGGTACTGGGAACCTGCATGGAAATAACCGGGTGGCGCGACCAGCCATGCAGCTTCGCATCATAGTAGGCCTGCTGTATGTACTTCAGCGACGGGCTGACCTCGATGGCACCCATGAAATGATCATCACCACGTCCGGTCATACTGGTGAAACGAGGTAATTCCGACAACGCCACATTCATACGGAAGGTGGCCGAGTGACTGCGGTAGCCCTCGATTCGCCGGCGGTCCGAGTCCTCGAGCAGCTCGGCGTCCAGCAGTTTCAACATCAGGGTCTGGGGGTGAACGTTGGCGGCAATACAGTTGGCGATCAGGTGTCTCCCGTCCGCGGTCTCGACGCCACAGGCACGGCCTTTCTCGGTAAGGATCCTGGTAACCGGGGTCCCGGTTTCAATCGTCACGCCCCTGGCGCGAGCGGAGGCTGCCATGGCCTCGCTGATCGCGCCCATGCCGCCCCTGGCGATACCCCAGGCCCCGGCCCGCCCCTTTACCTCGCCAAAGGCGTGATGTAGCAGGACGTAGGCAGTCCCAGCCTGGTACGGTTCGGCGAAATTACCGATGACACCCTCCAGGCCGAGCACACCCTTGAGGGCCTCACTCTCAAACCAGGTGTCCAGGTAGTCACCCAGGGATTTGGTCATGAGTTCTGCCAGCACACCCTGGTGGTGGGCGCTGAGTTTGCGGAACACGTTGCCGGCCTTCAGCAGGTTCACCAGGTACCGCCAGCCGCCTCCGAGGTTGGGGGGTGCCTGTACTGCCAGCGCCCTGAGGGTCATCGCCACTTCCGCAATCTCCGCGTCAAAGGCCTCCATGCGCCCGGCATCTCGGGGTGAGAAACGGCCCACCTCGGCCCTGGCCTGGGCATCGTCCCTGGTGAGCAGCAGGTGATCGTCCTGCAGCAGGCTCAGGGTACCCGCAGGGCGCGCCATGATCTCCAGGCCACACTGCTCCAGCTGCAGGTCCTGTATGAGCTTTGGATGCAGCAGGCTGACCGAGTATGAGTAGACGGAATTGCGGAACCCGGGGTGGAATTCCTCGGTCACTGCCGCACCGCCTACCACGTTGCGCGCCTCCAGCACCATTACTCTGAGTCCGGCCCCGGCCAGGTACCCGGCGCAGGTCAAGCCATTGTGGCCTGCTCCGATGACAATAACGTCGGCATCTGTCTTCATTCGCTAGAAATCCGCCGGCGGTGTAGCTCGGGCACGCTCAGGTGCCCAGAAAGGTTTATCGCAAATCGTACAGCGCGCGACTTTATGGTACTGCCGCAGTTCTTTCTCGTAGTAGATTTCCGCCCACAGATCACCGCTGAGGTGTTCGGTTTTGATCATTGCTAGGGCAATATTGGCCTTGACTGCGGGCGACCACATGGCCGAGGTGACATAACCGATCTCCCGGGTGCACTTGCGATTACCGTAAATACACGCGCCCTCGGCGACCTTGTTACCCTCGATATCCAGCCTGGTCAGGGTATAGGTCGGTCCCCGGCGCTTCTCCTCGAGTAATGCCCTCCGGCCATTGAAATGCGGCTTCTTGAAATCCACCAGCCAGCCAAGGTTCAATTCGAAAGGTGTCTGGTCGTGTCGGAAATGCACTGTTTTGAGGGCTTCATTGAACTCCATGTCGGGCATGATGAAACCCGCCTCAAGCCGGGCCATATTGGTGGCCGCTTCCCCGTAAGGCTGGATACCGTAATGTTCTCCGGCTTCGTACAGCGCGTCCCACATCGCCAGGGCCAGATCTGGCGATATCCACAACTCGTAACCGAGGTCACCGGTGAAGCCGGTACGTGAGACCATCAGTTCACCACCGGCAAAGGGGTAGTGTGTGATCTGGAAGGGCTTAAGATTTTCTATTCCGGAAAGCCCCATGGCCTTGAGCACTGCGCAGGAAGTGGGCCCCTGAAGGGACAGGGCAGCGATGTCGTCCGACATGTCCACGATGGTCAACTCGTTGAAACCGAAGCTCGCTTTCTTCAGCCAGGCCAGGCTGGGGCTGCCGCAGGTGAGCATGAATTTCTCGGGCCCCAGTTTGAAAATGGTGCCGTCGTCTATTATGCGACCCTCATCGGTGCACCAGCAGACGTAAGTGACGCGATTGTCCCGCATGTTGGCGATATTCCTCGTCACCATGCGATTAAGCATGGCCTGGGCATGCGGGCCCTCGGCGAAGTACTTCTGCATCGGACAGATATCGTAGGTGCCACAGGCATTGCGGATGCAGAAGTATTCGTATTCCGCGTCGTAATAGTAGTCGGCAAACTTGGTGCCGTTCCAGGATGACCAGGCATCCCGCAGGTTGAGATCTGCCTGTCTGGGATGGAAGTGGGAGAGCTTGAGACGCTCACCCGCAAAGTGGTCGTGTTGTGAGTCGGTTTCTGGCTTCATACGCTACTCGTCGTAACAGTCATCTTCCGGGACCGTGTTCGGTCGCTTCAGGTCGCGCAGTATTTCCCTGGCGGCGTTGGCACCGCAGGCAGAGGACACTCCGCCACCGGGATGGGTCGATGATCCACACATATACATGTTTTTCACCGGCATGCGGTACTGGGCATAACCTGGGAACGGGCGGTTGAACAGCAGCTGGTCAATTGTCAGTTCACCCTGGAAGATATTGCCTTCGGTGAGCCCTACCTCGTTCTCTATCTCGTGGGGGGTGCGGACTTCCATATGCACGATCAGGTCCTTGAAGCCGGGGGAGTATCGCTCAATCTTGTCGACCACGGTCTGGCCGAACTGGTCGCGCTTTTCCGAGGTCCAGGGCCCGTCCGCGAGCTCGGCAGGGCAGTACTGGATGAAATTCGACATCCAGTGTTTCCCCGGTGGTGCCACCGTAGGGTCCCAGGAGGAAGGTATCACCGACTCGACAAAGGGATCATCAGACCAGCGGCCGCGCTTCCAGCAATCATAGGCCCGTTCCAGAGTATCCATGGATCCGCAGAAATTCTGACCACCGCGATTGACGTAGCGGTTGTCGGGAATACCGGTAAATTTCGGCAGGCTGGAAAGGGCGATATTGACCTTACCTGAGGACCCCCGGATCTTGAAATTGCTGGCACGCTCGTAGATTCCCTCGGGCAGGTCCTTCCTGTCCATAACCCGGGTGAAGGTGCGCTTGGCGTCCAGGTTGGAGACGACTATCGAGGCGTAGATTTCCTCACCGCCCTCCAGGGCAACACCCACCGCGGCGCCCTTCCTGACGATAATCTGCTCGACACCCGCCTCCGTACGGATCTCACCGCCGTGCTCCTGCAGAGCACCGGCAATAGCCTTTGAAATGGCCCCCATACCACCTCTCGCCAGCCCCCAGGCACCGATACTGCCGTCGACGTCGCCCATCACGTGATGCAACAAGATATAGGCGGAACCGGGAGAGCAGACCCCCAGGGCCGTGCCAATAATACCCGGTGTCGCCATACTGGCGGCGATCAATTCATCCTCAAAGTAATCTTCCAGGAAATCGGCCGCGCTCATGGTAAAGAAGCGCACGTACTCATACAGCTCCTTTTCACCCAGGGCCCAGAATTCCTTAGCCAGGAACAGCAATTCGCCGATATCCCGGGGATGAAAGGAAGTGGGGTCAGGCGGCGTGCGCAGCAGGGTTTTGCGTATCAGCTGCGCGTAACGGTTCAGGTCCGCCTGGAAACGGAACATAGCGTCGGCGTCGTGGGGAGAGCGCTCCCTCAGTGCATTATAGCCCGCCCCCTCGGAGTGGTAGTTCACCAGGGTACCGCCGTCGTCGGCGAAATTCACGGTGCCAAGGTATGGCACCAGCAGCAGCCCGTGGCGGGTGAGGTTAAGGTCGCGGTGAATGGCCTGGCGCATCATTGAACACACGTAGGAGCAGCTCGAATAGAACCAGCCCTCGTGCATTTCCCTGGAGACCGCTGCTCCGCCGATGTAATCGTTTTTCTCGACGACCAGTACGTCCAATCCGGCCTTGGCCAGGTAGGCTGCGTTGGTGAGCCCGTTGTGACCGGCACCGATGATGATGGCATCGTATTGCTTCATGTCAGGATCTCGCGCGCAGCATTGTGGCCGGCGCCCCCCATAATGCCACCGCCGGGATGACAGCCGGCACTGCACAGGTACAGGCCTGGAACCGGTGTGCTGTACTGGGCGGCCTCGTAAGTCGGTCGCATCATTAGCATCTGGTCCATGGCCAGTTCAGTGTGATGCCAGTGGCCACCACTCACACGCCAATCCAGTTCCAGATCGGCGGGTGTCAGCAACTGCCTGTGCTGGATCTGTTGGCGCAAGGTCGGCGCATAATGGCACAGGGTATCGATCAAACGCTCCTGCAGTTCATTCCTGGCGTCATCGTTCCAACCATCGGCCAACTTGTGAGGGATGTACATCGCGTGGGCAGACAGAACGTGCTGGCCCTCGGGTGCCAGCGACGGGTCGGTGAGGCTGGGTACCACGACCTCCATGACCGGTCGATCCGGGAGCCGACCGTGCTTTGCGTCATCGTAGGCGAATTCAATGGTGTCCATATCTGGTGCGATGATGATACGCCCGTCAGGCCTGGCGAGGCCAGTGAACTCCGGCACCCCCGAGAGTGCCAGGTGTAGCTTTGCGACAAAACCTTCACAGCGCAGGCGGTTGATGCGGTTGGAAAACTCAATCTCCAGGTGTTCCACTCCGAGCAACTGCAGGAAAGTACGACGCGGGTCGGTGGCGGAAACCACCCGTTCGGCGGCAATCTCACTGCCGTCTGCCAGGGCCACACCGGTGACCTGCAGGCCGTTTTCATCGCCGTAAACCAGCAGCTTCGACACGCTGCTGTTGAGGCGCAGTTCTGCGCCCGCGGCGCTGGCCGCGCTCACCAGTGCATTTACCAGGGTTTCGATGCCGCCGGCGGGCAGGCTGTGGGCTCCGCCATGTTCACCGGTCATGCGGTACAGCATGGTTAATACCGTATTGTTGGGCGAGCGCGGAGCCTGCCGGGAACCGATCAGTCCGTCCCAGGCCAAGGTAGACTTGAGCAGCTCGCTGTCGAAGTTTTCGTCCATCAGGTCGCGAGCGGGAAGAGCCGCGATGCGCAGAAACTCGCGCATGTCCCGTTTGCCCAGCAGGCGCAGCTTCAACCCGACCTGGGCAAAGGTGAGCAATTCCCTGAGGGAATTGTTGCCCACCCGCGGCATTGTCTTCATCCAGGAGGGTTCAAGCGCCCGTGCGAACCGCTGCATTCGCGCAATGTAATCGCGGTATTTGACAGCGTCCTTATCCGACACGCCGGTGATTGAGTCTGCTTCCACCTGTACGTGATTACCGTTTGCACCCAGGCCGATCGTCGGCAGTGGGGCACCCACATTATCGAAGCCGTGCCGGGCGAGTTCCAGCTCAGCGTTTATCTTTGGTGAGAAGTGATTGAGGGTATGCGCTACGCTGACCCGGAATCCCGGGTGAAATTCCCGGGTCGATGCCAGGCCTCCGGGCACGTCACCGGCTTCAAGTACAAGCACCTTCTGGCCCGCCCGGGCCAGGTAGGTTGCGCAGACCAGCCCATTGTGCCCGGCGCCGATAATAATCGTATCGAATTGTTGCAAAAGGGACCTGTCGTCTTGTTAAAGTCGAGTAAAGTGCAGCTTAGTGATTACGTACCCGAGGCACAACCGCGCCTATACGCGAAGAAATTTTTTCCCTGCGGGGGCTGATAGAATACGCCTGGCCAATACTCGAAGATCGGAATTATGTTTGGACTGAGATTCCCCCGTGATACGCGTGAGCACACCGCCTCCTGGTATGCAGCAACGCGACACGGTTATAGCGATTACCCATTACTCGAGGGGGATATCGATACGGATATCGCTATCGTCGGCGGAGGATTCAGTGGCGTCAATACGGCGCTGGAGCTTTCTGAACGAGGGTACCAGGTGGTTTTGCTGGAAGCGAACAGGCTTTGCTGGGGAGCCAGTGGGC
>JAACFI010000004.1 GCA_009937575.1 Haliea sp.
ATCGACACCTCCTCGTCCAGCCCGGCGTCACCCACCTCGATCACCCCGGTGGCCGCGTGGGGCACGAGTTCATCGGGCGTCGTGGCCTCAACGTTGGAGAACAGCTCCTCGGTGGAGGGCGCGCGCTCCGAGCGGGACAGGGAAAGTCCCAGTTGCCAGTCGGGGGCCAGGCTCCACAGTGCGGAGCCCGACAGGCTGATGCTGCTGAAGTCCTCGCTGCCGGCGGCCGGGGTATCCGGGTCGCGATCCACCCAGTCGCCGCGGATGCCGACCTCCCAGGTCCAGTCCCCGCGGTGAAAGTCCTCCACCAGAAACAGGCCAATCTCGGTGCTCTCAGTCTCGGGCACATAAGCCTCCTCGCCAATTGCCGAGAATTCGTCGTCGCGCCACTGCAGGCCGAGGACACCGTGGGCGCCGCCGATGGGGTCGTGCACCAGTTCCAGGCGGCTCTCCCAGGTCTCCCGGTCGAAGCGGGTGCCGACCTCGGCGCCCTCCAGTTCCTTGTGTTCGTAATCCGTGTAGGTCAGGAAGCCGCGGGCCACCTCGATACCCGGGAAGGGCTCGTGCAGGTGCAGTATGCCGTCGTAGCGGGTCTGCTCCATGTCCAGGCGCACGAACTCCTCGCCCTCCTCTTCGTGTTCCTCTTCGTGCTCTTCCTCGTGCTCCTCTTCATGATGACCGTGGGCGCCGGGGGGAATACCGTACTCGGTCTCCAGGTGGCTGACCGCCAGGCCGGCGAATCCCTGCTGGCCGAAGTGGTAGCTGATACCGCCGGTGATGTTGTCCGCGTCGCTGTCGGTGTTGGCGATATAGCCGTCGGTGTTCTCGATCTCCTCCCCGTGCTCCTCGCCTTCTTCATGACCACCGCCGGTGAGCTCCTCCTGCTCCTCCACCGCGGACTCGTCGATAGCTTTGCCGGGGATATCCAGGTCATCGGTCTCCCGGGTGCTGCCGCTCAGGTGAAAGGCCAGGGTACCGTTGCCCCCCTCCAGCCTGAACACTCCGCTGTCCATGCCCGGGGCGTCGTCGTAACGGTATTCCAGGCCACCCTGCACGCCCTCCAGCGGTGTGCGGGGAATGCGGTTGTCGATGATATTGACCACGCCGCCGATGGCGCCGCCGCCGTAGAGCAGGGTCGAGGGTCCGCGCAGTACCTCGATACTCTCCGCCAGCAACGCCTCCACGGCGACGCTGTGATCGGGGCTGAGGCTGGAGACGTCGGCACTGAGGGTGCCGTTCTGCAGGGTCAGGGCCCTGGGGCCCTGCTGGCCGCGTATCACCGGGCGCCCGACCCCGGGGCCGAAGGAGGCACTGGCAATGCCGGGGCGGTTACCCAGGGTTTCCCCGATGGTGGTGGCGGCCTGGCGCTGTAATTCATCGCCGGTCAATACGGTGACGGGCAGGGCGGTTTCCGCCTGCTTCTTGTGCAGGGGCACCGATACGAGTACGTGTTCCATGGGCAGCTGCTCGGCAGCCGCGTTGGCGGTGGCAAGGGCCACCGCCAGTGATGCGATACGTTTCATGACTATTTCCTGAAGCTGGTGAACGGATTGGTGTCAGTTCAGGAAAGTGTCGGGGGACCTCGCGCGGGAAACCGGAAGGGATCGGCCAGGTCGGGGGCGAGCACAGGGCCGGCGCTGAACGGGGCAACCGCAGCGGCCGCCGTGGGCACCAAAGGCAGCGAGTGCAGCAGGGATTCGCCGAAATTCTGGCAGGTCAGGCACTGGGCAAAGCCCTCCTCCGACCCGTGGTCGTGCACCAGCTCCTGCACCTGCAGGGCGTTGAGGCACAGCGCCAGGGCCAGGGCGAGAACCCCGGTCATCCGACGGCTGCCTCGCCATACGGCGAATGGGCGGCTGGCGCTCGACTTCAACATGGCCCGCAGTTTATCAGGCAGGGACGGGTGCTGGCGAGGGTATCGGTACAGTCATTCAGCCGAACCAGTGAAGCAGCAGGTTAATGATCATGGCATTGGCCAGGTCGATAAAGAAGGCTCCCACCAGGGGCACCACCACGAACGCCCGGGGGGCGGGACCGAGGGACTTGGTCACCGCGGTCATGTTGGCGATGGCCGTGGGGGTCGCCCCCAGGGCCAGGCCGGAGTAACCAGCGCACATCACCGCCGCCTCGTAGGTGCCCCCCAGGATGCGGAACACCACGAACACGGTAAAGCTGAAAATCAGCACCACCTGCACCAGCAGCAGGAGCAGCATGGGCCCGGCGAGATCCGCCAGCATCCACAACTGCAGGCTCATCAGGGACATGGACAGGAACAGGCCGAGGCTGAGGTCCGAGACCAGCGCCAGGGAACGAGACCCGGTGGGCCACTGGTACTTGGGCAGAAGATGCGGCACCGTGTTGGTGAGAATGATGCCGGCGAACAGGCAGGCCACGAAGTCCGGGAGCATAACGCCAAAGGATTCCAGCAGGTCATTCATGTGCACTCCGAGGCCGATGGCGATGGCCACCACCAGCAGTACCCGCAGGATGCCGTCCACGTCTATGATCTCGTGTTCCTTGTAGCGGAAACCGATGGTGAGGTCGCCCTCCCCCCCGGTCGACAACTTGTGCTTCCATACCAGGAAATGGGCGATCGGCCCTCCCACCAGGCCGCCGAAGATCAGCCCGAAGGTGGCACAGGCCAGCCCGATCTCCATGGCGAAGGGCAACCCGTGGTGCTGGGCGAAGGTGGGCGCCCAGGCTATGGCGGTACCGTGACCGCCGCTCAGGCTCACCGAACCCGCCAGCAATCCCAGGGAGGGGGGTTTGCCGGCGACGCTGGCAACCCCGATACCAATCAGGTTCTGCACCATCAGGTAGCCCACCGCCAGTCCCAGCAGGATCACCAGCATGCGACCGCCCTTGCGCAACACGTCCAGCCGGGAGGACAGGCCGATGGTGGTAAAAAACACCACCAGCAGCATATCCCGGTTGCCCATGTGGAAGTTGATCTCCAGGTTGGTCAACCAGTACACCAGCCCCACCAGCAGCGAGGCCAGCAGCCCGCCGGTCACCGGCTCGGGGATGTTGTATTCGCGAAAAAAAGCGACACGGTCATTGAGAAAACGGCCCAGGAAAAGCACCAGGATGGCGACGATAAGGGTTGTGCGCGGTTCCAGTTCCACGAGATGGGCTATCCCCGGAGGATTCTTATACCATCACTATAGACCATGCCCCCTCGAATCAGCCCGCCGAGAGACTCTCCAACATAGCCTTCATCCTGCCGTGTAGCAGGTTGACGGCCTTGAGGGGGCGGACCATCACCTTGAATTCGCAGATCTTCCCCTGCTCGTCAAATGTCATGATATCCACGCCGTTCACCGTGATGCCATCCATGTCGCAGCTGAATTCCAGCACCGCGTGTTGCGGGGTGACCACTTCCTTCACGTAGTGGAAACTGTCGTTGAACACGTGAAAGGCACCGGTCAGGTAGAATTTGGTGATCTCGCGGCCCTCCTGCGGGGTGTGCACAATCGGCGAGTGGAAAACGCAATCCTCCGCCAGTACCTCGTCGAGACGGTTCGGGTCTCGCTGTTCAAGCATGTCGTGCCAGAGTTCCAGTGTATTCACGGTCGCTTTACGTCCTTCAGTTTTGGGAATCGATGGGGTGTCAGTTGTCGAGCTCGCCCAGGAAGGCATCTATCGCCACCAGTGACGCCGGCTCGGTCAGGGTAGGTGCATGACCACGGTGGGGAATCTCCGCCACCTGCAGGTCGGGTTTGCGCTCCAGCATGCCCTGCACACAACCCATGGCGAGGATATCAGACTCGGCACCGCGCACCACCAGCATGGGGATACCGGCGATACTTTCGAAAACCGGCCACAGGTCCGGTGGCACCGCCCCGGAGTCCTCCTCCGCCATGGGTTGTGCAATGGCGGGATCATAGGCCAGTACCGGCACTCCGTCCTCCTCCCGGTAGATACCTCGGGTGAATTCCAGCCACTCACGGTCGCTGAAATCCCGGAAGGCGACCTCATTGATGGCCCGGCACTGGGCCACCGCCTCCTCCCAGGTAGTCACAGGCGCTGCCTTGCCGACGTAGCCGTTGATCCGCTCGAGGCCGCGGGGATCCACTTCCGGGCCGATGTCGTTGATTATCATGGCGCGAAACCGACCGGGCTGGGTGGTGCCCATCAGGAAGGACATCAGCCCGCCCATGGAGGTTCCCACCAGAATGACCTCCTCCAGGCCCAACCGGTCCAGCAGGGTGAACATATCGCTCACGTAAGTGAAGGGTGTGTAGTTGCTCACCTCACTGTCGTACTCAGAGCGACCCCGGCCGCGCTGGTCCACGGTGATCACCCGGTAGCGCTCGCACAGGTGATCTGCCAGACCGGCGAAATCGGCGCAGTTGCGGGTCAATCCGTGCATACACAAAACGCTCGCCGGATCCTCCCGATCCGGGTCGCGGCAGGCATAATCCCGGGCGTACAGCCGCAGTCCATCCTCGCTGTGATACCAGCAGTCCACAAAGTTATCCATGATTGTTGTCCCCGTTACAATTCCACTTCCTGACGGAATTCACGCTCTATCTGCTGCTGCAACTCGTAGCGGGCGATGCCCCGACAGCTGCCGGAATCGTGCATACGCTGCTGAAAGCGCTGCCGGCGATAGTGGGCCACCAGGCGGGGAAAACGTTCCGCCTCGGTTTCGCCGGCAATTAATTCCTCGATGAAGGCAATATCTATCCCCACTCGATAGGCGATACGACTGGGTCGGATCTTGTGGGCGTGGTACTCCGCCACGATATGAATCTGCTCTTCCCGGGAGTGGGTACATTCCCGGGAATACCCGTAGGGCGGCGATGGGGTCCGGCTATCGCCGTTGCTTTCTCGACTGCTCATAACCAATTATTAGCAGTTGCCCCGGGGATTGCCAAGCTGGATGCCCAGGACAGGGAATCTGGCCAGATATAACCTGCTTTTGTGATTAAATTTTGTTCAATGGGAGTCTATACTCGCCGGTTCACCCATGGAAACCACCTGAATTCACCCTGAGGCAGTCGAGGAACGAGACCATGAATGCACCTGAACAACTACCCGTAGAGGGCGATATCGAATCCCGGATGCAGGCCGTACTGGAGGCCCAGCGGTCAGACTACCTGAAAGAGGGTGTGGTCAGTGCCGAGACCCGCATCGACCGACTGAACCGCGCTATCGATATCCAGATCAAGCACCAGGCGCGGCTGGTCGAAGCCTTGAACAGCGACTTCAGCTGTCGCTGCAGGGAAGTGACGCTGCTGACCGATGTCGGCGCCGGCATCGCCCCCATGAAGCACGCGAAGAAGCACCTGCGCAAGTGGATGAAAGCACAAAAGAGACCGACCATCTTTCCCCTGAACCTGCTGGGAGGCCGCTCGCGCATCGAGTACCAACCACTCGGCGTGGTCGGCGTGATCGCGCCCTGGAACTTTCCGGTCAACATGGTTTTCAGCCCCCTGGCAGGGGTACTGGCGGCCGGTAACCGGGCCATGATCAAGCCGTCGGAGTTTACCCCGGCCACTTCCGAAGTATTGTCCGAGATGATCGCTGAAGCCTACGATACCAATGAGGTCGCCATGTTCACCGGTGGCCCCGAGGTGGGCCAGGCCTTCTCCGGGCTGGCCTTCGACCACATGATCTTCACCGGGGCCACCTCTATCGCCCGGCACATCATGGCAGCAGCCTCCCGCAACCTGGTGCCGGTCACCCTGGAACTGGGGGGCAAGTCGCCGGTAGTTATCTCCCGCAGCGCGGATATCGCCAAGAGCGTGGGCCGGGTAATGGTCGGCAAGACGCTGAATGCAGGCCAGATCTGCCTGGCCCCGGACTACCTGCTGGTACCGGAGGAAAAGCTGCACGAAGTGATCGACGCCGCGCAGGATGCGGTAGCCGGCATGTATCCCACCATTCTCGACAACCCGGAATACACCTCGGTTGTCAACGAGCGCCACTACCAGCGCCTGACGGGCTACCTGGCGGAAGCCGAGGAGCGCGGCGAGAAGGTCATTGCCATCAACCCCGCCAACGAGGACTTCGGCCAGCAACAGGGCACTCACAAGATTCCCCCGACCCTGATCCCGGAACCCTCCGACGACCTGAAGATGATGGAAGAGGAATTGTTCGGGCCCCTGCTGCCCATCCGCACCTACCGGGAATTCGAGGAGACCATCGAGTACATCAACAGCAAACCCCGCCCGCTGGCCGCCTACTATTTCGGCGAAGACCGCCAGGAAGAGCAGGCCATGCTGAAGCGCACCACCTCTGGCGGGGTGTGCATCAACGATGTGATCATGCACGTGATGCAGGAGGACCTGCCGTTTGGTGGGGTGGGTCCCAGTGGCATGGGCGCTTACCACGGTTTCAAGGGCTTCCAGACATTCAGCCACGCCAAGTCGATCTACCGGCAGGCCAGGGTCAACGTGGCCAAGCTGGGTGGTATGCTGCCCCCCTACAGCAAGGCCACCGAAAGCACTATCAAAATGCAGTTAAAAAATTAAGGAGAACACGTGAAACTTGTACTGATTATCAGCGGCGCCCTGTTACTGGCTGCCTGCAGTGCCGAGCCCGGCAGTGCCAAATGGTGCGAGGCGAAAAACGAGCAGCCAAAGTCCGAATGGAGCGGATCGGACCTGGCCACCTACACCAAGAACTGCCTGATCGACGGCACCGAGGTGGGATCCGAGGGCTGGTGTGAAGACCTGTCCGGCAAGCCCAAGGGTGAATGGACCGCCGACGAAACCAAGACCTACGCCAAACACTGCGTCATGTAGCCGCTTCTATCAACAGGGTCGGCAGGCCCAGGCAGTGGCTTTTTACGGTCGCGACCCGCGTTCCCGGTTTGCGACCGTCGCGAATTTCGGAAAGCGCGACACCGCTGGCCAGTAATCGCTTTGCGGTGAGTTCGATATCACCACACTGGTAGGCGATCCCCCAGAATACGTCCTGTTCGATCTCGTCAGAGGCAATAATCTCCAGTGTCAGTTGCCCCGTCCGAAAAAACAGCATGCGCCCTCCCCACTCGGGAACAGTTTTGTCCAGGGCCAGGCGAATACCCAGTCGCCCGCCAAACAGGTCGATGCAGCCCTGGGCATCCGCCGTACGCAATACCAGGTGGTCCACCCGGAGCCCGGGCACCTGCGACTGTTCACGCCGAAACGGGACGAGGGCAGCGCCGTCTGAGAGATGCAGGTCCAGGTCCTTTTGATTGGCCACCGGGCCCGAATCGCCTTCACCGCCCGGGACGGAAAACACGATGCCGGTAATAGCCGCTTCGCCAATGGAACCCCGCTGCAACTGCACTACCGTGTTGCCCAGGTCGAACCACAGCACTTTGCCTGCATCCGACAACTCCGCTGGGAACGGCTCTACTCCGATCAGGCTTCGATACTCGTCGGCGGCCTCCCCGATTTCCGGTACGGAGATAATTATCCGCTCAAATCCAGTGACCAAGACGCCTCCACCCGCACGGCAAAGATGGTCAGCCTATAAAAGGTTTTGGTTTATCCACCAAACAGACTTACACTTACCGCGCTAACGTATTTTTTCAAAGGGCATTACAGCTCACTGCGCTCGGAAATACCACAGCAGCGACCCAATATCATTCGAGGAGAAACACCCTATGTCTATTGCAATCAAGCGCCTGATCGCCGGCGGCCTGTTGGCCCTGGCAGCGGCCCTGCCACTGAATGCCCTGGCCGGCGAAACCCTGAGTCGCGTGGTCGATTTCAGGGTCCTCAAGGTGGGCATGTCCGGAAGCCAGCCGCCCATGAACACGGTCAACCGCGACGGCGCACTGATGGGACTGGACGTGGACCTCGCCAGGGCCCTGGCATCGGCGATGCGCGTCCAGTTGGAAATCAAGAGAATGCCCTTCGGCGAACTGATGACCGCGCTCGAGGAAGACAAGGTCGATATGGTGATTTCCGGCCTGGCGATCACCCCGGAGCGTACCGAGATGGCCTCTTTCGTGGGCCCCTACATGGTGTCCGGCAAGTCCATCCTTACCAAAGATTCGGTCCTTTCCAAGATATCGGCACTGGAAGAGGCAAATCGCGATAACCTGAAACTGGCCGCCCTGGAGAACTCCACCAGCGCATCTTTCGTTTCCACAGTGGCCCCTGAGGCCAGCCTGGTGGAGATCAAGGAATATTCCGAGGGCATTGCCATGCTCAGGGAAGGCAAGGTCGATGCCATGGTGGCGGACATGCCCATCTGCCAGCTTTCCGTCATGCGCTACCCGGACGCAGGTTTTATCACCCTGGAGCGCCCGCTGACCGTCGAGCCCATCGGTATCGCCGTCAGCAAGGACGACCCCCAGTTCCTCAACCTGGTGCAGAATTACCTGGACGGATACACCAAGCTGGGCGTAATGAGGAAACTGCACGAGAAATGGTTCGAGGACAGTTCCTGGATCGCCGCCCTGCCCTGATAATACCCAACCATGTTCAATTGCTCCAAAAAGGGCGCGGATTCAGTATCCCGCCCTTTTTTTTATCCTCCCGGTGGTGATGATGGCCGGCGCAAAGGCGGCTGACCCCATCGTCATTGCCCACCGCGGCGCCAGCGGCTATCTGCCCGAGCATACCCTGGCGGCGAAAGCTGCCGCCCACGCCATGGGGGCAGACTACATCGAGCAGGATGTGGTCCTGAGCAGGGATGGCGTACCCGTCGTGCTACACGATATCTATCTGGACAGTACCACTGACGTGGCCCGGTGCTTTCCCGGCCGCGCCAGGGCAGACGGGCGCTACTACGCACTGGACTTCGACCTCGACGAGATCCGGCAATTGCGTGCCCACGAGCGCTTGATGCAGGGCGCCGAGGGATCCCCGGTCACCAACTACCCCCGGCGCTTCCCCGGAGACATAGCCATGTTCAGGGTTCCCACCCTGGCAGAGGAAATCGACCTGATCAGCGGCATGAATGCCAGCCGGGAGCGCACTACCGGGCTGTACGTCGAGTTCAAGGCACCCAACTGGCACCGCGCCCAGGGCCATGACCTGGTGGCCGCAGTCATGTCGGTGCTGCAGGACAAGGAATATGCCGACCGTCCGCAACAGGTATTCCTGCAGTGTTTCGACGACCGCACCCTGCGTCGTCTGCGCCATGAACTCAAGACCCCTCTGCCCCTGATCCAGCTTATCGCGGAAAACGACTGGGGCGAAGACAGCGCCGTGGACTACGACTACCTACAGACCCAGGAGGGCCTGGCCGACGTCGCGAGCTACGCGGACGGCATCGGCCCCTGGATCAGGCAGGTCTATCTCGGCATGGATGAATCCGGTGCCACTGAACTGAGTGAACTGGTGAACCACGCCCACGAGAAGGGACTGGTGGTCCACCCCTACACCTTCCGCAGTGATGAACTACCCGAGGGTGTCACCAGTTTTGACCGGCTGCTGGACATCTTCCTGCAACAGGCGCAGGTAGACGGCCTGTTTACCGATTTCCCCGACAAGGCGCGCCAGTATATCGATCGCCAACGACAGATAGCGTTACAATAAACCTCCGAGGCCTGCCCCGACACGCGGGGAGGCCACCCTCGCATAGCACAGTGGACAGCATCGTGACCCCCAAGGTAAATCGCAGAACCAAGATCGTCGCCACCATCGGGCCCGGTAGCGAATCGGACGACATGATCGCAAAGCTGATAACAGCGGGTGTCAACGTGTTCCGCCTCAACTTCAGCCACGGGACCGCCGAACATCACGCGCGGGTTGCCGTGAGGATCCGCAAGCAGGCAAACATCGCCGGTCAGTACGTCGGTATCCTGGCTGACCTGCAGGGTCCCAAAATCAGGATCAGCAGCTTTCGCAACGACTCCGTGGAACTGGCCAATGGCGACCGCTTTCGCCTGGACCTCAACCTGGGAGAGGGCGAGGGCGATATTCGCGGCGTGGGACTGGATTACCAGGAGCTGTGCAGCAGTGTCTCCCGCGGTGACACCCTGCTGCTGGATGACGGTCGCATCCGCCTGCGGGTAGACGACGTGGAGACCAGCGCCGTGGACTGCACCGTGCTGGTGGGTGGAAAACTCAGCTCACGCAAGGGTATCAACCGCCTGGGCGGCGGCCTTGCGGCCCCCGCCCTCACCACCAAGGACCTGACCGACATCGACAGCCTGGCGGAAGTGAGGCCCGACTTCGTGGCGGTCTCTTTTGTTTCCAACGCCGACGACATCTACCAGACACGGGATCTGCTGGACCAGCACAAATTGGCCCCGGCCATCATCGCCAAGATCGAACGCGCCGAGGTGGTTGCTGATGAGGATACCCTGAACGGAATTCTCAATGCTGCCGCCGGCATCATGGTAGCCCGCGGCGACCTGGGGGTAGAGGTGGGGGATGCCCAACTCATCGGCATACAGAAGGAACTTATTTCCCGATCGCGGCGCATGGACCGGGTGGTGATCACCGCCACCCAGATGATGGAATCCATGATCAACAACCCGATGCCCACGCGGGCAGAGGTGTTCGACGTGGCTAACGCGGTACTGGACGGCACCGACGCGGTCATGCTGTCGGCGGAAACTGCTGTCGGCAATTACCCGGTTGAGGTGGTGGCCTCGATGGCAGATGCAGCCCTCGGCGCCGAGCGACAGTCGGTTGCCAGGACTTCCCGCTACCGGCTGGACAGGCAATTCACAAGCGCCCAGGAAACGATTGCAATGTCTGCCATCTACGCCGCCAATCACTACAGCAATGTGCGGGGTATCGCCTGCCTCACGGAATCCGGCACCACACCGCTGACGATGTCCCGGCTCAGTTCCGGGCTGCCGATATTCGCTCTCAGCCACCAAAGCGAGACCCTGCAGAAGCTGTGCCTGTGCCGCGGCGTGGTCCCGCTGTTTTTTGACGCCACTGCCTTTGATCACGACAGCGTCGAAGCCAGGGCCATCGAGTTCCTGCTGGACGGCGGCTACCTGCTCAAGGGGGATTCGATCCTGCTCACCAAGGGCGAGATCATGGGTCAGGCGGGCTCCACTAATATCATGAAGATCCTGCCGGTCAGCTGATCGATGGCGGATCGCGAAACCAAAGCTGTTCGCCTGGTGGCGGATGTAGGTGGTACCAACACCCGCATCGCCCTGTACGATCCCGCCGTCGACGAGTACCGCGCCCTATCGGTATACCGCAACTGCGACCATACCGGGCTGGAGGAAATCATAGACCCGTGGCTGCAGGCGCTGGAGGAGCCGGCCCCTGCCACTTGCTGCATCGCCACGGCTGCACCTCCCCCCTCCGGAGAAATTATTCGCATGATCAACATCGACTGGTCCTTCTCCTGTAAGGAACTGGCCCGGCGATTCGGTTTCGAGCAGGCCGCCTGGCTCAATGATTTCCAGGCCAATGCCTACGCCCTGCCCCATTTCCGCGAAGACGACCGGGTATTGTTGCATTCCGGGAAATCGAGCACGCACGCGACCCTGGCCGTAATGGGTCCCGGTACCGGGCTGGGCGGCGCGACCCTGGAGTGGGTGGACGGCCTGCCCCATGCCAGGGACAGTGAACCCGGCCATATGGGACTGTCTCCGGCGACCGAAGAAGAGATGAAAATTTTCGCCCTGCTGCTGCCCCGCTATGGGGAGATCCACGCAGAGCGCCTGGTGTCGGGCTCGGGTCTGCTGCTGCTGTACCAGGCACTGGCAGATATACACGGCCTCAGCCCGGTCGCCGGAACGCCCGCCGAGGTATCAGACAGCGCATTGCGGGGGGAGGACGATGTCAGCGTACGGGCCCTGGAAACCTTCTGTGGGCTGCTGGGCTCCGCCTGCGGCGATTTCGTGCTGGCCAACGGGGCCTACGGCGGCCTGTACCTGGCGGGAGGCATTGTGCCGCGCATCCTGGCATTCCTTCGCGCCAGCCAGTTCCTGCATAGATTTCAGGAAAAAGGTGCCATGAGATCCCACCTTGAAGCAGTGCCACTGTACGCCATAACCGCCGACCAACCCGGCCTTATCGGCGCTGCACACGCCCCCCTGTAATCAGGCGGGCGGAAAGCTCACCCTGGCACAAAAGCCGGAACCGTCTTCACCGGGAGCCACCCGGAAATGGGCGCCGTGCTGATCGGCAATGCGACTGACAATAGAAAGACCCAGCCCCACACCAAGACCTTGGCTGCCGGGCACCCGGTAAAACCGATCACAGATAAGGGCAAATTCGCTCTCAGGCAGGGGCGCGCAGTCATTACTTATCTCCAGCGCGACGTCCCCCTCGCAGTGAAGTGCAATGCGCACTTCAGAGCCCTCCGCTGCGTAGCGAAAGGCGTTGGTGAGCAGGTTGCGCAGCAGGATCGCGAGCGACTCCTCGCTACCGCTTACCTCACACTCACACTCCCCTGACAACGCTATCTCCAGCCCCCGGTCAGACGCCAGGTGGGCGGTATCCGCCAGCACGTCCTGCAGCAAACTGCGAAGGCGCACCAGTGAATCGGGAGGGGGTGCGTCGGGGTCCAGCCGGGCCAGGGTCAATAACTGCTCCACCGAGTGGCTGGCGCGATCGACCCGCAGGGCAATCCGCGGCAGTATCTGTTCACCGCCAATCCCCTCCAACTGTTTCTGGCACAGTTGCACCTCGGTCTTGATCGCTGCCAGGGGTGTCATCAATTCGTGAGCGGCGTTAGCGGTGAATCGCCGCTCTCCTTCCAGGGCATATTCCAGCCGATGCAGAAGACGGTTGATGGCGTCGACCACACCGGCAACTTCAACGGGTACCCCCGCCGTTGCCACCGGGTCCAACAAGCCCGGTTTGCGCCGCGATATCTGTAGGGCGAGATTATTGAGCGGCGTCAGGCCCCGTGAAACCCCGATGTAAAGCACGGCTATCGTCAGTGGCAGGATGAAAAGCAGCGGCCAGAATTCCCTGCCCAGGGTTGCGAGCATCGACCAGCGGGCCGCACCGAATTCCACGCCCACCCGTATCCACAGGTCACTGACTTCGTCGTAGCGGGTGTAGACCCGCCAACGACCACCGTCAGACTTCGACCCCATATAGGAAAACCCCGCAGTCGACGGGCGCTCAAACTCGGGGGAGCCCTCCATCACCGCAATCAGGGTATCGCCCAGCCAGATATTCACCGCGGGGGTCACACCGGCGATATCTGCAGAATCCACCACCATGGGCTTCAACCGCAACTGCTCGAGACCGTGCTCCCCCCAGCTCTCGTAAAGTGGCAGTCCCTCATCGATCTGGCGGGCGAATACCCTGGAAATATAGATCACCAGGTGGGAATACTGCTCCAGCTGCTGGTCTATCTGCTCCTGAAGGGCACGCCCCACGGAGAAATACGTGACCATCGCCGACGCCAACCACACAAACAGGGTGAGGCCCAGCAGAATCAGGATCAGTCGCCGCTGCAGGGAGGCTGTCATGCGGGTATGCGATAGCCCACGCCGCGCATGGTTTCGATCAGGGTACTTCCAAAACGCTTGCGCAACCTGGAGATATAAACCTCCACGGTATTGGAGCCTACCTCCTCGCCCCAGCTGTAGATCCCCTCCTCCAGCCGCTGCCGGGACACAAAGCGACCCGCGTTGCGCACCAGGATTTCCAGGATGGCAAACTCCCGGGCGGTGAGATCCAGGCTCTCACCCTGGAATTCAACCAGTTTTTCAGCCGGGTCCAGGGAGATTGCCGCCACCTCCAGACGTGTGAGCCTCCGGTCTTCTCGGCGCCTGAGGAGCGAGCGAATCCGCGCAAACAGCTCGTCTATCTCGAAAGGTTTGGTGAGGTAATCGTCGGCGCCTGAATCCAGGCCATCCACCTTGTCTTCAAGGGTATGGCGAGCCGTCAGCAACAATACAGGCAGGGCGTGTTTGTCGGCTCGCAACTGCCGCAGCACCTGCATGCCCGGCACTCCCGGCAAGCCGAGATCCAGGATCAACAGGTCATAGGGGGTGGCGCCCAGCGTCGCCCGCACCGGTTCGCCGCTGCGCAACCAATCCACCGCATACTGCTCGAGGCGCAGTGCGGTCTCCAGGGACTCGCCCAGTTGCTCATCGTCTTCTACCAGCAGTACCCTCACCGCTCCCTTACCTGTGACATTCTTAGGATGGCCTAGGGTATACCCTGACTCTGCAAGATGAAACCGGACCGTCTGTACACAAGAAAAAGGCCAGCAATGCTGGCCTTTTAATTCACAGCTCACCGCGTCGACCTGTTCACTCGCAGCCGCCGCTCATGCTATTGATCCATTCCTCTATCAGGGCAACGCCTTCTTCGTGGATCAGTGTGCGCCCGATCTATGGCATGCGCACATCGGGCTCGTTGGAATCCATGCGAAAAGGCGTGATCGATTCATCGGAATAACCGGGAACAATATCGAATTGCAGGCCTCCGGAACCACCACCCGCAGCCACAGGGGTCTTACAGATACCGTAGGTTTCATCGACTTCACGCCAGTAGTCCAGGAACAGCGCAGAGTTACTGGCGAAACCTTCCGGTCGGTGACAGTGGGCGCAGTTGATGTCCAGGTAGCCCTTGGCCCGGTCTTCCAGCGGCGCCGCAGTGTCCTCCCAGTCGGGCAATTGACTTCCAGGGCCGCGAAGTTCGGCGCAGTGGAACCTTCCTCTGGCGTACACAGTGCGGCAATTTCCTCTTCTGTCGGCGGCTTTTCACCCTCTTCAATCTCTTCGGGATCGTCCAATTCTACAGGCGGCAACGATGCGTGCGCACAGTCGAAGAATGCCTGGTCTACACTCGCCCCGCCTTCAGCGGTGAAGATTCCACCGCGGCTCACTTCGGGGATCTCGCGGGCACAGATACGGTCTTCCTGTTCAAAGGGCACGTCCAGTTCCGCATGGCCGTCGTACACGATCCGCGGCAGGCCTCCCAGGCGGCGTATCCTAGGCCCCGGGAAGACTATTTGGCATTGCAGTGACCGCCAAAAGCATGTGTTTCGGCGTCATTACCCAAAGCAAATAGCGCAATATTCACAAAATAGTTGCAAAAGCTATTCGGTAAACATGGGATTATGGTGCTACACTCAAAGACGCTGAGAGGTTTCAGCGGTATTTATGCTCGCGGTCGAAGTTCCATCCAAGATCATCGGTACGTCAACCATAAATAATTATTAACGGAAATGGCGCCTGGACATGGCGCCGTCAGCAATACAGGTAACATATATGTCTACTACAACCGGCACTGTTAAATGGTTTAACGAGACCAAGGGATTCGGCTTCATCGAGCGTGAAGACGGACCCGATGTTTTTGTTCATTTCAGTTCCATCAAAGGTGAAGGCTTCAAGACCCTTTCCGACGGCCAGAAGGTCGAGTTCACTGTTACGGACGGCCAGAAAGGTCCCCAGGCGGAGAATGTTGTTCCCCTCTGAGGCCTTACAGCCACAGACAAACAAAAAAGGAGCTCATTGAGCTCCTTTTTTTTATGTCCATGGATGGGCCGGGTCGCGATCGACCGGGTCGCGATCGACCGGGTCGCGAAGACGGCCTGCCCGTATCAACTCTCAGCCAGTGACCGCTGCCGTTCCAGCTCGGAATCCATGTACTTGATCCACTGGGCGGCGTACTTCGATGAACGCTCGTCGCGGCTGGCAGCCTTGAAAGCCTCCCGGGCCTTTTCGTACTGCTGGGTGTTGAAGTAGGCCATACCGAGAACCAGGCGCGCATTGTCCGGGCGCTTAACCCCGCCGCGGGACAGGCCCTTGTTGATGGCGGTGATCGCCTTCTTGAACTGGTCCCCGTCCAGGTAGAGGCTGCCCAGGCGGGCGTACAGTTCCCCGGTGTCGGACTTCGCCGCCGCCTTTTCCATGGCGGGGATGGACTTATCGACCTCCTGTGCCTGGCGCCAGGCGCTGCCGGCGATCTCCCAGTTCTTGGACTTGTCATCGATGGAGCCGTTCTTAAGACCCTTGTCCATCACCTTGGCGGCCTTGTAGGGCACGTCGGCGTTCAGGTAGAGGTAGGCGATGGTGACCTGCTCGGTACCCTTGTCGAGCATATCCTGCACGTATGCGGTTTCCATCGCCGACAGCTGCTCAGACTCTTTCTTCTGCTCGCCGTACATGTGCGACAGCTGCACCCAGTACTGCTTCTTCGGGTAGTACTTCAGCAGGATTTCCAGGGTGTCCACGGTCTTGTTGATGTCGTTCTTCTCGAAGTAGAGGAAGCGAGCCAGGTTGTACCACTGTTCCTTGGGAATCTTGTCTTTGGCAAGGTACATATCGATGGCCTTCTCGACATTCAGCAGGGCCTTGTTGTAGTCCTTGGTCTGGTAGTAGCCCTGGGCCAGCAACACATAAGCGTTGGCATTGGGGTTTTCGGTGACCTTGAACCACTCCAGCAGGGCGTTGATACCTTTCTGCCACTGCTCCTGCACGAAATAAAGCTGGGCGATGGTGAACTTGGTATTCACCTCCATCGCTAAGGGGATATCCGGTTGCTTCACCACATTCTCGTAGGCCTGCAGGGCCTTGGCGTAGTTTTCCTGTGAGTAATAGATGAAGGCGTAGAGGTTGTAGACGTTGGCCAGCTCGTAGCTGTTCAGCGCCTTCTTGCCGCCGGAGGCAATCATGCCATCCAGGATTTTCGCGGCAGTGGCCAGGTCCTTGGCCTCGGCGGCGGCCTGGGCCTCCGCCAGTTTTTCATATACCTTATTGCGCAGTGCGGGGGTCCTGCGGGTCTCCCGCTGTGGCTTCTTCTCTTCCTGTGCAATTGCGGAGGACAGGGGCGCGTAACCCAGGTCGCCCTGCAGCTGGGACACGGCCACCTGGGCGGCCACCAGCGGCACTGCCAGCAGGGTAGCGCGGGTCCATGTACTGGATTTAAACAATGTCATAACGCGTTAACCGCCTAGTCTTCCAACTCGTAGGTGAACTTGTTCTGTACGCCGGCCACCTCGATAGCCTCGCCGTCCACCACGCGGGGCTTGTACTTGAACTTATGGGCAGCCTTGACCGAGGCCTTCTCAAATACGCCCTGGGGTTGGCAATCGACCGCCACCGGATCCCGGATCGCACCGGAAGTGGTCACGGTGTACTCAACGATACAGTAGCCGGTAATACCCCGGGTCTGGGCGCGCCGCGGGTAGATAGGGGCAACCTTGACAATGGGCAGGTACTCGCCGTCTCCTGAAGACATTCCGGAAGTACTGATTTGAATTTCGACTGAGGCTAGCGGCGCAGTGTTCTGTATGTCGGTATCCATATTGAGATCGATCTGCACCATCTCCATCTCGGGCGGTGGCTCATCGGGGTCTTCAACCTTTTCCGGCTTCGGCGTTGCAGCCTGCAGCTCTATCTCTTCATCAGGCTGGACGAGGTCTGCAATCTTCGTATTTTTGGTGTCCGGGTTTTCGAACTCGCGATCAATCAGGCTGTGCATGATCATAAACAGCCCAACCACCACGGGGATGGCAAACAGTATCGAAACAATCATTCTCACTGGACTATTACCCATCGCGCTTACCCCGCCTCTTCGGTGGAAGCACACAGAGGCGCATCCATCAGGGGTTTGATAACGCCCAGCAACTGGCTCAACACAGACGTGGGTGCATCCACGTCCGCCTGGATTACGAAGTTCGCCTTCGGTGCCTCCTTCTTGGCCGCTTCAGCCAACCGGTAGGCCCGCTCCACTGGTATCTGCTTCTTGTCGTAGAAGATATCACCCACAGCAGTAACCGCGAAAATTATGGTACCCCGCTCGCAGGAGTCGGTGGTATACGCCTCGGGTTTGGTAATCTCCGCGCCCGGCTCCTTTACAAAGGAGGAGGTCACAATAAAGAAGATGAGCATGATGAATACGACATCCAGCATGGGCGTGAGGTCGATTACGCCATCATCACCGCCGCTCTGCGTTCCTGCACGACTTCCCGCTGCCATCTGACGCCTGCTCACCGCTTTTCCTCCGCTGGCCAATTGACCTGTTTTACACCGGCTTCGCGTGCGGCATCGCCAACCTCGATCAAAGTCCCCGCAGTGGCGCCAGCTTCCGTCTTGACCGTAAACGACTGCTCGGGATCCGAGGCCAGCAAGCGCGCAATATTCGCCCTCACTGCGCGGATATCGATGCGGCGGTTTTCCATCCAGATCTGGTCGTCTCCGGTGATGGTCACAACAATACTGGTTGCGTCAGACTCCGGCGGGTTCTGGTTACTCTCAGGCCGATTCACTTCTATACCAGCCTCCTTGAGGAAGGAAGCGACCACGATGAAGAAAATCAGCATGATGAACACCACGTCGAGCATAGGCGTCAAATCAATCTGAGCCTCATCGGCCTCGGCATCTTGGTTTCTCTTGCGCATCAATCAAGCTCTATCAATGATCAGTGGTCAGGTTGTCTTGCAGGAACTCACTCTCCCGCTGGGCAATATTGGTGACATAGGTGTTGGCAAAAATCCCGGACAGGGCAGCCACCATACCCGCCATGGTCGGGATTGTGGCCTGCTGGACACCGCCGGCCATTGATTTTGCATCGCCACCCCCGGTCACGGCCATGATGTTGAAGACTTCGATCATACCGGTCACGGTGCCAAGCAGGCCCAGCAGCGGGCACAAGGCGACCAGGGTCTTGATCAGCGGCAGGAATCGATTGATCTGCATGTTGGTCTGCGAAATCAGCATGTTGCGAATCTGCTTTGCCTCCCAGGACTTTCGCTCAGCGCGACCTTCCCACCTGGCGATTACCTGGGAAACGTCCTTCTTCCAACCGAACTGCAGATACCATACCCGCTCGAAGATCAACACCCACATCACCAACAACAGAGCGGCAATCAGCCACAGGACGTCACCGCCCTTGTCCATAAAGCGGAGCAGGACTTCAGGCAAATCTCCTAGTCCACCCATTTCAAGACCTCAGATTGGCTTCAGTATGCTCTGCAATCATGCCGGTGGTCTGCTCATCCAGTATGTGAATGACCTTTTGGGCGCGACCATTCACGATCGTGTGCAGAAGCACCGTCGGAATTGCCACCAGAAGGCCGAGCACGGTGGTAATCAGTGCACCGGAAATACCGCCGGCCATCGCCTTCGGATCGCCCGCACCGAAAATGGTGATCGCCTGGAAGGTGATGATCATACCGGTCACCGTACCCAGCAGTCCCATCAGGGGGGCCACCGCGGCAATGATCTTCAGCAGGGTCAGGCCGCTCTCCAGCTTGGGAGTCTCCTTCAGGATACCCTCGGACAGTTTCAACTCGAGGGTCTCGGTGTCCATGGTCGGGTTGTCTTCATGGATCTTCAGAACGCGACCCAGGGGATTGTTCTCGTTGGCCTTGTCGCTCTTCAGCTGAGAGTTGACCTTACCGCCCACGATCGTGAGGACAAACATCCGGTAGATCGCCAGCAGGAACGCAAAGATACCCACCGCAGTAATGGCATAGCCAACATAGCCGCCCTGATGCCAGCGCTCTTCCAGGGTCGGTGTATCGATGATCGCCGCCAGGAACGAACCGCCCGTGGGGCCGGTCGGATCGATGCCGAAGGTATTCAGCCCACCAGTAGCAGCAGCCAAATCTGCAGCCCAGCCTGTATAAGGCCCGGCAGGCTGGCGCGGCAATTCCATCAGGGTGCCATTGTCATAGCTGAGATAATTGCCGTTGGTATCCACAACGTTGAAGGCACCTACACGGAGAACTTCGCGCTCTGCCCGCTCTCCCGCAGGGGAGGCCACTTGCGCGGTAAACGTCGTGACAACACCGGTCTCGCGAGTTTCACGCATCAATTCGAACCACACGCGCTCGATCTCCTCGATACTGGGAAGGGTATCGGCGCCACTCATCTTGCCCACTAACTCGCGCAGGAATGTTTCGCGCCCCGGAAACTGGGCAGAGGCCAGGGACACTTCGATGTTCGAGGCCAGATCTCCCGAGGCAGAGGTCAGGTGCCCGAACAACTCTGTCAAGGTACCGAGTTTCTCCTGCAGTTGCTTCTGCTTGGCAACAATCAGCAACTCGTTCTCCTCAAACGCGTCTTCCAGTTCGGCACTGCGCTGTTCCTCGCGGGCACGCTCGGCCTCCGCCTGCTTCAGGGCTGCGGCCTGGTTGGCCTTGTCCTTGGCGAAACGTTGCTCACGAGCACGATTTTCCTTGGATTCGGCCACCTGGCCCCGCTTGACGAAGTCAAGCAGTTGGTCCAGTGACTGGGCGTCCTGTGCCAGGGCGGAACCGGCGGACAATGCCAGAGTGCCACACAGTGCCAGGGCGGCGGCTTTTACAATTTTAACGCTCATCAGTTAGCCTCCGGGGCCGAAACAGGCATCGTCAACAATTCAATAGTGGCCTGCTTCTTCGCAATACGGATACCCTTGCGAATAGCGGCTTCATACTCTCCCGCGGGAAGGTCTACCCAGGCTCCGGCACTCTTGTCCCATGCACCGGAGATGGCACCATCAGTGGTCTGGTAAACCAGGGTGATACGGCCTACCCGAAGGAAGTCGACATCACGCGGCGACCCATTGAGTTCTATCGTGCCCCGGTAGGTATCTACACCTCGACCATATTGCAGTTCGATATTGTAGGCCTCCAGTACACCGCGAAACTTCTCAGCCACAGTGACATCGGCACGATCGAGGTTGTCGCGAAGGAACTGTATACGCTGCAACCGTTCCTCTTTCTGGAATGGCACGTCCAGTTCAACGAACTGCTCAAGGCCATCGATCATGCGAATCACCAGCGGTGTCATCTGACGCTGGATGACCGTCACCTGGGAGATGGACTCATCGATCGACGCCACTCGCTTCATCTGGTTTTCGATCTGGCTCTCCAGGCGGGCATTGTAAACCTTGAGGCCGTCGATCTGCTTGACCACGGTCTTGTAGTCACTCAGCAGGTCGCGGGTCTCGTCAGCCAGGCGATCTATCTTCACCTGCGACTTGCGCGCCGCCTGGTTCTTGGCCTCTCCAACCGCCAGGATGGAGTCCAGTGTACTGGCCTGCACGGCGGCCACGGTACCCACAAGGGCGCCCGTGGAAACCAGCGCAGCGATCAACACGTTTTTCAATCGATGCATAGTCATGGGAATCGTGTTCCTATAGTCCTTCAGGGTTGTTTATTGAGCTGATAAAAAAAGACTCGGTCTTATTTATATAGTGGAAAATCCGGAGTCGGTAAACCGAGGGAGCGAATTTAAACCAAATCACGGGCGCTTTTCAATTAAAGCCACTTGGCAAATACGGTAGAAAACCAGTCTGTGTATTTTGGTGACACTTTGGCCCAGGGGCACTCACAGAGGTAACACACGGTCTTGCACAAATGCGCAGCTATTTCGCGCGCCGCTCGTAGACCACGAAACTGTAATCGTACGGGTTGTTACCTTCTGCGGCATGCCGCTCACGTTGCACTTCACGCCAGTCAGCCCAGTCGATTTCCGGCAACCACGCATCACCCTCGATGCTGGCGTGAACTTCCGTGAGGTAAAGGCGCTGTGCAAGGGGTAACGCCTCCCGGTAGATTTCGGCACCCCCGATGACCACCAGCTCTTCAACTCCATCGACCAGGGCGATATCTTCGGCCAGTCGCAGGGCCGCCGCCAGGGACTCCACTACCCGGATACCCTCGGCACTGAAGTCCGGGTTCCGCGTGATGACCACATTGGTGCGCCCCGGTAGCGGCCTGCCGATCGATTCAAAGGTCTTTCGACCCATCAGGATGGGCTTTCCCATGGTGACCCGCTTGAAATACTGCAGGTCCCCCGGCAAGTGCCAGGGCAGGGCATTGTTCCTGCCGATCAGACCGTTCTCAGCGGCGGCGACGATGATTGCCAGGTGCATCTTCTGCCCGGCTGCCCCTACACCGCCACCGGGGCGGCGATATTGGGATGGGGGTCATAGTCCAGCAATTCGAAATCCTCGAAACGGTAGTCGTAGATGCTGTCGGGCCGGCGCAGGATTTTAAGTCGCGGCAAGGAGCGCGGTTCCCGGGACAACTGCTGCTTCACCTGCTCCATGTGATTGCTGTAGATATGGGAGTCACCGGTACAGATGATGATCTCTCCCGGCTCCAGGTCGCATTGTTGGGCCAGCATCATGGTCAGTACCGCCAGGCTGGCGGTATTGTAGGGCAGTCCCAGGAACGAATCGCTGGAGCGGATCAGCAACTGGGAGGACAGCTTCCCCCCCGCCACGTAAAACTGGTACAGCAGGTGGCAGGGCGGCAGTGCCATGCGCCCGGCCCTCACGTTGTCCTGGGGGCTGACGCCCTCGTTCGGCAGGTACTCCACGTTCCAGCCGTGAAACAGGATGCGCCTGCTGTCGGGGTTGTTGCGCAGGCAGTCCACCACATAATCGATCTGGTTGATACTGCCGCCGTCCCGGGTGGGCCAGGCGGTCCACTGGGCACCGTAAATGGGGCCCAGGTCACCCTCTTCCGTGGCCCACTCGTCCCAGATCGAGACGCCGTTTTCCTTCAGCCAGCGAATGTTGGTATCACCCCTGAGAAACCAGATCAGCTCATTGACGATGCTCTTGAGGTGCAGTTTCTTGGTGGTCAGCAGGGGAAAACCCTGCGCCAGGTCGTGGCGATACTGCCGCCCGAAAACCGACAGGGTGCCGGTGCCCGTGCGATCGTTCTTGCGCGCCCCGTTGTCCAGGATATCCTGCAGCAGGTCGAGATATTGCTTCATTTATTCTTCCCCGCGCCCCGGGATGCCGCAGTACCGGCCCCGCGATAGGCGATAAATATCAGGTACAGGCCCAACGCGATCATCGGCAGGCACAACAGTTGGCCGCGGGTCACCCAGCCCAGGGCCTCAAAGCCGATGTGCTGGTCCGGTTCGCGGAAAAACTCCACGGCAAAGCGCAGGCAACCATAACCGAGGGAAAACACCCCGGCAACCGCCCAGGTCGGTCGGGGCCTGGCAGAGAACCACAGCAGCACCAGGAACAGCAGCACACCCTCCAGTGCGAACTGGTAGAGCTGGGAGGGATGCCGGGCCAGTTGCAGTGGATCCCTGGGGAACACCATTGCCCAGGGGACGTCGCTGGGGCGCCCCCACAACTCCTGGCCGATAAAGTTGCCCAGCCTTCCCAGGGCCAGGCCCACCGGCACCAGCGGCGCCACAAAATCCAGCAATGGCCCGAAACCAATGCGGTGTCTGCGGGCAAACAGGTACATGGCAAAAATAACGCCGAGGAAACCGCCGTGAAACGACATTCCCCCCTGCCAGACCCGCAGAATCCAGGCCGGGTCTTCCAGCAACCGGTCGCCGCCGTAAAACAGGCTGTAACCCAGGCGGCCACCCAGGACTACCCCCAGCGCGGCGTAGAAAATAAGGTCGTCGACCTGGTTTCGCTTCAGCGGCGACCAGGCTTGCCCCGAGCGGCGGGCCGCCAGCCACCAGGCAAAGGCCAGCCCCGCCAGGTAGGTCAGCCCATACCAGTGGACCTTGACCGGGCCAAGGGCAAAGGCGACCGGATCGATTTCAGGATAGGGCAGCATCTGTCAGTGAAAGCCTTAGCGTGCAGAGAACGGCCGGCAACGGTAACCGGCTATAAAAAAGAGGTATTATCATGCACCCTCAGGGGATTCACAATTGTTTCCCCCACAGTCGGAGACTGGACACCCCTATGTGCCTGTTGATCTTTGCCCACCGGGTAGCCGACGGCTACCCCCTGGTACTCGCCGCCAACCGGGACGAGTTCTACAACCGGCCGACGGCCCCGGCGCAATTCTGGCCGGACCATCCCGAGCTGCTGGCCGGGCGGGACCTGGAACAGGGCGGCACCTGGATGGGCGTCACGCGGGGGGGACGATTCGCCGCCATCACCAATTACCGGGACCCCGCCCGCACCGCCCCCGCACCCCGCTCCAGGGGTGAGTTGCCCCTGGGTTTCCTCACCGGGAACAACACCCCCGCGGCTTACATGGCACAGCTGCGCACCGACGCCGGGCACTATGCGGGTTTCAACCTGCTGCTGGGGGATGCCGGGGAGCTCTGGTATTTCACCAACAGCGGCCGGGGGGCGGACCAGGAGCCAACATGCCTGGAACCGGGTATCTACGGGTTGAGCAACGACCAGCTGGACACCCCCTGGCCCAAGGTCGATGCGGGCAAAAGGAAACTGCAGGCCGTGCTGGACAGCGCTTCACCCCCCGATCACGATGCCCTGGGGCAGGTGGTGGGAGACCGCCAGCAGGCCAGCCCCAGGGCCCTCGCCCGGCAGGGCCTGGAGGGGGAAATGGATCAGTTGTTGTCTGCCCAATTTATCGTCACCGGGCTCTATGGCACCCGCTCTACCACCTCACTGTGGCTCGACGCCCGGGGCGGGGTGGACTGGCGGGAAGTGAGTTTCAACGACCGGGGAGAGCTGAACGGTACGCAGCAGGTCGCCTTTCGACTTTCAGACTGAGAGGCAGTCCTACTCCACAGGATTGTGGATGAATTTCTCCATGCCGTGCTCGGTCAGGAACCGCTCCAGGTGCTGGTGCACCTCCCCGGCCCGATCCAGGCTCATCACCTCCTCCAGCAGGTCACGGGCCTCCCCCAGGTGGACATTGCGCAGGGCTTTCTTGACCTTGGGCAGGCTGGTGGCATTCATAGACAGAACGTCATAGCCCATGGCCAGAAGTAGAACGGCGCCCTCCGGGTCGCCGGCCAATTCTCCGCAGATACCGATGGGGACGTTCTCCTCCCTGCTGGCCTCCGCCACAGCGGCCAGCGCCTGCAGTACCGCCGGGTGCAGGGAGTGGTAAAGGTCAGCGACCCGGGCGTTATTGCGATCCACCGCCAGCAGGTACTGGGTCAGGTCGTTGCTGCCCACCGACATAAAATCCACCCGCCTGGCCAGTGCGCGGGCCTGGTAGACCGCCGCCGGCACTTCCACCATTACCCCGATGGGAGGCAGTTCGCCCTCCACACCCTCCTGCACCACCTCCCGATGGCTGCGGTGAATCAGCTCCATGGCCTCTTCCAGTTCGGGCACATTGCAGACCATGGGCAGCATGATGCGCAGGTTGTTCAGCCCTTCGTTGGCCTTCAACATGGCGCGGATCTGCGCCAGGAAAATCTCCGGGTGGTCCAGGGTGACCCGGATCCCGCGCCATCCCAGGAAGGGATTGTCCTCCTCGATGGGGAAATAGGGCAGGGATTTGTCGCCGCCGATATCCAGGGTACGCATGGTCACGGGTCGCGGCGCGAAGGCCTCGAGCTGATTGCGGTAGATCTGCCGCTGTTCCTCCTCGCTGGGAAAGCGGTCCCGCAGCAGGAAGGGTATCTCGGTGCGATACAGGCCCACTCCCTCGGCGCCCTGTTCCAGCGAGCGAGTGACATCCGCCATCAGTCCGGTGTTCACCCACAGGGGCATGCGGTGGCCGTCCAGTGTCTCACAGGGCAGGTCACGCAGGGATTCCAGGTCCAGGGTCAGGGCGAGATCTTCATCCAGTACCTCCTGGAATCGCTGTTTGACCTCGGGCAGGGGATTGAGATGCACGGTGCCGTTGTAGCCGTCGATGACGACTTCCCGGTCCTGCAGTCGCGTGTAGGGAAGGTCCACCGCGCCCATGACTGTGGGTACACCCATTGCACGGGCGAGAATCGCCACATGGGAATTACCGGAACCGCGCACGGAGATCAGGCCGGCCAGTTTCTCCCGGGGTATCTCCCCAAGGGAGGACGCGGTCAGCTCCTCCCCCACCAGGATGGTCTGGTCCGGAAAGCTGCGCTCTTCCTTGTCAGCCTCCTGGAGGTAAGCGAGCACTCGCGTACCCAGATCCTTCACGTCTACGGCACGTTCCTTGAGATAACTGTGCTCCATGCGCTCAAAGTGGCGAATGTGCTCTATCATCACCTGGCTCAGGGCGCCCTGGGCCCACTGGCCGGCCCTGATCAGCCCGACCACTTCCGCACCTATGGCGGAGTCATCCAGAATTCCCAGGTACACGTCGAACAGGGCATGGTCCTCGGGACTGAGCTGCGAACCGAGGTTGTCGGCCACCGCCTGGACATCCCTGGTTACACTCTGCAGCGCCTCCCGGAAAGCCCGCAACTCCTGGCGACGGTCCTCTGCCTGGCGTTGCGGCACGGCGTAGAGATCGGCGATCGGTGAAACCACGACCGCGGTGCCGATGGCGATTCCCGGCGCGCCGGGGACACCGCCGATCTTGGCCGGCGCACCCTCCCCGGGAGAGATATCCTCCTGCACCGCCCCGGTCACCTGGGCGTGTGCAATGACTCCCGCCAGCTGAGCGGACATGGTGACAAGGAACGCCTCGTCGCTCTCGTCGAAGCGTCGCCGGTGCGCCTGTTGCACCACGAGTACGCCGAGTACATCCCGCTGGTGGATGATGGGCACGCCGAGGAAAGCATGGTAGCGTTCCTCGCCGATGTCGGGCAGGAACTGGAAGCTGGGGTGGTTCTCGGCATTCTCCAGGTTGACCGGCTCCTCTCGCTCGGCCACCAGCCCTACCAGGCCCTCTCCGGCGGCCAGGCTGGCGATGCCTACCTGCTCCTCGTTCAGCCCCTCAGTGGCGCGGAACACGTAGCGCCCGGTATTGGCGTCACGCATATAGACGCTGCAAACCTCGGTGCCCATGGCCTCGCGCACCCGGCGCACAATGATATCCAGGGCATCGTCCAGGCCCTCGGCGGCATTGACCTCCTGGACGATATGGCGGAGGGTCTCAAGCATTCCCCTGGCGCCCCGCCCACTTCTCGGTATGTCTTCCCAGAGGCAGGGCCAGCTCTTTCATGGCCCGGCGGTACACTTCCCGCTTGAATGAAATCACCTGGTTAAGTGGGTACCAGTAGCTGACCCAGCGCCAGTGATCAAATTCGGGTTTGTCGTTGATATCCAGCTTCACCGCTTCATCGTCCGCCAGCATGCGCAGCAGAAACCATTTCTGTTTCTGGCCGATACAGACCGGATTCTGCCGCTTGCGAACAAATCGACTGGGCAGCCGGTAGCGCAACCAGCCCCTGGTGGCGGCCAGGACTTCCACGGCTTCGGGATCCAGCCCCACTTCTTCATGCAATTCGCGGTAGAGGGCCTGTTCGGGGGTTTCCCCGTCGTTTATTCCCCCCTGGGGAAACTGCCAGGCGTCCCGGCCACCCACCCGGCGAGCCCACAGCACCTGCCCCCTGTCATTGGCCAGGACTATGCCTACATTCGCTCTGAAGCCATCTGAATCGATCACGTGGGGGCATCTACTGTTATTCGAACGGGTTATTGTTCCACACTTTGCAGCCCCTGAGAAATTTACTATCCGTCGGGCAGCGGCTATGCTGGCCGCCCGCAAACAGAGGACCTCGCGGTGACACTGGCCATTTTCGACCTCGACAACACGCTTATCGGCGGTGACAGCGATCACCTGTGGGGCTGTTTTGTCTGCGAGCGCGGGCTGGTAGACGGCGAGGACTTTGCCGCCCGCAACGAGCAGTTCTACGAGGACTACAAGTCGGGAAAGCTGGATATAGACGCCTACCTGCGCTTCGCCCTCTCTCCCCTGGTGGGCCACCCACGGGAACAACTCGATGCCTGGCACCGGGATTTCATGGCCACCAAGATCGAGCCGATCATGCTACCCAAGGCGGCCGAGCTGATCGACAGCCACCGGCAACGGGGCCATGAATTGCTGATTGTCACGGCCACCAATTCCTTTATCACCCGGCCCATCGCCCACACCCTGGGAATCGACGAACTGCTGGCCTGTGAGGGGGAGATCATCGACGGTATGTACACGGGAGAACCCCAGGGCGTCCCCTCCTACCACGCGGGCAAGGTGACCAGGTTGAACCAGTGGCTGGAACAGCGGGACACGACGCTGGAGGGGGCCTGGTTCTACAGTGACTCCCACAACGACCTGCCGCTGCTGGAACTGGTGGACAATCCGGTGGCGGTAGACCCGGACGACATTCTGTTGGCCAGGGCGCGGGAGGCTGGCTGGCCCGTGATTTCCCTTCGTTAGATTCCGAGGCAATATCCATAAAATTTGCTACCTTATTATTGGCACGCCCGTGGTTTTTAATGAGCTCATCCGAGTTAAGGACGCTGACATGGATTTTTACCGACTTTGTGGCACTACTGCCTGCGCGGCTCTCATGGCTTTTTCACTCACTGCCCGGACGCAGGAAACCTACCTGCCGGGAGACAAGTTTTCCCATGACCTGATTGATGGCGGCAACGGGCCGGAGATGGTGGTTTTGCGCGAGGGCAAGTTTGTATTCGGCGGCGGCCGGGTGGGGGAAGACCCCGAGGACCTGGTTATCGAGATTTCCCGGCCCTTCGCCATCAGCACCACGGAAATCACGGTGGGTTTGTATCGCCAGTTTCTCAAGGCGAGTCAGTCCGGCGACCTGAAGACTTTTGATGTTGCCAACGACAGCCTACCCATATCGGGTATCAGCTGGGACCGGGCGGAAGCCTTTATCAGCTGGCTCAACTACCAGACGGGCTACCACTACAGCCTGCCCAGTTCCACCCAGTGGGAGTACGCGGCGAGAGCGGGCTCCCAGAAGACTTACAGCTGGGGCAACGAGGTCGGCAAGGGCAACGCCAACTGCATGGAATGCGGGGTGGCCTTCGAGGGTATGACGGCACCAGTAGCAAGTTTCAAAGCCAATGCCTGGGGCATCTATGACATGGAGGGCAATGTCTGGGAGTGGACCAAGGACTGCCTGGACGCCAACAGCAAACCTCCCCTCAACGGCATGCCCCAGTTGTTCGGCAACTGCGACACCCGTGAATTGCGCGGCGGCTCGGCCCAGTCAGATGCCTGGTCAATCCGCATCAATTCCCGCGCTTCCGCACCGCGCCAGTCACGCAACTCGGACGCGGGAATACGGGTGGTGATGCAATTACCCCGGTAGTTTCACCGCGAACACCGCTTTCAGGTACTCGGTTTCGGGGATCGCAGGGTGAACCGGGTGATCCGGGCCCTGGGCGCCCTGCTCCACCACGCGTAATTGGCAATCCGCGCGCACGGCGGCCTGTTGCAAGGCACCCATCAGCTCCGCGCGGGACAGGTGCATGGAGCAGGAACCGGCCACCAGCAGGCCGCCGGGAGTCAGCAGTTTCAGGCCCAGCTCGTTGATGCGTCGGTAGGCGGTGGTGCCTTTCTTGAGATCTTTCTTGCGCTGGATGAAGGCGGGTGGGTCCAGGATGACCACATCGAACTGCAGGCCCTCGTGACGCATGGCGGCCATGGTCTCGGGTGCGGAGCCACGGCGGGTAGTGACATGGACTGCCACCTTGTTGAGCGCCGCGTTGGCCATTACCCCTTCCAGGGCCTGGGCGGAGCTGTCCAGGCAACACACTTTGCCGGCGCCGAAGGCGGCGGCCTGTATGCCCCAACCACCGATATAACTGTACACGTCGAGCACGGATTTACCGGGCACCCAGGGCCTGAGGCGGGCGCGGGACATCCGGTGATCGTAGAACCAGCCGGTTTTCTGGCCGCTGTAGACCGGGGCAAGGAAGTCCACACCGTTTTCCCGCAGGGGTAACTGCTCCGGCACGTCTCCGTGAACAATTTCGATTTGCTCCGCCAGGCCCTGCTGGCGCCTGCTGCGGGAATCACCGCGCAGCAGCACTCCTGTGGGTTGCAGAGTAGTGACCAGTGCCGCCACCAGGGGGTCGCGATAGCGCTCTATGCCGGCGTTGTTCAGCTGGGCGACCAGGTAATCCCCGAAGCGGTCCACCACCACGCCCGGAAGACCGTCGCTGTCACCGTAGACCAGTCGATAACAGGGTTCGTCGAAAACCCTCTGGCGCAGGTTCAGGGCGACCTGCAATCGCTCGATAAACAGGGATTGGTCCAGCGGGCGCTGCTCACCTGGGGCATACAGCCTGGCGCAGATAAGTGACTGGGGCTCCATGTAGGCGCAACCCAGTATACGGCCGTCGGCGCTCCTGACCTGCACGGCATCGCCGGCCTGGTAATGGCCCAGGGGAGTGCTGTCAGTGTCGACTTCGTTGGAATAGACCCAAAGGTGGCCACCGCGCAGACGCCGGTCGGCGCCCCTGCGCAGGACCAGCTCAGCCACGGGGCTATGCACGCTTATTGACGGGCGGCGCTTACTCGTCGTCGCACTGTTTTTGGTAGTCCTCTGCCGACAACAGACCGTCCAACTCGCTGGTGTCACTGGGCTGCAGCTTGAAAAACCAGCCATCATTATAGGGGTCGGCATTCACGGTTTCGGGCTCGTCTTCCAACTGCTCGTTGATCGCGATCACCTCGCCACCCACCGGTGCGTAGATATCAGAGGCCGCCTTGACAGACTCCACCACCCCGGCATCGTCACCAGCCGCGAGCGTCGCGCCCACTTCCGGCAGTTCGACGAAAACCACGTCTCCCAGTGCGTCCTGGGCGTGGTCGGTGATGCCGACGGTGACCGTGCCACCCTCTTCCAGCCGCGCCCACTCGTGGCTGCTGGCGTATTTCAGTTCACTGGGGGTCTGGCTCATGTCGAATCCTCTGGTGCTGTTTCAGTTGGCGACGTGCCGGCGGCCACCATTCTAACTGGCGGGCGATGAAAAACAATAATCCACGGGGTAGCGCGGTCAACCCAGCCCCATGGCATGGCGGATCAACTGCTGTTTCAGCGGCGCTATCTGGTCAACTCCGCGCATGCCCACGTTGCGCAGCCAGCGAAGCGGCAAGGCCTGCTGCTCGAACAGGCGCTTGAAACCGTCCATGGCGGCCATCATCAGCAGGTTTTCCCCCTTGCGGCGCCGTTGGTAGCGACGCAGCAGGGCCAGCTCACCCGGGCTGGTACCCCGCTCGCGACCGGCGAGGATTTCCTCCGCCAGCACTGCCACGTCCTGCAGGCCCAGGTTGATCCCCTGGCCTGCCAGGGGGTGGATGGTATGGGCAGCATCGGCCACCAGGGCAATACCCGGCTGTACGTAATCAACCGCGTGACGTTGGCGCAGGGGAAAGGCGAATCGCGGCGAACTGCCGAAAATTCCACCCAGGCGGCCCTCGATCGCCTGTTCCAGCTCCCGGCAGAATGCCGCCTCTTCCAGGGCCAGCAGATCGTCCACCAGTTCCTCTCGCAGGGACCAGACAATGGAACAGTAGTGCCTCTGCCCATCCCCGGGCAGCGGCAAAAAAGCGAGGGGTCCGGAGGGCAGGAAGCGCTGCCAGGCCGTCTCCCGGTGGCTGTGCTCCAGCTCCACTGAGGCGACGATGGCGCGGTGGCCGTAGTCCCACTCCCGGGTTTCGAAGCCCGCCATTTCCCTCACCCGGGACAGGGCACCGTCGGCCGCCACCAGCAGGTCCGCCTGTAGCGACTCGCCACCCTCCAGGCCGATCTGCACCGGTCGGTCATCGCCGCCATCACAGGCAGCCAGGCGCGCCGGGTTGTAGAGGGCGATATCCGGCGCCCCCTGTACCCGCGACAGCAAAGCCTTGACGATCGCCCGGTTCTCCACGATATACCCCAACGCCGGCGCGTCCACCTCGCTGCAATCGAACTCGATCTGGCCGGTGCCCTCCGCATCCCATACGGTCATGTGCCGGTAGGGGAGCTGGCGGTACCCGGCGATCGATCGCCAGGCATCCAGATCCTCCAGCAATCGCCGGGATCGGGGTGTCAGGGCGCTTACCCTCGCGTCGAAATACTCCAGGCCGATACCGGCCGGCAGTTCCTCTTCCGCCAACGGCATGGCCTCCACCAGGGCGATGCGCATTCCGCGGCCACTGAGGGAGGCGGCCAGTGCGCTACCGGCGATACCGGCACCGATCACCGCCACATCGTACTGTCCCGTTTCAGCCACTGGCCCGTTCTCCCAGTTCCGCCACGCCTGCGGCGTAGCGCACGAATTCCCGCTTCAACGGCGGCAGGATGTCCAGCCCCGCCAGGGCCATATCCCGGGCCAGGCCCAGCACCGGGTCACTGTGCATGAACAACGAGGGCACCCGGTCACTGAAGCCGATGGTGCGCTCCTGGTCGGGCAACTGGCGCTTCTGGTAGCGCTGCAGCATGGCCAGGTCGCCCGGTGCGACACCTGCAGCCACCCCCTCGGACAGCACCGCCGCCAGTTCCGCCACGTCCCGCAGGGCCAGGTTATAGCCCTGCCCCGCTACCGGGTGCAGCGCGTGGGCGGCATTGCCCATCACCACCACCCCCTGGCGCACCTGTTCGGCTGACTGCACCAGGGCCAGTGGATAGCTGTGCCTGTCGCCCACCTGCTGCAGGCGGCCCAGGCGGTAGCCGTAGCGCTGCTGCAGCTCACGTAAAAATTCATCCTCCGGACATGCCTGTAAATGTTCTGCCCGTTCCGGCGGCAGAGTCCACACCAGCGCACTGCGATTTTCTCCACCCGGCGCTGGCAACAGGGGAAGCAGCGCCAGGGGACCCTCGTCGGTAAAGCGCTCGTAGGCGCAGCCCCGGTGGGGCTGGGCGGTGGCGATATTGGCGATCAGGGCGTGCTGGCGATAGGGTTTTTCCTCCACCGCCACCCCCAGGGCATCCCTCAGCCCCGAATTGGCGCCATCGGCCACCAGCAGCAGGGACGCTTCTATTTCGTCCTCGACATCACCCTCCAGGCGCAGGCGCACCCCGTCACCGGAAGGGGAGGCATTCACTACCCTGGCTGGGCTGCGAACTTCTACCCGACCCTGTCGGTAGAGCGCCTGGATCAGGGTGTTCCCCAGCCAGGCATTTTCCACCACGTAGCCCAGAGCCGGCCAGCCATAGTCACCCGCCAGCATCAGGGTACTGCCGAAGCGTCCCCGGCTGGAAACGTGGATGCTCTCGATAGGGCACAACCACTGCTGCAGGTCTTCCCACACCTGCATCTGCTCGTAGATCAGCCGGGTGCTGTAACTGAGCGCGGTGGAGCGGGCGTCAAACGACGGGTGGTACTCGGGCCTGCCATCGGCACTGACCTTGGGAAAGGGAAAACCCTCCACCAGGCAGATACTGGTCTCATCCGGCATCAGCCTGGCCAGTTGCAGGGCCAGGCTGATGCCCACCATGCCACCCCCCGCGATGACAATGTCTCTGTGCCCACTCATAGCATTATCCGGCCATCAGGGCCTCGATCTCCTCCACGGTTTTGGGCAGGCCCGCAGTGATCACTTCACAGCCCTCGTCGGTCACCACCACGTTATCCTCTACGCGGATACCTATGCCGCGCCACTTTTTCGCCACCCTGGTGTTATGGGGCGCCACATAGATACCTGGCTCCACGGTCATCACCATTCCCGGTTCCAGCATCCTCCACTCGCCGCCGACCCGGTAATCACCCACGTCGTGCACATCCATCCCCAGCCAGTGGCCCACCCGGTGCATATAATAGCTGCGGTGGGCCTCCCGTTTAACCAGGTTGGCCACACGGCCTTTCAACAGGCCCAGCTCAACCAGACCCTCCGTTATCACCCGCACGCTGGCGTCGTGGGGCTGGTTCCAGTGGTTGCCGGGCCTGATCTGGGCGATCGCTGCCGCCTGGGCCTTCAATACCAGTTCATACAGGGCCCGCTGCTCCCGGCTGAATCGGCCATTGACCGGGAACGTGCGTGTCACGTCAGAGGCGTAGTATTCCAGCTCACAACCGGCGTCGATCAGGACCATGTCGCCGTCGCGCATTTTGCCGCTGTTCTCGACGTAGTGAAGGATACAGCCGTTTTCCCCACTGCCCACGATGCTGTTGTAGGCCGCGTGCCGGGCCCCGCCGCTGGCAAATTCATGCTGCAGCTCCGCCTCCAGCTGGTACTCGTACATACCGGGGCGACAACTGCGCATGGCCCGCTGGTGCGCCCGCACGGTGATCTGGCCGGCCCTGCGCAACAGGCGCAACTCGGCGGCGCTCTTGAACAGGCGCTGCTCGTGCAGCATGTGATCCAGGTCGGTGAATTCTCCGGGGGGAACCGCGCCACTGCTCTCCTTGCTGCGGATACTGTTGACCCAGCCCATGATCTGTCGGTCGAACTCGGCGCTGCGGCCCATCGAGTAATAGACCCGGTCCCGCCCTTCGATCAGGCCCGGCAGGATGTCATCGATATCGCCGACAGGGAAAGCGTCGTCCGCACCGTGGCGCTCGCAAACCCCCTCAGGACCGGCTCGGTAACCGTTCCACAGTTCCATACCGGGGTCGCGCTCCCGGCAGAATACGATGAACTGACCGTGGCGGCGCCCCGGCAGCAATACCAGCACCGCGTCCGGCTCACTAAAGCCGGACAAATAGTAGAAATCGCTGTCCTGGCGGAACGGGTACTCGGTGTCACGGCTGCGCACCTGCTCCCGGGAGGAGGGAATAATAGCGATGCTGTTGGGCTCCATCTGGGCCATCAGGTTTTTCCGCCGCCTGGCGAACTCGGTTTTACTGATGCTCATGACTGTCGGCTGAAACACTGTCCATGAAAACATTGAGCGTGGCGAATCGCAGGTATTCGACCAGTTCGAAATAACTGTCCTCGGATTCTTCCTCGCTGTCCTGCTCGTCCACGCCGGCCTTGGCGATGGAGGCGAAATCCCTGAGAATCTCACTGCTGTCCTCAGACAGTACCGGCGCGGGCCGCCCGGCACCCACGCTGCTGTGGGCGAACCCGGCAAGGAAGCCCTTGCACCAGTCCGCGAGCGCCTCGGTGCGCGCAACGACATCCACGTCATCATCAGGCAGTAGCGGGTGGAAGTCGAATTCCTCGTCCTGCAGGGCAGCGGCAGTAACCTGGTACAGCTGCATGACCTGGCCTGCGAGATCACCGTGAAGGACCAGCTCCAGCGCCTGGGCCAGCGCTTCCAGGCAGAACTCTCCTTCCCGGGGGGCGCCTGCCGCCAACAGGCCGCACAGGCAGCCGTGCAGTGCCGAGGGAGAGGACTGCTGGCCCTGTTCGAGCAGATGGTTGGCCAGCTCCTCGACGTCAAAAACCCCGGTGTCGCCCTGGAATTCGTCGTACACTCTTACGTCTCCTGCCATCGACAGCCCGGCACAGCTTTGCTGCACACTTCCACCGATAGCTGTAAAAAGCTAGGCAGGCTATTGATATTTATAAGTTTTGTGTCGTTGACCTCGCTGGCGCACGACACTATAGTAGTGTGCCAATAATACCACTCTAGTGCAGCTTCATGGCGGAAAACCAACTCAAGGCTCTCGAACAGAAGATCGACGAGCTGATAACACTCTGCAGCGAGCTCAACCGCGAAAACCAGTCGCTCAAGGCCGACAGCGCCAACTGGCACCGGGAGCGGCAGGACCTCATCGACAAGAATGAACTGGCGCGCTCCAAAGTCGCGGCCATGATCGACCGCCTGCGGGCCATGGAGTGAACTCGTGAACCAGCCTCACACCGTCACCGTCAAGATTCTCGACAAGGAATACCAGGTAGCCTGCCCGGAAGAGCAGGAGGCAGACCTGATCGTGTCCGCCAAGTACCTGGACAAGCAGATGCGCGATATCCGCGATACCGGCAAAGTCATCGGCCTGGAACGCATCGCCGTGATGGCTGCCCTCAACATCAGTTACGAGCTGTTGCAGGCCTCGGAACAGTCCGGGACCGGCAGCGCTCCCCCCGAGGGCGAATCGGTGGGGCGCCTCAACCGCAAGCTGGATGATGCCCTCTACCAGCTGCGACAACTGGAAATCGGCTGATTCAGTTAACTGTCCCCTTAAATCCAATTCCCGGGCTATAATTAAGGTGGATCCCTGGCGTATGCGCCAGGCAGACAGTCCTCGAGCCGATAAATTTGTAACCGGAGGTCTCTCGTTGCTGTTGGTGTGCATGTCCGGCGCAGCCGGGAAGCCTGATACAGTGCAGGGGCCGCCACCTTGAACCGTCGGGTTCAAGGGCAGTTCTGTCAGCGGTATGCCGGGAATCCAACTCCACCATGTCTGACCCCAGTGAAAACAAGGCCCGATTGCGCGAAGCGCTCCGCCGGCAAAGGCGGGCACTGAGCGACGCCGAGCAACAGGCGGCGGCAGAGGCGGCCGTCGACCACGTCGGGACCCTACCCCATTGGCAACAGGCTGAACGCGTCGCCCTGTATCTGTCCGCCGATAGCGAACTCGACACCGGGCCGCTGTCGACCTTTAGTCGAACACAGGGGAAAAGTCTCTACCTGCCGGTTATCCGCGAGGACGACAGCCTGGAATTCGCCCTGTGGGCCAGCGATGAAAGCCTGGTGGTCAACCGCTATGGCATCCCCGAGCCGCCACCAGCAGCGGCACGACACAGTGCCAACGAGCTGGATATCATTTTCCTGCCCCTGGTGGGCTGGGACGAGTTTGGCAATCGCCTGGGTATGGGCGGGGGCTTCTACGATCGCAGCCTGGCGGGTGTGCGCCAACCGCTTCTGGTGGGCCTGGCACACGACTGCCAGCGCGCAGAACGGGTTCCACGGGAAGCATGGGATATTTCAATGGATTTCGTGGCGACAGGTTCTACCCTGGTCCGATGCCAGGGAGCCTCGCCGGAGGACCGGTAAGCGCCAGGGTGGCCCTGGCCGGGTCACTCCCGGATAATGACGCCCGCCTGTAACTCGGAGGCCGGTGCTGCCACGGTGTCATTGGCGGCCATTGGCATCAACAGTGTGACTGCCACGCCTATTCCAAACGCCACCATGAGTATCAGCAAAAAGTCTGGTTTACGCTTCACTTGTTATTTCTCTCGCCACGTCCCGGGTTGCACTCTCTTCGGAGTACTTCCCTTAATATCGCCCAATAAGGGCAACCCCTAATTTTTGTTATTTTTTAACAAAATCAAGGGAAGTCTATACCACCACAAATCAAATGGAAACCCCCGAAGTCCACGGAATCAGTGGCTTTGCGCGGAATCAGGCCTGTCGCTGCCCGAGGTACAGCTGGTAGGCCCGATTTTCGGTCTCGTCCCAGTAGCGATAGTTGATCGCATCCAGCACCTGCTCGAAAATACGTCGCTCGCCGCGGGGTACCTGCACCCCCACCAGAATGCGTCCGTAGGCTGCGCCGTGATTGCGATAGTGGAACATGGAAATATTCCACCGCTGGCCCAGGCCCGAGAGAAATTTAAGCAGGGCGCCAGGGCGCTCGGGAAATTCCACCCGATAGACTCTCTCATCGTCCACCACCGCCGGTGCGTGCCCTCCCACCATGTAGCGGATATGCAGTTTGGCCACTTCATTATCGGTCATGTCCTCGGTGGTATAACCGCGCCGCTCGAGGTCCGCCAGCAATTCGACCAGGTCCTGGCCCCCGGGCACCACTGACAGGCCCACGAACACCTGGGCGGAACTCGCATCTGCGTAGCGGTAGTTGAATTCCGTAATATTCCGGCGACCCAGCACGCCGCAGAATTTGCGGAAGCTGCCCGGCTGTTCCGGGATGGTGACACTGATCACCGCCTCCCGGTGTTCACCGATCTCGGTGCGTTCCGAGATATAGCGCAGGCGGTCGAAATTGGTGTTGGCACCGCTGACAATAGCCAGCAACTGCTGTCCGTGGGTACCGTTACTTTCCACGTATTTCTTCATTCCCGCCAGGGCCAGGGCACCGGCGGGCTCGGCAATGCTGCGGGTGTCCTCGAAAATGTCCTTGATTGCGGCGCACATTTCGTCGGTGGAGGCGGTGATCACCTCGTCCACAGTGTCGCGAATCACCCGGAAGGTCTCCCTGCCTATCTGGGCAACGGCGCAGCCATCAGCAAACAGGCCGACCTCCCGCAGGGTCGCCCGCCGACCACGCTCCATGGCCAGCTGAAGACAGGCTGCATCCTCGGGTTCCACCCCGACGATGCGCGTTTGCGGCCAGACGTATTTCACATATGCTGCGACTCCTGCCAGCAGGCCGCCACCGCCTACCGGAACGAACAGAACATCCAGTGGCCGCTGGCACTGGCGCACGATCTCCATGCCGATGGTGCCCTGACCGGCAATTACGTCCGGGTCATCGAAGGGATGCACGTAGGTCATGTCCTTCTCTTCTACCAGTTTCGCTGCGTGTTCGGCCGCCTCGTCGAAGGAGTCGCCGTGCAACAGCACCCGGGCGCCGCGCCCGCGCACCGCATCCACCTTGATCTGCGGCGTGGTGCGGGGCATGACGATAATGGCCTTCACATTCATCTTCTGGGCGGCCATGGCCAGGCCCTGTGCGTGGTTGCCGGCGGAGGCTGCCACCACACCCCGGCGCCGCTGCTCGTCGCTGAGGCGGTGCATCTTGTTATAGGCGCCGCGCAGCTTGAAAGAGAAAACCGGCTGCAAGTCCTCGCGTTTCAGCCACACCTGGTTATCCAGCCGGTGCGACATCAGCACCGCCTCTTCCACGGGGGTCTCCCGGGCAACATCGTAGACCCGCGCATCGAGAATGCGTTTGATATAGGACTGTGGCATAGCGGTACTTCTTCCGGCAGAACAGGCGAACCGGCCATGGTAATGAAAGCGCGCTGGTTTTTCAGCCCCGCGGGTGGCCGTGATTCGGGTATTTTTGATGATAGCGACCAGGCCCTGCCCTATAATGACACGGCCTTCCCCCGACAATGCGCAAGGACCGACCATGAGCCAGGACGAATTGAAGCAGGCGGTTGCCGATGCGGCCCTGGATTACATCCGTCCGAAACTGGACGACGACACGGTGCTGGGAATCGGTACCGGCTCTACCGCCAACCTGTTTATCGACAACCTGGCATCCATCCGCGGCTACCTAAACGCCACGGTGGCCAGCTCCGAGGCTTCGGCAGAGCGCCTGCGCAACCACGGCATCCCGGTCTACGACCTGAACACGGTAAACCAGGTGGATTTCTACGTGGACGGCGCGGACGAGAGCAACGCTGCCCTGCAGCTGATCAAGGGTGGCGGCGCGGCCCTGACCCGCGAAAAGATCATCACCGCTGTGGCCCGGGAATTTATCTGTATCGCGGATGAGAGCAAGCTGGTTCACACCCTGGGAAAATTTCCCCTGCCGGTCGAGGTCATCCCCATGGCCCGCAGTCACGTGGCCCGCGAACTGGTCAAACTGGGCGGCGACCCGGTCTACCGGGAGGGTGTGGTCACGGACAATGGCAATGTCATCCTGGACGTCTACAACTTCTCCATTCCCCAGCCGCTGGCGACCGAAGAGAAGATCAACAATATCACCGGGGTGGT
>JAACFI010000083.1 GCA_009937575.1 Haliea sp.
TTTTTGCGGATCAGAAAATGGTGCGCAGTGCGCACCCTACGGGTACTCCGATCCGAGGTAGGGCGCGCTCTGCGCACCATTTTACAGCAAAGCTGTCCAGCGACTGTTAACGTACAATTCCAGCGGCCTGAACTCGGATTTATACGCCATTTTCTGGCAGTCCCTTATCCAGTATCCCAGGTAAACGTAATCCAGCCCCAGGTCCCGGGCGTACTCGATCTGCCAGAGGATGGCGTAGCTGCCGAGGCTGCGCCGGTCTTCCCCGGGGTCGAAGAAGGTGTAAATAGCCGACAGGCCGTCCATCAGCTCATCCACCACCGCCACCGCCACCAGTTTCGCGCCGGCATAGAATCGATGGTAGCGGGTACAGTTCCAGGCATTGTTAAGGAAGGACTCGTACTGCTCCCGATCCGGCGGGTACATGTCACCATCTGAATGCCGCTGTTCGATATAGCGGCGATAAAGATCGAAGGCGGCCTCATCCCGGATATCTTCGGTCCTGACCGCAATCAGATCCTGGTTGCGCTTCATGGTGCGCCGTTGGCCGCGTTTGGGCGAGAAACTCGCCACCGGGACGCGGGCGGGAATACAGGCCTCGCAGTGGGTACAGTGGGGTCGGTATATGTGATTACCACTGCGGCGAAAGCCCAGCAGCGACAGGTTGCTGTACAGCTTCTTGTCCATCTGCTGGCGAGGGTCGACGAACAGGGTGGTCGCCTCCTGTTCCTCCAGGTAGCTGCAGCTGTGCGGGTAGGTGGTATACACCTTCAGGTCCCGCATGGAGGAGGTCACAGCAGCTCCCCGCAGCTGGCCGGCAGTTGCCAGATGTCCGCATTGGTTTCCATGCCTATAGTTTGGTCAAGGCGCCTCTCGAAGTCCAGTCTGCTGATATTGCGGGCACCCAGGGAATTCAGGTGCTCGCTCTCCATCTGGCAGTCGATCATGTGGAACTGGCCCCGCCTGAGAATGTCGATCAGGGCGACCAGGGCCACCTTGGAAGCATCCGTCACCCGGCTGAACATCGACTCACCAAAGAACACCCGGCCGAGGGCCACGCCGTAGAGCCCGCCAACCAGGGCGCCACTGTTGTCCAGCACCTCGATGGAATGGGCATAACCTTGGGATTGCAGGGTGCTGTAGGCGTTGATCATGGTCTCGTCTATCCAGGTGCCCAGCCCGTCCCCGCGCAGCTGCGCACAATTTCGCATCACCTGCGGGAAGCGGCGGTCCACATCCAATCGCAGGGTATCCCCGCGCAGGGTCTTGCGCAGGGAGCGCGATACGTGAAGCTCCCCGGGGAACAGTACCGATCGCGGGTCGGGAGTCCACCATAACACCGGTTGTGGCTCCTCGTACCACGGGAAGATGCCTCGCCGGTAAGCGGCGAGCAGGGTGGGGGTGTCCAGTTCGCCACCCACCGCCAGAAGGCCGTTGGGGTACTCCAGGGCCTCGGCCGAAGGCGGGAAATCCGCGTTGTGTTTTAACTGCCTGATGCGCCGCATGGCGCCATTATGCCGCAGATCATCCCGATTGATGTAGGGCGTCCAGGTACTTCTCCGCATCCAGTGCCGCCATACAGCCGAAACCCGCCGAGGTGACGGCCTGGCGGTAGACGTGGTCCGCCACGTCCCCGGCGGCGAACACCCCCGGCGCAGTGGTGGCGGTGGCGTTGCCCTCGGTGCCACTGATGATCCGCAGGTAGCCGTCTTTCATTTCCAGTTGGCCTGCGAAGATGTCAGTGTTGGGCTTGTGGCCGATAGCGATGAACACGCCCGCCAGCTCCAGGTCGGTGAGACTGTCGTCTTTCACCGATTTGATACGAATGCCGGTGACGCCGCTATCGTCCCCCAGCACCTCATCCAGGGTATGATCCCACATGATCCTGACCTTGCCCTCTTTTTCACGGGCGAACAGCCTGCCCTGCAGGACTTTTTCCGCTCGCAGGGCGTCGCGGCGGTGCACCAGGATCACCTCCGAGGCGATATTGGCCAGGTACAGGGCCTCTTCGACCGCGGTGTTGCCACCGCCGATCACCGCCACTTTCTGGTTGCGATAGAAAAATCCGTCACAGGTGGCGCAGGCGCTGACTCCCTTGCCCATAAACGCCTCTTCGCTGGGCAGCCCGAGGTACTGGGCGGAGGCCCCGGTGGCGATGATCAGGGCGTCACAGCTGTAACTCGCGCTACCCTGCAGTCGCATTGGGCGGGCCTTGAGGTCCACCTCTTCGATGTGATCGAATAACACCTGGGCATCGAAGCGCTCCACGTGCTCCTGCATCTGCTGCATCAGCTGTGGTCCCTGCAGGTCCGCGGCGCCCCCGGGCCAGTTTTCGACCTCGGTGGTGGTGGTGAGCTGCCCGCCCTGCTGCATGCCGGTGATTACCACCGGGTTCAGGTTGGCCCGGGCTGCGTATACCGCCGCCGTATAGCCAGCGGGCCCGCTGCCGAGGATAATCAGGGAATGGTGCTGGACATCGTTCATAAACTTGGTTCCTGGTAACTGTCCCTATATTGGGGCGCACTATGGTACTTTAAAGGGGCGGTGGCGGCAAAGACTAGGGTAATTCTAAAAATACCGTATAAGCTTTTGAAATAAATGATAAAATCAGTCACAATTGCTCTCAGTCATGAACTGTGTCCGATAGGAAAATAAGACCCGTGCCGGAGACCACCAACAGCGACAATTTCCTCGGGCCGCGCCTGCGGGAGGGCGCCTTTATCGGCGTCAGTGCCGTGTGCCTGTACCTGTTGCTGGCGCTGATGACATACAGCCCACGGGACCCGGGCTGGTCTGCCACCGGCAGTGGGGCAGCCATCAACAATATGGGCGGTCCCACCGGTGCCTGGCTGGCTGACGTATTCTTCTCCCTGGTGGGCTACGCCGCCTACCTGTTCCCCCTGTTACTGGCCTATCGGGCTTTTATCATTCTGCTGGAGCGGCATGAGCAGAAATCCTTCGACTGGCTGACCTTCGGAATCCGCGCCCTGGGGCTGGTGCTGGTGATGATAGCCGGCACCGCACTGGCGGCGATGAATGACAATGGCAGTTCCGGCTTACCCCAGGGCGCCGGCGGCATCCTGGGACAGGCCATTGGCGATGGTTTCACCCTGGCCTTCAGCGCCGTGGGCAGTCGTCTCATACTGCTGGCCGTGTTCCTGTTCGGCATGACCATCTTCACCGATCTCAGCTGGCTCAAACTCATGGATACGCTGGGGGCCTGGAGCATCGCCACCTGGAAACGCAGCCGCGCCTGGGTGGTGAAAACCCTGGACGACTTCCGCGATCGACGCGAACGTGAGAAGGCCGTAGAGGCTCGCAAGGTGGTGATCACCGAACACGTGGAGAAGGAGAAAAAGCGCAAGCCGCCGAAGATCAAGCCCCTCAAGCCGAAGGCGGAGAAGAGCGACCGGGTAGAAAAGGAAAAGCAGCAGCCCCTGTTCGACGCTCCGGTCACCGGGGAATTACCCCACCTGGAACTGCTTGACGAGGAGGTCAAGGACCCCAGCAAGGGTTTCTCCAAGGAGGCCCTGGAAGGCTTGTCAAGATTGCTGGAGCTGAAGCTGGCGGACTTCGGGGTCACCGCGGAGGTGACCGCCGTCTACCCGGGACCGGTGATTACCCGCTTTGAAATCCAGCCCGCGCCGGGCGTCAAGGTGTCGCGCATTTCCAACCTGGCCAAGGACCTGGCCCGCTCACTCGCGGTTATCAGCGTGCGCGTGGTCGAGGTGATTCCCGGCAAGTCGGTGGTGGGCATCGAGATTCCCAATGAGGACCGGGAAATCGTCAACTTCCGGGAGGTGTTGTCCTCCAAGGCCTTCGACCAGTCCAAGTCGCCATTGACCCTGGCCCTGGGGCACGATATTTCCGGGCAGCCGGTGGTCGCCGACCTGGCCAAAATGCCCCACCTGTTGGTGGCCGGCACTACCGGCTCGGGCAAATCGGTGGGTGTTAACGCCATGTTGCTCAGCCTGCTCTACAAGTCCAGCCCTGCCGACGTTCGCCTGATCCTGGTGGATCCCAAGATGCTCGAACTGTCGGTGTACGACGGCATACCGCACCTGCTCACGCCGGTGATTACCGATATGAAAGACGCTGCCAATGGCCTGCGCTGGTGCGTGGCGGAAATGGAGCGTCGCTACAAGCTGATGGCGGCCATGGGTGTACGCAACCTGGCGGGTTACAACCGCAAGGTGGAGGATGCGATCAAGGCCGGTGCGCCGATTGCCGACCCCCTGTGGACGCCGGACCCGATCTTCGCGGAGACCGACGAGGAGCAGACGGCCCCGCACCTGGAGCGACTGCCCAGCATCGTGGTGGTGATCGACGAATTCGCCGACATGATGATGATCGTCGGCAAGAAGGTGGAGGAGTTGATCGCGCGTATCGCCCAGAAGGCCAGGGCGGCGGGCATCCACCTGATCCTGGCCACCCAGCGACCCTCGGTGGACGTGATCACCGGCCTGATCAAGGCCAACGTACCCACCCGCATCGCTTTCCAGGTCTCCTCCAAGGTGGATTCACGTACCATCCTGGACCAGGGTGGCGCGGAGCAGCTGCTGGGCCACGGGGACATGCTCTACCTGCCCCCTGGGAGCGGCGTACCCAACCGCGTTCACGGTGCTTTCTGCAGCGACGAAGAGGTGCACCGGGTGGTGGCTGACTGGAAACTTAGGGGCCAGCCCCTGTATATCGACGGACTGCTGGACGAGGGCAGCAGTACGCCGGTCACCGCCGTGGAACTGCAGGCGGGCACCTCTGATGAGGACGACGAGAGCGACGCGCTTTACGACGAGGCGGTGCACTACGTAACCCAGAGCCGCCGGGCTTCCATATCGTCGGTGCAGCGCAAACTGCGCATCGGCTACAACCGGGCTGCGCGCCTGATCGAGGCCATGGAGGCGGCCGGCGTGGTCACCGAAATGGGCAGCAATGGCCAGCGGGAAGTGCTGGCGCCGCCTCCCCCGGAAGATTGATTACCAGCGGTATCACTATGAAAAGAATCCAGGCCCTTTGGGGGCTGCTGTTTTGCCTGCTCCCGCTCGGCGTGCAGGCCAGTGACGCCGCCGATCGCCTGATCGAGGCCCTGTCCGGTATGCAGCAGCTGGCCGGCCAGTTTCACCAGCGCCAGTATGCACAGAATGATGTACTGGTCATGGAGTCCCGCGGCAATTTCCGACTGCTGCGGCCGGGCTATTTTTCCTGGGAGATTGAGTCACCCGGCAGCCAGCTGATCATCGCCGACCCGACGGCAGTGTGGCATTACGACCGCGACCTGGAGACGGTCACCCGACGCCCGGTGAATACCGGTGCCGGCATGTCGCCCCTGCAGGTACTGGGAGGTGATGAATCCGCCCTGAGGGAGGGCTACGAGGTTACCGACCAGGGGGAGGGGGTATTCACCCTGGTTCCGGTGGCAGGTGATCCGGGATTCCGCAGCCTGACAGTCAGGCTGCGGGCCTTCCTGATCGAAGGCATGGAGATCATCGACAACCTCAACCAGCGGGTGTTGATCGATTTCAGCGATCTCGATGTCGAGGCCGGCCTGACCCGGGAGGATTTCTCCTTCCGTCCGCCGGAGGGCGTCGACACCTTCTACTATGACCAGTGACGGCCCCCAGGATAACCTGTTCGCCCCCGAAAGCGGGGGTTACCAGCCCCTGGCTGCCCGCCTGCGCCCGCTGGATCTTGAGGGATACGCGGGCCAGGCCCATATCCTGGCGCCGGGCAAGCCCCTGAGGCAGGCCATCGACAACGGCCAGTTGCATTCGATGATTTTCTGGGGCCCGCCCGGAGTCGGCAAGACCACCTTGGCGCGGATCGCCGCCGAAAGCGCCAACGCCCATTTCCTGCAACTGTCGGCGGTACTGTCCGGAGTCAAGGAGATCCGCGAGGCTATTGCACAGGCGCGGCAACAGAAGGCCCAGGAGCGAGATACCGTGCTGTTCGTGGACGAGGTACATCGCTTCAACAAGTCCCAGCAGGATGCTTTTCTGCCTTACGTGGAGGACGGCACGGTCATTTTTATCGGGGCCACCACTGAAAATCCATCATTCGAGCTGAACAACGCGCTGCTGTCCCGTTCCCGGGTATACAAACTGCGCCCCCTGGAGCAGGACGAGCTGGAGGCGGTGGTGAGGCGGGGCCTGGTTGCACTGGGTGACGGCATCACCGCAGAGGAGGAGTGCGTGGGCGAAATCTCCGGCCATGCGGACGGGGACGCCCGTCGCGCCCTCAATCTGCTGGAGCTGGCTGCAGACCTGGCGGAGGAGGGCCGCATCACGCGGAACACACTGGAAGAAGTCCTGCAGGCTTCACTGAGGCGCTTCGACAAGGGCGGCGACCTGTTTTACGACCAGATCAGTGCCCTGCACAAGGCTGTACGCGGCAGTTCCCCTGACGCGGCCCTGTACTGGTTCTGCCGCATGCTCGACGGTGGTTGCGACCCGCTGTACGTCGCTCGCCGGGTAGTGCGCATGGCCAGCGAGGATATCGGCAACGCCGACCCCAGGGCCCTGACCCTGTCGCTGGAGGCCTGGCAGGTACAGGAGCGCCTGGGCAGCCCCGAGGGCGAACTGGCCATCGCCCAGGCTATCGTCTACCTGGCCTGCGCCGCCAAGAGCAACGCGGTCTACAGCGCCTACAAGGCGGCCCGCGCCGAAGTGGAGCAGGGCGCCAGCGAAGAGGTGCCCCTGCACCTGAGGAACGCGCCCACCTCGCTGATGAAAGAGATGGAGCACGGCGCTGACTACCGTTACGCACACGACGAGGAGGGCGGTTATGCCGCCGGTGAGAACTATTTCCCGGAACAGCTGCAGCACAGCCAGTACTACCATCCGGTGGACCGGGGGCTGGAGCAGAAAATTCGCGAGAAGCTGCAGTACCTGCGCGAGCGCGACAAAAGCAGTACAATACGCCGCTACGACTGAGCGAGCACCCTGATCCCCGTAGCCATATGAAATACCTGATTTTCGTCGCCCTCGGGGGCGCTTCCGGGGCCGTGGCGCGTTACCTGCTGGCCAACTGGGTGCACGCCCTGTGGGAGGGCAAACTGCCCTTGGGCACCCTGCTGGTGAATATGATCGGCTCGTTTGCCATCGGTATCGTCTACGTGTTGCTGGTGGAGCGGCAGATGATCCACCCGGACTGGCGCGGCGTGCTCATGGTGGGTTTCCTGGGAGCATTTACCACCTTCTCCACCTTTTCCCTGGAGACCATCAGCCTGCTGGAAGCGGGACACGCGGTGCATGCCCTGGGTTACATGCTGGGCAGCGCCCTGCTGTGCGTGCTGATGGCGGGACTGGCAGTGCAGCTCACCCGGCTGCTGGTATAGGGCGCGGCCCGGACAGACGAATTTCAAGCTATCGCTAACAGGAAGCAAGGTATGTTGGATATCAAGGCGGTCAGGCAGGATCCCGAGGCGGTGGCCCGGGCGCTGGCCATCCGCGGTTTCGTTTTTGACGTGGAACAGTTCAGGGCGCTGGATGCCCGCCGCAAGCAGGCGGATGTGGACAACCAGAACCTGCTGGCGGAACGCAAGAGCGCCTCCAAGAAAATCGGCGCACTGATCGGCCAGGGCCTGAGCGTGGACGAGGCCAAGGCCCAGGTCAACGCGACCCTGGAAAAAATCGCAGCGCAACTCGACGACCTGACCGAGCAGGCGAAACAGGTACAGGGGGAGCTGGAGGACCTGCTGCTCAGCGTGCCGAATATTCCCGACGAGTCGGTACCGGCCGGCGACAGTGAGGACGACAACCGGGAAGTCAGCCGTTGGGGCGAGCCTGCGGTGTTCGAGTTCCCGGTGAAGGATCATGTGGAACTTGGCGAGGCCCTTGGCCAGCTGGACAGTGGGAGCGCCGGCAAGATCACCGGCTCGCGCTTCACCGTGATGTACGGCGAGCTGGCGCGCTTACACCGTGCCCTGACCCAGTTCATGCTCAACCTGCACACGGCCGAGCACGGATACAGTGAGATCTACGTGCCCTACATCGTCAATCGCGATTCCCTGCAGGGTACAGGCCAGTTGCCCAAGTTCGAGGAGGACCTGTTCAAGCTGCGCGCCGACCAGGAGTTCTACCTGATTCCCACGGCGGAAGTGCCGGTTACCAACATTGCCCGCGATCGAATCTTCGACGATGCCGAGTTGGGCGAGGCCGGCGTTCGCTACGCCTGCCACACCCCCTGCTTCCGCAGCGAGGCGGGCAGCTACGGCCGCGACACCCGGGGGATGATTCGCCAGCACCAGTTCGAGAAGGTGGAACTGGTTCAGCTGGTGCGCCCGGATCAGTCAGACGCCGCCCTGGAAGCGCTGACCGGACATGCCGAGAGGGTGCTGCAGGCGCTGGCATTGCCCTACCGCAAAGTGGTGCTGTGCGGCGGCGACCTGGGCTTCGCGGCCCGCAAGACTTACGACCTGGAGGTCTGGCTGCCGGCCCAGGACACCTATCGGGAGATTTCTTCCTGCAGTAATTTCGGTGACTTCCAGGCCCGGCGTATGCAGGCCCGCTGGCGCAATCCCGCCACCGGTAAACCGGAACTGCTGCACACCCTCAACGGCTCCGGGCTGGCGGTGGGCCGCACCCTGGTGGCAGTGATGGAGAACTTCCAGCAGGCGGACGGCAGTATCCGGGTACCGGAAGTGCTGCAGCCCTACATGGGCGGAACCGCGGTACTCGGGGGCTAGAGTCGTGCAGTACCTGCCGGTCTGCCTGCAGTTGCGCGATACCCCGGTGGTGCTGGTGGGTGGCGGCAAGGTGGCTGTCCGCAAGGCCCGGTTGCTGCTGCGTGCCGGTGCCAGCCTCACCGTGGTCTGCCCGGAGATTGATCCAGAGCTGGAAAAGCTCCTGGCAGAGCACGGCGGCACCTGGCAGCAGTCCCGCTACGCCGAGACTGACCTGCACGGCAGGAAACTGGCAGTGGCCGCCACCCCCGACGGGGCCGTGAACCGCCGGGTGCACGACGATGCCGTGGCACTGTCCCTGCCGGTCAATGTGGTGGACAACCCGGCCCTGTGCACGGTCATATTCCCCTCGATCATCGATCGCGACCCGCTGCTGATCGCAGTATCCAGCAGTGGCCAGAGCCCGGTCCTGGCCCGCCTGCTGCGGCGCAAGATCGAGGCCCTGGTGCCTGCCGCCTACGGGCGACTGGCGCGGTTTGCCGGCCGTTTCCGGGGGCTGGTAAAACAGCGTATACCCGACGAGGGTGCCCGGCGCCTGTTCTGGGAGCATGCCATGGAGGGTCCGGTGGCAGAGCAGGTCATGGCCGGCCGCGAGGATGCTGCGGAAACGAGGTTGCGGCAGCGGCTGGAGGATACCCAGGCCCTGCACCGTGGGGAAGTCTACCTGATCGGGGCCGGCCCCGGGGACCCTGACCTGCTCACCTTCAAGGCAGCACGCCTGTTGCAGCATGCCGACGTGGTGCTATACGACCGCCTGGTGTCGCCGGCGGTGGTCGACATGGCCCGCCGGGACGCCGAAAGAATTTACGTGGGCAAGAAGCGGGCAGAGCACTCCCTGCCGCAGCAGGAAATCAACCAGCTGCTGGTAGACCTCGCCTTGCAGGGGAAGCACGTGGCCCGGCTGAAGGGCGGCGATCCCTTCATCTTTGGCCGCGGTGGCGAGGAGATCGAGTTACTGGCCCGGCAGCAGATACCGTTCCAGGTGGTGCCCGGCATCACTGCCGCCAGCGGTGCCGCCTGCTACGCTGGTATTCCACTGACTCACCGGGACTGCGCCCAGTCGGTGCGTTTCGTGGCGGGGCACCTGAGGAACGGCAGGCTTGATCACGACTGGGAGCAGTTCCGCTCCACCACCGAGACCCTGGTGTTCTATATGGGCTTACTGGGATTACCGCTAATCTGCGAACAGTTGCAGGCCCACGGCCGCGACCCGGACACGCCGGTGGCACTGGTGGAGCGGGCCACCTCCCTGGAGCAGCGGGTGTTACACGGCAGCCTGGCGACCATCCCGGGTATCGTCGAACGGGAGCAGCCCCGGGCGCCCACCCTGATTATCGTGGGGGATGTGGTGCGCCTGCAGGAACAGTTGTCCTGGTTCGGGGAGCGCTGAGAACGGGGTTTACTCGGCCTCTGGACTGTGGGCGGCGTAGCGTTGCTGCTTGATCAACAGGGCGTCCACCAGCACATTACCGGCTTCGCTCAGTAATACGTCTTCCTCGGAACCTTCCTCTTCCTCGGCAGCGTCGTCCGACTCCGCCTGTTCCTCGGATTCCTCCTCATCCAGTGAACTCAGCAGTTCCTCCCCCTTGGCCTTGCGCCGCTTGTTCTCGATCGCCAGGGCCTTGGCTTCCTGGCTTTCCCGCAGCGCGACGCGGGCCTTTTCATTGAGGGGCAGTTCGTCGATGTCGCGAGTGGCCTGGGCCAGGGCGATCTGGTCCTCCAGGTATACGAAATCGGGGTTTTTCTCACTGCGCACCTGGAATAACTCGGTCAGCCGGGGCAGGACCGTGGACAGGTCATTGTAGCGGTGGTGGCGCACCGGGTTGATCTGGTCCCAGTTGAGCGCGTGATCCAGGGCGCTCTCGCCGATTTCCTCAGGGTCGTAAATTGTAGGGAATACCACGTCGGGTACCACGCCCCGATGCTGGGTGCTGTCGCCGGAGATACGATAGAACTTGCTTTCGGTGATTTTCAGCTGACCCTCGGTCAGGGGAATCAGGGTCTGTACAGTGCCCTTGCCGAAGGAGCGGTCACCGACGATGATGCCGCGCTGGTAGTCCTGGATGGCGCCGGCAAAAATTTCCGAGGCGGACGCGCTGAGGCGATTGACCAGCACTACCAGCGGCCCCTCGTAGTAAGGGCTCTTGAGGCGCTTGCCATCGCGCCACACGCGACGGGAAGAATGGCGGATCTGTACTGTGGGGCCGTACTCGATAAACAGGCCGGTCAGTTCGTTGGCCTCCTGCAGGGAACCGCCACCGTTGTTGCGCAGGTCCACCACGATGCCGTCGACCCCTTCCTCCTGCAGCTCTTCAAGCAGTTTGCGCACGTCACGGGTGGTGCTCTTGTAGTCCTTGTCGCCACGCCGCATGGCCTCGAAATCTATATAGAAAGCGGGAATGTCGATCACCCCGACCTTGAGCACCTGGTCGCCGCTGGGAATCTCCAGAATTTCCTTCTGCGCCGACTGCTCCTCGAGCTTGACCTTATTGCGCACGATGGTGATGATCTTGCGCTGGTCAGTGGCCTTGGACTTGGCAGGGATCACCTCCAGACGCACGGTGGAATCCTTGGGTCCGCGGATCAGTTCCACCACCTCATCCAGGCGCCAGCCGATCACGTCCTCAATGTCACCTTTCTGTCCCTGGCCGACGCCGACAATGCGGTCGGAGGGTTGCAGTTCACCCTGCTTGTCCGCCGGCCCCTTGGGTACCAGGCGGGTGACCTTGGTGTACTCGTCCTCCAGCTGCAATACCGCGCCGATGCCCTCAAGGGACAGGCTCATATTGATATTGAAGTTTTCGGAACGACGCGGCGACAGGTAGTTTGTGTGCGGGTCATACAACTCGGTGAGCGCATTGGCGTAGACCTGGAACACGTCCTGGTTGTTGTACTGCTGAACCCGTTTCAGCTGGTTGCGGTAGCGCTTTTCCAGGGTGGTGACCAGGTCTTCCTCGGGCTTGTCCGCCAGTTTCAGGCTGAGCACCTGGTTTTTAAGCTGCTTGCGCCAGCGGTTGTCCAGCTCTTCGGTGGTGGTGGCCCACTCCCGTTCCTCGACGTCCAGCTGATAACTTTCATCGACGTCGAAATCCATGGCGCCAACGGTTTCGGGCAGCTTCGCCAGCACGTCCTCCAGTCGCGCCTCCAGTCGCTCCTGGAAACGGTTGAAGATAAAGAAGCCCGCATCGAGATTGCCCTTGGGCAACTGGTCATCCATCACCGTGCGAAACTGCTCGAACTCCTCCAGGTCCGACGCCAGGAAGTACATCTTGCCGCCGTCCAGGGTGTCGATGTACGCGTCCAGGTGCTGGGAGGAGAAATCGTCGTCGTACTGGAGTTTCGCATAGTGCCGCTCCTCCAGTTGCTCGATCAACTCGACCATGGTGCTTCGCTGTCCGTCGCTGTAATCGATCAGGGCCCAGGCGTGCTGGGAGAAAATCCCCGCCAGGGCGAGGGACAGGGTCAGGCCAAGGGCGGCCCGGAAGTGGCTGACTGGTTTCAAAATACGGCTACCTGATTTATGCGCAATCGTTAGTGTAACGCCAAGGGGCGGGGGGTCAAACTCACCCGCACTTAAAATTTACGGCAAAAGTGAAAAATAGGTATATGCTTATCAGGGTTATTTGACAAGCAATTATTCCGGAGGTTCATCCATGAACACGCCTGCTGCGGGTATTCCCGATCCCTACAGTATCGACCTGAAAGATCTGGACCCCGCGATCCCCGACCTGTTCGAACACCAGGCCCACTGGGAGTATTTCCGGCGCCTGCGGGAGGAGGACCCGGTACACCTGGTGACAGGCGGCGAATTCGGCCCCTACTGGGCGGTGACAAAGTACGAGGATATCGTCTACGTGGATACCCACCACGATCTCTTCTCCTCGGTGCCATCTATCGGTATTGGCGTACCCACCATAGACTTTGAGCCCCCCATGTTTATCGCCATGGACCCGCCGAAACACGACGAGGAACGCAAGGCGGTGATGCCCGCGGTGACGCCGCAGCGCCTGCAGCAACTCGAATCGCTGATCCGCTCACGCACCGTGGATGTGCTGGATCACCTGCCGGTGGGAGAACCGTTCAACTGGGTGGACAGGGTCTCCATCGAACTGACCACGCGCATGCTGGCCACCCTGTTTGATTTTCCCTTTGAGCAGCGCAGCAAGTTGACCTACTGGTCCGACGTGGCGGTGTCGGGGCCCAATGTCGGTGGGGATTACAGCGAAGAAGAGCGCAAGGAAATTCTGCTGGAGTGCCTGGAATTTTTCCAGGGGCTGTGGAACGAGCGTGTTGCCAACCCGGGGGGGGAGGACTTTATTTCCCTGCTGTCACACGATCCTGCCACCCGCGACATGGACCCGATGGAATTCCTGGGCAACCTGATGCTGCTGATCGTCGGCGGCAATGACACTACCCGCAATTCCATGAGTGCCAGTGTGCTGGCCCTGCACCAGAACCCGGATGAATTCGCCAAGCTGAAGGCTGATCACGGCCTGATTCCCTCCATGATCTGTGAGGCCATCCGCTGGCAGACGCCCCTGGCGCATATGCGGCGGGTGGCTACAGAGGACGTGGAACTCGGGGGCAAGACCATCCGCAAGGGAGACCGGGTGGTAATGTGGTACATCTCAGGCAATCGCGACGAGGAGGCCATCGAGCGGCCGGATGACTTCATTATCGACCGTGAGAACCCTCGCAAGCACATTGCCTTCGGCTTCGGTATTCACCGCTGCATGGGCAACCGGCTGGCGGAGATGCAGCTGAAGATCCTGTGGGAGGAGATCCTGGCTCGCTTCGACCGGGTGGAAGTGGTCGGCGAACCAGTACGCGTTCACTCAAACTTTGTTATGGGATACAAAGAGTTACCTGTTATGCTTCACCCTGTTTAGAGAAAGTTGACGCGATCCCCGCCCAGGTTCGCCTCGATCTGCTCTCGGTAGGTCTCCTCGATCTGCCGCCGTTTCAGCTTCATGGTGGGTGTCAGCATGGTGTTTTCGATGGTCCATTCGGGCACCACGTAGACCTGGCCGACCCGCTCGTGGGCGGGCACCTCGCCGTTGATGGTATCCAGCAGGGTCTCAAGTTCCGTTTTCAGGGCTGACGGCTCCTGGGCAGCGCCCGTTTCCGACAGGGTTGTGAGCAGGATCGGCTGGTCCAGCGCGTGACCCATGATGCAGAACTGGGCGAGTTTGTCACAGCGGCCGAAGAAGTCCTCCAGCCGCATCGGCACGATGAATTTACCCTTGGAGGTCTTGAAGACCTCGCTCACCCGGCCGGTGACCCACAGGTTGCCGTCCTCGTCGAACTTGCCGGAGTCCCCGGTGCAGTACCAGCCATCGTCGAAGACCTCGGCGGTTTTCTCCGGGTTGAGGTAGTAGCCTTTCATCAGGCCCTTGCTCTTGAACTGGATTTCCCCGGTATCTGACAGGCGCACCTGGACGCTGTCATCCATGGGGTGACCGACGCAGCCGGAGACAGGTTGATCCGTATGCAGCCAGGCGCAACCGTGAATGAAATTCTCTGTCATTCCGTAACCATCCCGCAGGGCGACACCCATACTGAGGAACCAGTCCTGCACATCCCGGGGGCAGGGTGCGGATCCAGTAAGGATCAGGCGCGCCTCGGCCAGGCCGAGTTGCAAGGCAATGGCGGACTTTTGTTCGTCGTTGAGACCGGCCTGGGCCTCCGGCGGTACGGCCGCATCGATGCCCTCCTTGAACTTGACCCACAGGCGGGGCACGGCAAAAAAGAAGGTGGGCTGTACCGAGCGGATCTCGTCCCCGAAGGTCTGCAGGCCTTCCGAGAATGAGACGCTGACGCCGGGGGCGTAGAGGCTGCACATCTCGACCACGATCCGCTCGGCGGCGTGGGACATGGGCAGGAATGAGAAGAAACGATTCGGCTCCTGGTCCATGCGCATGCCTTCGATGAGCCCGGGCACCACGTGACCCGGGGTCTGGTGCATGTGCATCACACCCTTGGGATTTCCCGTGGTGCCGGAGGTATAGATGATGGTGAAAACGTCCTCGGGATCGGGGATTGGCGATTCGGGGAAGGGCTCGAAGGTATCTATGATGGCCTCGAGGCTGTCATCGCAATCGAAGCTGCAGCCCAGCATGGCCACCGTTTCCATGCCCTCCACCAGGGCATCGGCAACATGGGCGGCCTGGTCGAATTCGCCGGTAAACACCAGTTTCGCTTCACTGTGGGTGAAGATGTAATTGGCGGACCCGGTGTCCTGCCCGGG
>JAACFI010000403.1 GCA_009937575.1 Haliea sp.
TGAGTGCTGCAGTCGTCAGCACCCTGGCGATTCTCGCCTGGTTACTTCCCGCCCACGGATCCACTGAGGAGACCGCATCGTGATCGACCTGGTAAACCACGAGGCCAGATACATCGCCCATCTGAACCGGCAGATGATGAAGCTGCTGGAGGCAGAGCTGGCACCGTTGGAGCTGGGACCGGGGCGCTACCTGTACCTCTTCAGTCTGTACATCCGCGATGGCAGGCGGCAGCAGGAACTGGCGGATACCATCGGTGTCGACAAGGCCGCCGCTACCCGCGCTATTTCCCGCCTGGAGCAGAACGGTTACGTGCGCCGTCGGGCAGACCCGAATGACCGACGCTCCATGCGCGTCTACCTCACAGCGAAAGGACGCCGGCTGCAGCCGCAACTGGAAGCCGCCGCGAAACACTGCATCGATAACATGACCAGGGAACTGGATGGTCACGAACGTGTAGAATTGCGACGTCTGCTGGAGAAAATGGCGAGTCCGCTCATCCGGGCAAATCAGTCGGAATGACTAGCCACCTTTAAGAGCAGAGTACTTTGGCTGGTCGATAGCCAGCTGTCCCGCCACCGTCTGGCGAAGATGCTCGGCCAGTCCCGGCGTGTCCGGTGGCAGGCCATCGCGCAGGCGATTGACCAGTCGCCAGCGGAGTGCGTCGAGATCCGCCTGCTCCGCCAGTAATATTTCCAGGCGCTGCCTCTCCCGCCCGGCGAATTCAGCTCCATACAGAAATTCCCGCTGTGCGATTTCCAGTGAATTGGCCGCGACCCGGGCCAGGAATCGATCGCTGCCCTCTAACTTATCGGCCACATCCTGCTTCAGGAACTGTGCCGCGCCCTGCAGCAATTCAGCCGGCATCGGTAGCTGGGTTCCCGCGGAAATCGCCTGATCCGCTTCGGGAAGTTCAACATCGCCGGGGATCAACAGGTTGACGCAATCCATTTGCGCCTCGGAGGAGCGCCGGCCGATGACCGGTCTTTCCAGGCTGGGGGTTTCGCCGCTGCGCCAGGCGTCGGCCATTTGCAGGGTGGTTACCGACCACCAGAACGACCCGAACACCTGCCAGAATTCCAGGTGCTCCTGTGAGACATCGTCACCCGAGCTTTCCCGGTAGCCCGCCAGTAGATCATCGAGTTCACCGAAGCCGCCAACAGGAAGGGCGCTGTTGCCGAAGCGCCAGGAGTTAACGCACAGCCAGCCCAGGTCCCGCACCGGGTCGCCGAGCTGGGCCAGTTCCCAGTCCAGCACCGCATTGATGCCCTCCGGCGTTACCATCAGGTTGCCGTTGCGGAAATCCCCGTGTACCAGTCTGACAGGCGATGCCTCTGGCAGATTGTCTTTGAGCCAACGCCACGTGTAGTCGATCATCGGTACGGGTACATTCAAATCCCGGTAACCCGCCCAGGTTTCATCCACCAGGGTGGCCGGGTCGATGGTCGGTAGATGTTCCTGCAGGCCTGCCCGCTGCCAGTCCAGTGTGTGTATACGCCCGAGTATCTCGCCGCATTGGCGTGCCAGTTTCGGGCGAATGTCGGCGAGATCCTCCGAGCGCACGATGCGCTGCCCGAGGGTTTCCCCTTCAAGCCACTCCATCATGAAGCCCGCACCCAGCCCGTCATCTGGCTGCAGGATATGCAGCACTTGCGGGCCGGGAATCCCGGCGGCACCTGCTACCTGGAACAGCTTCGCCTCGGCGGCCAGGCTGATGCCGCCGACACCGGACTCTGCTGTGTTTGTCGGCTGGGAACGGCGCAGGGCCAGCAATAATTTACCGGAATCGGTTACAACTGTAATACGGTAGGTCTCCTGGCTGGCGCCGGCCGTCAATTGCGTGCAGGACAGCAAGGCCTTGAAACCCGGTATTTCCCTGGAGAGTACCGCTTGAAGTTTGTGCTCGAAGTCTCCTGGCATGGATGTCAATCCACCCCCTTGGGCTTGCGCTGCTGCATGAAACCAAACAGGTATCCCGCCGCCCTGCGCATCTGTATCTCATCGGTGCCCTCGGTGATGCGGTAACGGCGGTGGTGTCGATAGATGTGTTCGAAGGGCTTGTAGCGCGAGTAACCCATGCCGCCGTGTACCTGCATGGCGAAATCAGCCGCTTCGCAACACAGCCGGTTGGCCTGGTAGTTACACATGGAGACCTTGTCTGAGACCGAGAAAGCGCCGTCGCGATCCATCAGCCAGGCGGTCTTGTGAACGAGTGCCCTGAGCATTTCGCAACGGGTGTTCAGGTCCACCAGCGGAAACTGGATCCCCTGGTTGGTGGCCAGCGGCTTGCCGAAGGGGGCGCGCTCGTTGGCGTGTTTTACCGACTCGTTCACGCAATATTGGGCAGCTCCCAGGCTGGAAGCGGCCTGGCGAATACGGTTCTCATTGAAAAAGTGCTGTACCACCTGCAGCCCGCGGCCTTCACCGCCGAAGGTCGCGCTGTCAGGCACCCGCACGTCAGTAAAACTGACCCGGGCGTGATCCGACGGCATATTGAAGGTCCACAGGTACTCCTCGACGTTTACCCCGGGTGTATCCATGGGCACCAGGAACGCGGTAATACCCCGGGCGTCACCCGCATTCCCGGAGGTACGGGCCATCACCAGATCCGCATCCGCGGTGTGTACACCGGTATTCCAGGTTTTTTCGCCATTGATAAGCCACTGGTCCCCGTCCCGCACGGCTTTGGTTTCCATATGGGTGGCGTCGGAGCCGTGTTCCGGTTCGGTAATGCCGAAGGCGAAGCCTTTGCTGGCATTTTTCATTCCTTCCAGCCACTCGGCCTTCTGTGCCTCGCTGCCGTATTCCAGCAGCAGCAACAGGCCGATATTGTTGCCCACCACGGAGTGCTCGTTCTGCAGATCGTTGTGCAACCCCAGTCCCTTTGACGCCAGGTGTTCCCGAATGATGGCCATACCGAGGTTGCTGCCATTTCGCCCGCCGTGCTCGGCGGGGAAGGGGTAGCTGAAGATACCCGCCTCGATTGCCAGGCCCCTGGCCTTACGCAACAGGGCCTCCCAGGCCTCGTTGGGCAGTCCATCGCGTTCCCAGTCTGTGCGGGCGTCCTCACGACGGTGATCGAAGAAGCGGATGTTGTCGTCCGTCTCTTCCAGGGGCCTGATCTTGTCCTCGATGAACTGGTCGACTTCCTCAAGGAAAGCCGCTATGTCTGGGGGCATGTTGAAATCCAATTGCTGTTCTCCCGGTCATCTAGGGGTCAATTATGCCTGGCGATAGTCCTGCAATACCATGACTGATAGTAGGTCTGATCTGTTGGCACACTTCGAGGACATGAAAATAAACCAGGAATTACTGCAGCGCGCAACGTTTCGGCACATGAAGTAAAGCACTGCCGAGGACTGGGCGGTCATCGGAGAGCAGGTGAAGCCCTTCGCAGCGGCTTGCCCGGTCCCTCCAAAGGGTGCCAACTGGCCCGGATAGTCGCCTCTTCGACTTGACGGCGCACAAGGAGGACATCCAGGCCGGCGGAGCGGGATCTGGTACAACTGCCGCCTTCGCCTAATAGAGGAGATTAGGCTAGAATAATTTAAGTGTCCGCTTTCTACAAAGCGGACGATCGAGGGCGTGAAAATTCTGCAAAGGGAGCAACTTCAGACACAAAGTTATCAGTAGCCCGTCAGATAACACGAGATGGAGAGGAATAATTGGGTGGGAGATTTCGATTTCGACCTTCAACTATATCTGCGGCGGATCGGCCATGTGCCGGAAGTCGAGCCAACCATAGAGTGCCTTAAGATTCTTCATTTCCACCAACTTCATACAATCCCTTTCGAAAATTTTGATATTCAGCTGAATAGGTCAATAGACCTCACACCAGAAGTACAATTCAGGAAGCTTATTTTCGATTCCCGCGGTGGTTACTGCTTCGAGCTAAATGGCCTATTCTTAGCCGCTATTCGAAAGGCA
>JAACFI010000404.1 GCA_009937575.1 Haliea sp.
GCCATCAAATTCGGTCTTCACTGTAATCTCACCCAGCAACAATCCGGGCTCTCCAACGGGCACCTCGATACAGCGCCCATTGCTGTCGCGGACAATCTGGTCGTTCTCCGTATCGTACTGCACCAGTGCCACCGGCGTGGCGGCGGTGCCGATGGTCCTGTCCTTGTTCAGCAGGTTCATAAAGGTCACATTACCCTCGCTGGAACCGTATATCTCACAAATGCGCTGCACACCGAAACGGCTCTTGAATTCGTCCCATACATCCGGGCGCAGGCCGTTGCCCATCATCTTCACCAGGGGATTGTTTTTCTCCGCTTCGCTTACGGGCTGAGTCGTTAGATAACGGCAAAGCTCTCCCACGTAGATAAAGCAGTTGGTCTGGTATTGCTGAACCTCGGGCCAGAAACTGGTGGCGGAAAAGTTGCGGCGCAGGAAAACTGAGCCGCCGTTGCCGATAAAGCTACAGAATCCAGGGCCCAGGCCAGTGGCGTGGTATACCGGCAGGCAGAGATACAGTCGGTCTGACGGTTTGATTCTGAAACCCAGTTTAGCCATCAACCGCCCTGCAGCCAGTGGCTTGCGATGTGGTTGCGGCGCGGCCTTGGGCAACCCGGTCGTGCCAGAGGTGAAGATGTACGTTGACGTCTCTCCTGCGGTGATCTCGCGGGTTACCGGCAGGTTATCGGTCGGCATATCCGCCAGGGCCGGGATCAGGTCTTCTGCCCAATCAGGGCAAGCGTACCCTTCCACATCGGGGAACCAGAAATAGTCCCCCTCGCGAGCGAGCGGCAGATCATCCAGTACGTCAGCCAGAACCTCCGCCCGCTCCGCGCCGACAATACACCGCTTGGTGTCAGTCTCCTTGATGCAGTGCACCAGGGCATTGCCGCTGAGACTGTTGTTGATCAAGCTGGCGGGAACACCCAGTTTGGCCAGGGCCAGCAGGGAAACAAGGAACTCGGCGCGGTTCTCCATCAGCACGGCGACACAGTCGCCACGCTTAACGCCCCTGGCCTTAAGCAGATGCGCCAGTTGGTTGACCTCGGCATTGAACTCGGAATAGGTCCACTGGCGGCCTTCAAACAACAGCATGATGTTGTCGGGGTAGCGGGCGACCGTGTCCTCGAACATGCTACCGAGGGAAGCCGGGTCATCGTCTGCCGGAATTTTGAAGGTCGTGGCCGATAGGATGTGAGGAAATTCCCCCAGGACACGGAGCACTTCGCGCACATCAGCCAGCATTCCCATATCAGCTCACCAATTCGCGTAAAGTCAGCTTCGCCAGCTGGGACATATGTACCTCGTCGGGCCCGTCAGCAATACGGGCGATTCTACCGTGGAGGAACACGTCGGGGATCATGGTGTCCTGGCTTACGCCCATGCCACCAAACACCTGCATGGCCCGGTCGGCCACCGCCTGGGCCATATTGGGCCCCACGATTTTTACCATGCTGATGTAAGGCCTCGCTGCATCCAGGCCTTGCGTATCCATGACATGGGCGGCCTGCAGCGTCAGTAACCGGGCCTGCTCAATATCACAGCGGCAGCGGGCAATCTCATGCTGCACGCTGGTCTTCTTGCTCAGTTTCTCTCCGAATGCTACACGCTGTTCCGCGCGCTGGCACATCAACTCCAGGCAGCGCTGGGCCTGCCCCACCAGAGTCATTGAATACTGGAAACGACCAGGGCCAAGACGACCCTGGGCAATTTCAAACCCGCAGCCCTCACCCTTGATCATATTGCTAACCGGCACTCGCACATTCTCAAACGATAACTCAGCTTCACCACCCGGCGAATGCAAGGAATCGAAAACACGCAGCGGTCGCACCAGCGTAATCCCCGGCGTATCGCGGGGTACCAATATGGTGGAGTGCTGGCGGTGCCGATTGTTTTCAGGATTGGACTTGCCCATCACCAGCAACAGCTTGCAGCGCGGGTTAATTGCACCTGTCGTCCACCATTTGCGACCATTGAGCACGTACTCATCGCCGTCGCGCCTGATCTCCAGTTCCATATTGGTGGCGTCGGAAGAGGCTACCTGTGGTTCAGTCATGGCGTAGGCGCTGCGAATCTCACCGGCCAACAGGGGGTCGAGCCATTGTGACTGTTGCTCCGGCGTCCCGTACTTGGCAAGTACTTCCATGTTGCCGCGATCCGGCGCATTGCAGTTAAACACCGGCTGCGCCCACGTCACCTTGCTCATGGTCTCAAACAGGGATGCTATTTCCACATTGGTCAGGCCCAGGCTCCATGGCTCATACTCCTCAGGCAGAAACAGGTTCCACAAGCCTTCGGCCTTTGCCATATCACGGATTTCGTCAAACCAGGGCGGTGTTTGCCAGAGATTATCCTGGTCCAGGCACCACTCGGCCATCTCGTGCTCGCGCGGGTAGATGTGCTTCTGCATGAATGCTTCAAGTTGGGCGTTCAATACCTGTACTTCGTCACGGACTTCAAATCCCACTTCTCTCACCTCACTTCTTCAGTTGGCTCTCTATAAATTTCTTAAACTTGTCACCTAATGGTGGTACCCCCCCAATGAGCCTGAGGGGGCTGACAAAACCTTGTTTAAAAACAGCTCTCGCATGGCTAAAGTTTTTAAAGCCATCATGGCCGTGGTAATGCCCCATACCACTGGCCCCTACCCCCCCAAAAGGAAGATTGAGTTGCGCCGGGTGCATGGCTATATCATTGATGGTGACGCCCCCCGAACTGGTTCGGCTCAGGACCTGGTCCTGCTCCGACTTATCCTCGCCAAATAGGTACAAAGCCAGAGGCTTGGGGCGTGCGTTAATGTAACTCACGCACTCACTCAAATTTTTGTAAGTCTTGACGATCAATAACGGGCCGAAGATTTCTGTTTGAGATACAGCCAGCTCTTCATCGGGATCAATAACCAGGTGGAGGGGAAACTTGCGCAGGGCCTCCACTGGCGCCGCATCGGACAGCGGCACAATCCGCGCCCCCGCCTCGGAGGCCTCCTCCAGGCACATACGGATACGCTGGTAATGGCTATCGTTAATCAACGTTGTGTAGTCAGGACTGGTGATGGGATCTGGATATTGCTGGACAAACACCTTGCGGCATTGGTCGATAAATTCTTCAAGCAAACCCTCCCGGACGAAAACATAATCCGGCGAGACGCAAACCTGGCCCGCGTTCTGGGTTTTGGCGGTCAGAAGTCTCTCTACCGTCGACTCCATGTTGGCTGAGGGCGCCACGACAACGGGTGACTTGCCACCCAGCTCCAGCGTTAACGGGGTCAGATTCTTTGCGGCTGTCTCCATCACCTTGCGGCCAATACTGGTGCCGCCGGTAAAAAAGAGGTGGTCAAAAGGCAAGGCGCTGAAAGCTGCGCCGACCTCAGGCCCGCCCGTGACGACAGCAACTTCATCCTCTGAGAAATAGCGCCCGACCAATTCCAGCAGCAGGGCCGAGGTTCGGGGGGAGAATTCAGAGGGTTTGAGCATGACCCGATTGCCGGTCGCCAGCGCCTCGCCCATGGGCACCAGGGACAGCTTAATCGGGAAGTTCCAGGGCGATACTACGCCCACCACCCCTTTGGGCTGGTACTCAACGCAGGACCTCGCGCCGAGCAGGTTGAGGGGAAATTGCGTGGGCCGGCGCTCCGGACGCATCCACTTTCCCAGATGCTTGTAGGTATATTTCAAGTTGGCCAGCGTTCCCTGAATTTCCCCCAGGGTCAGGTGCTCGGAACGGTGACCGTAATCCTCTGATACTGCCCGGCACAAAGCACTGTGATTCTCTACCAACAGGTCAATACAGCCCTGCAATCGCTGCCTGCGCTGCGCCAGGTCGGGAACAGCTTGCTCAAGCTGGGCCTGCTTTTGTACAGCAAGAATGTTCTCCATCCGGTTTTCAACACTGCTCTCTATCATGC
>JAACFI010000084.1 GCA_009937575.1 Haliea sp.
TTCCGGTAGATATCGACGACCGGGGTGCGATTATCCACCTCCCGGCGCCGGGATATCATGGTTATCGGAAACAGGTAGATATCGCTGTCACCGTTGCGCAGGGCGCGGCTGCGACCGAGGTGATCCTCGTAGACGACCCATTTCAGTGCGAATTCGGATGCCAGCAGGTCACCCATGACGACCCCCATGGCCTGCAGTTCCCGCGTCTGGTTTGCGCGCACCACTTGTCTGTCCAGTAACATCTGCAGCAGCTCCAGGTCGTTGTCTCGCACACCGCTGAAACGGCGGCCGAAGTTTCGCGCCACCAGGTCCTCCAGCAGGGCGCGTTGCTGTGCCATGAACTGCCGGTCAAGGTAGGACAGTTCGCCGATACGCGGATCCTCCTGGGACTGGGCAGCCACACAGGCCAGTGCCAGGCACAGCGTCGCGACCAGGTGGGTCACATATCGGTTCCAATTCATCAGGCGGTTCTCACGTTGGTTTCTCTTGTGGAGTAGCGGCCTCTACGGCGTGCCCCATTTTAGCCCAATTTGGTTGTCTTCCGGCCGCTGTCATGGATAATGGCGGTCTTCCCGGAGCTATGTAGGCGTATTTCGCATACCCGGTCTATTTTTCGGAGTAAAGCAGATGATTACCGGCAGTATCGTTGCCCTGGTTACCCCCATGCATGAGGACGGCAACGTCGATTGGGGAAGCCTGGAGCGGCTTGTGGAAATGCATGTGGCGGCGGGTACTGCTGCTATCGGCGCTGTGGGTACCACCGGTGAGAGCGCCACGCTCAGCGTACCGGAGCATTGCGAGGTGATACGATTCTGCGTAAAACAGGCCGGCGGTCGCATCCCGGTGGTGGCCGGTACCGGTTCCAATTCCACCCGCGAAGCCATCGAATTGACCGAGGCCGCGGCAGATGCCGGAGCCGATGCCTGCCTGCTGGTAACCCCTTACTACAATCGCCCCACCCAGCGGGGTCTATACGAGCATTTCGCGGCCATCGCAGAAGCGGTGCCGGTACCGCAGATACTTTACAACGTTCCCGGCCGAACCGCAGTGGATATGAGCAATGACACGGTGGAGCAGCTGGCACCGCTGGACCACATCGTCGGAATCAAGGATGCCACGGGTGACACTGCCCGCGGCCGCGACCTGGTGGCGCGTTGTGGGGAACAGATTGCCATTTATTCGGGTGACGATCCCACGGCCATGGAGTTGATGCTGGCGGGTGGCCACGGCAATATTTCGGTCACTGCCAATATTGCCCCCGCGGCCATGGCGGAGCTTTGCAGTAAGGCCCTGGCTGGCGACAGGGAAGGGGCGGAGGTGATCAACGATCGCCTCGGCCCTCTGAACACGGCGTTGTTCCTGGAAGCCAACCCGATACCTGTAAAATGGGCCCTGCACCAGAGGGGTCTGGTGGAATCGGGTATACGCCTGCCCCTGACTGTCCTGGATGAACAATATCACGGCGAGGTCCTTGCGGCGTTGGAGGCTGCGGGAATTTGATGGCCATGTCTCACAGGCTCGTAAAACTGCCGGCAGCGGCGCTGCTACTGGCAATGTGCAGTGGCTGTGGTTACCTGTTTGGTGACCAGGGCATCTTCCGGGACAACTCCGAGGACTACAAGAAGGCACCGGAGATGCCTGTAGTCAGCGTGCCCCAGGACAAGGACAGCAGCGCCCTCGGTGAGATATACCCCATTCCCGCGGTGGACAACGAGCTGATCCTGGCGGGTGAATTCGAGGTACCGCGGCCGGCGCCCCTGGTGGCGGGCGCGGGAGACGAGGTGGTGCGAATCCAGAAACTGGGCGACCAGAGCTGGGCGTTGATCGGCGTGCCCCCCGGGCAGGTGTGGCCCCAGGTGCGCAGTTTCCTCACCGCCGCCGGCATCCAGGTGGCGAGGGTGGATGCCCGTGCCGGGATCATGGAAACCAACTGGCTGAAACTGGAAGGCGCCAGCATGGGTAGCCGGTTCCGTTTTCGGATGGAACAGGGGGTACAGCGGGGTACCAGCGAACTGCACGTGCTGCAGATGAATCAGGCGGGTGATGTCGACAGTTGGCCAGGAAGTTCGGACAATCCCGAGCAGGCCCATGAAATGCTGCGTGCGGTGTCCCAGTACCTGGCCAACAGCGCCGAATCGGCTCCAGTGTCGATGATTGCCGAGCAGGGCATCAGTGCCGGTGGCAAGATATCCATGCAGGAAGCCCCGGAGGGCTACACCTACATCCGTCTGGAACTGCCCTACGATCGCGCCTGGGCTTCCCTCGGCCGTGCGCTGGGTAAATCCGGCTTTGAAGTCACCGACCGGGACCGCAGTGCGGGTCGCTATGATGCCCGTTTCCTGGGACCGCAGGACGAGGACGAGGACGGCTGGTTTGACTGGCTGTTCGGCGAGGAGGAGCACCCGCTGGCGGGCCAGTTATTCCTGATCACCATGACCTCGGTGAGCGAGCAGGCAGTGAATATTCGTCTGCAGCCCCAGGACAGCAGCCTGGACTTCAGCAAGCGCGACGAACAGAGTTTGCTGGCCCTGATCAAGGGCAATATCAATTAAGCCGGGCTCGCCACGCGGTAGCGGGTGATGCGCTTCGCATCCCTGGGTTCAGGCAGCAAGGGCAATGCCACCCTGGTGAGCTCGGGCGATACCCTGTTGATGATCGACTGCGGTTTTTCCCTGCGGGAGACTACCCGCCGGCTGCAGCGCCTGGGGGTCTCCCCGGACCAGCTGGATGCCATCCTGGTGACCCACGAGCACACGGATCACAGTACAGGCGTGGCGGGCCTGTCACGCAAGCACCGTATTCCCGTCTACCTCACCCACGGCACCGCCGGCACGGGACGCTGTGACGGCAGCTTCGAGCTGCGCCACTTCAATTGTGAGGACAGTTTCATCCTGGGTGATATCGAGGTAACCGCCGTGGCGGTGCCACACGATGCGGCTGAACCCTGCCAGTACCACCTGCGGGGGCAGGACTGTGAGCTGGGGGTGCTGACTGATCTCGGGAGCATCACACCCCACGTGGTGGAGCATTACGCCCGCTGCGATGCCCTGTTGCTGGAGTTCAACCACGATACCACCATGCTGATGGACGGCAGCTATCCACCGCAACTCAAACGCAGGGTGGGGGGGGACTGGGGCCACCTCAACAACAGCCAGTCGCTGCAACTGTTGCGCGCCATGGACATTGGGCAGCTGGGTCATCTGGTGGTCGCCCATGTCAGCGAGAACAACAACAGCCGCGAGAAAGTGGAGCAGGCGCTGTTGACCGTCCTGGACAGCCTGGAGAAGGTGGTGTTCGCTGACCAGGCAGGCGGTTTCGACTGGTTGGAACTGGACCGGGCTTAATTTTCCTGCCGTTGACGTTTCCACCGGCGGTTGCTCCACAGCCAGCTCTCGGGTTCCTCCCGGATAGCCCTTTCCGCCATTCGAACGTAGCTTTCCGTCAGGCTGTGAGCCTCCCCGTCGTAGGGAGCTTCACCCAGTTTGTGCAATTCCATCTGGTAGTGACCGCGGCGCAGCCGACGGCACTGAGCGAACAGCACCGGGAAACCGGTCGTCCTGGCGATGGTTTCCGCGCCCAGGTAGAAAGCGGCGTCACGGTGCATGAAGCGCGTCCAGTAACTGCGTTCCCGACGCACCGGGGACTGGTCAGCCACCATCACCAGTAGCCTGAATTCGCGCCGACGCCGCAGGATATCCCGGGTGGCCTCACTGATGGCCACGGGGCGCGAACCGAAACGACTGCGTACCTCGCGCATAAACCGGTCTGCCGCCGGACTGTGCAGTGGCTTGTACACTGGATCCAGGGGAACCCCCAGGGTTGTCGCCAGCCCGTGAAGCATCCACTCCCAGTTTCCCTGGTGAATGGTGAGAATGATGACTGACTGGCGCATTCCCCCACTGCATTCAGCAATGAGTTCGGGATTGAGAATCTCCACCCGCTCCCTGAAATCCGTTTCATCCATGTACCTCGCCCTCGCAATCTCAAGGCCGACCTGGGCGAACTGGCGGTAGAACTTTTTTGCCAGAACTGTGACTTCTCTCTCGCTTTGGTCGGGAAATGCCCCGGCCAGGTTCTCTTTGACCACGGCTTTGCGATAGCCTGCCACGTAGTACAGCAGCAGGTAGGTCAGCCACGCTAACGGATACAGCAGCGGGAAAGGCAGTCGACCGAGGCAGCGATAGAGGAACATGGGCTCAGGCGGAAGTTCGCGGTATGCCGGGCTTAGCGGCAGTGACGCGGCATGGTAACGGTTTCCAGGCGCAGGAAGCCGCTGCTGCTTGGGCACTGGAGCTCGGGATTGCCGGAGAGGTCAACCACGCGCAGGGCGGGCAGTTGGTACAGGGACACTGGATCCACGATCTGGTTGTTATCCAGGTAGAGCTCCACCAGGGAGGAGAGGGCGCCCAGCTCCACCAGGTTGCGGATGTTGTTGGACGACAGCTTGAGGCTGGTGAGGCCGGTGAAGGTGGCGAGCCCGGACAGGTCGGTGATACCGGCGTGGCTGCAGTTGAGCGTGGTCAGGCGGGGTACGGCGGTGACCACCCCGTCGGCGATGGCCTGCTCCAGGCAGGTGCGGAGGGCCTGGTCGGGAACATCGAAATCGCTGAAAAGGGGGTGAGGGCTATAGACAACCCGGTCGTTGACCTTGAAATCGTAGTTCTCGCAGGCAGCCGTGAGCAGTACAGTGAACAATAATGACAGGACGGTACGGATTTGATGGGGCATGTTTTGATCCTTGCGGTAGTCCCCGGCACCTGGTCCGAAAAGAGTTTCTTACCTGGTGGGTGCATGCTGCCGTGGCTGGGACTTATAATGCTAACGTGTCGAGTCGATAAACACGAGCATCGAGATGCCTGAGAATACCAATCAACCGACCCTGGAGGCGGCGGACAACGCTGGTCCCGATGCGATCAGTATTGTCCAGCGGGGCAATCTGAAAACACTGGAGAAGACACTGCGTAAGCAGTGGCGCCTGGGCCAGAACATCGTATTGTGCTGGAGTTCTGACGAGCGCGGCCTGCTGGTGATCCTGGTGCCACACTACTACCTCGGCAACTATTGTGCCACGGGAGAAGACGCCCCGGCCGGGGGGGCGGATAACGAAACCTTCGTTCGGGAACTGATATCCGGGCAGCGCCGCAAGACCCGGGAGGAACTGTTCGCTGTGAGTGAGCGCCTGGATGTGCCGCCCACATTCATCAAGTTGAATACCGCGCTGGTTGAGGAACCGGCGGTGTTGGCAGCCGTGGAGCAGCTGATCAAGCGCTACGGACTTAGCTATGTCGAAAGCCGCGCCGTGTTGCTGTTCGATATCGTTGAGTTTTCGCTGTACACGCCCTTCGAACAGGCCAGCCAGCTGAACAGCCTGTCCTATTCCCTCAACTCCGCGTATAACAAGTTGTTGGCCCAGGGGATAGAGATCAATTTCGCGCGCACCACCACCGGGGACGGCTACTACGTGTGGAACAGGGATCTCGGGTCCGGCGCCAACCAGGACCTGTTCTACTTCCTGCTGCTGGTAGTGGCCGATAATGCGGTGGCCCGCGCAGCTTCCAGGGGTAACACCGTACCCCTGATACGCGCCGCCTATCACATAGGCGGCCACTACGAGTTATACCAGGCAGAGGGGGTCAATCCCTCGGTATTCAGTTATATCGTGGGTGACGTCACCATCGAACTGGCTCGCATGGTAGATCTGGCACAGGCCGGACAGATCCTGGTAGGGGATTTCCGCTGCGATCCGGCAGGGCGCGGCCCCGGCGATATCCGTCCGGTTGCCCAGATAGCCGCCCCGGCCTTTGTCAGCGGCTGTAACCGCGAGATTGCCGCCATGCAGGGCATGCAACTGTCCAGTAAATCCATTACCGGGATGTCCTGCTATCTCACGGGAAGTGAGGACACAGACGGCCGCTCCGCGCCGCGCCGATTCAGGATCGTGGACAAGCACGGCCTGTCGCGTAATGCCTACAACCTGCAAATTGATATCGAGCTGGAGGGCAGGAAGCTGGCTTTGGGGCTGGATGACAGCGCATTGCCGCACCGCGCCGAAGGCGGGGAACCATCCCGGGAAGGACAGGGCGTCTCGGGGGATGCGCCGAGCGCCGAAGAGCTGTTTGATGATCTGGCCGTTATGTTGAAAAAACGCAGCAGTAAAAAAATTGTCGAGGACTGATTTCACGATGGGGCAAGTAGCAAGATCTGCCCACATGGACGTGAGCAATACGGTGGATGTCACCGAGCCCGGGGATGTGGCGGCAGCGGTGCGACGAATTCTTGAAGCGCGCTACGCCCTGTTCGACTTTACGCCGGTGGATACCCTGGTGGCGGATCTCAGCCGACTGTACCGCGGAGATTACCCGGGATTCAGCGCCTGCGACATCGGCTACCACAATCTGCAGCACGTACTGGACGTGACCCTGGCGATGTCGAGGCTGGTAGACGGTCACGATTGGATCGAGGCGGACGGGGCACGGCTGGGCCCGGAGCTCGCCCTGGCCGGCATCGCCGCGGCCTTGTTTCACGATTCCGGCTATATTCGCCGTGCCCGCGATACCCGCCATAAAAATGGTGCCGCGTATACCCGGGTTCACGTCAGTCGCAGTGCGCGGTTCCTGGAGGAGTACCTCCCGGCGGCCGGCATGTCGCAGTTGGCCGGCGTGTGTACACGTATCGTGCATTTTACCGGCTACGAACTCACACCCTCGGAGATAGTGGTGGCCAGTCCCCAGGAGCGCAGGCTGGGAGAGCTTCTCGGTACCGCAGATCTCATCGCCCAGATGGCTGACGTAGACTATGCGCGCAAGTGCCGCGAGCACTTGTTCGAGGAGTTCAGGGTGGGGGGGCTGGCCGGTGAACACGCCTCCCAGTACCCGGGGGCGACCGTTTTTCGCTCACCCGAGCATCTGCTCGAGTCGACCCCCGCCTTCATACGCAACGCTATAGATTCTCGCCTGGAAGGCCAGTTTGGCGGGGTGTATCGTTATGCCGCGGAACATTTCGACGGGGAGGACCTGTACATGAATGCCATCCTCCACAATTGTCGGACACTCGAGGCGGAACTGGCACGGAGCATGCCCCGCGCCCTGCCTTGAGCAAAGCTGCCCGACTCGCACTGCTGATCGCCCCGGGTGTTGATGCGAGCGAAGCCTCCCGACTGGTTACCCGCCTGAACCTTCCGCTGTTGGACGCAGCAACTGATCCTGCAACTTGCCTGGATTATGACGCGCTGCTGGTTGCCTCTGCTGACGGGCTGTCACTGCAGCGTACCGGCCGGGCCGCCCCGGGACCGGTGAGTGTTGATTTCGGCAGCGCGCGAATGCGCCACCGTCGAGGCGCCGGGCACAATGAACTGTTGGGCAGGGCCGTGGGCGTGGGAAAAAAACCGGTATTGCGGGTTCTGGATGCCACGGCGGGGCTGGGGCGTGACAGCTTTGTGCTCGCTGACCTGGGTTGCCAGGTGCTGATGAGCGAGCGGGTGCCACTGGTATCTGCGCTGCTGCGATCAGGGTTGGAGAGGGCCCGCTCTTCAGGCGATCCCTGGTTACAGGAGGTGTCGGGGCGCATGTCCCTGTGGGAGGGTGAGGCCAGGGACTTACCCGCCAATCGCCTGTCTGATATCGACGTGGTTTATCTCGATCCCATGTTTCCGGAGCTCGGCAAGAGCGCCGCAGTGAAGAAAGAAATGGCCCTGTTCCAATCTTTGCTGGAAGGCAGCGGCCGTGATGCCGACCAGCTGCTGTTGTGGGCCCTGGACCTCGGTGTGGCCCGGGTGGTCGTGAAGCGCCCTCCCAGGGCCGGGAATCTGGCGGGACGGCAGCCCTCCCATGCGATCACCGGCAAGTCCGTGCGCTATGATGTGTATGTCAAACGTAAACTGGCGTAACGCCTGAGCGATACCCGCGCTGGTAACGGAGGAAAAGCCGATGAGCGATCACAAGATAACTGCCCTGGTGACAGGTGCCTCCGCCGGCCTTGGCGCCGAGTTCTGCCGCCAGTTGGCGACCCGCTGTGAAGTGATCATCGGCGTGGCCCGGCGTGGGGATCGCCTGGCGGAGCTGGTCGGGCAGTTGCCGGGTGAAGTCGAGTTCCACGCGCTGGAAGCAGACCTCAACAGCGTCGAGGGCGTGGCACGGACCATGGAAACCCTGCGCCAGAAGGGGCCCGTGGATTACCTGGTGAACAACGCCGGCTTCAGCACCTTCGGGCAGTTTGCGGAACTGCCGATTGACAGGCAGCGGGACATGGTGAGCCTGCACATCGACACGACCATCACCCTGTGCAAGGCAGCAATACCCTTCATGTGCGAGTTGGGGGGCGGCCATATTATCAACGTGTCGTCCATGGGGGCCTTCGTGCCGGGGAAAGGCCTGGCGGTTTATGGCGCAACCAAGTCGTTTCTCAATTACTACTCCCTGGCGCTGCAGGCGGAGCTGGCCGGGACCGGTATCGAGGTACAGGCCCTGTGCCCGGGCTATATCCATACGGAGTTCCACGCGGAGATGCAGGACCAGGGTTTTGACAAGAAGCGGATTCCGGATGAGATGTGGATGACACCCGGGGAGGTGGTTGCAGCCAGCCTGGCCTCCCTGGGGAGCGGACGCGTTCTGGTGGTGCCGGGGGAAGGCAACCAGTCCGTGGCGAAAATGGGTTTACAGCAGCAACTGGACGCCTTGTAGGGCGTTCAGCCGGCCCCCAGCAGCAGGCGCTCGATAATCCGTCGATAGATTTCTGCCAGGCGGGGCAGGTCACCGGCCCGCACTTCCTCGTTCAACTTGTGAATGGTGGCGTTTACCGGTCCCAGCTCCACCACCTGGGCACCGGTGGGGGCGATGAAGCGGCCGTCAGAGGTACCGCCGGCGGTGGACAATTCGGTTTCCAGCCCGGTGACATCCCTGATCGAGCCTGCCGCTGCATCTACCAGGGCACCGCTGGCGGTCAGGAAGGGTTGCCCACTCAGGTGCCATTGAAGCTCGTAGTCCAGCCGGTGGGCCTGCAGTATCGCCTCGGTGCGCTCCCGCAACTCGGTATCAGTCACCTCGGTGGAGAAGCGGAAATTGAACTGAATCTCCAGTTCGCCGGGGATCACGTTGGTCGCGCCGGTGCCCCCTTTGATATTCGATATCTGCAGGGAAGTGGGTGGGAAGAAGGCATTGCCCTCGTCCCAGTGTTCGCTGGCCAGTGCATGCAGGGCGGGCATCGCCCGGTGAATCGGATTATCCGCCAGGTGCGGGTAGGCGATATGCCCCTGGACACCCTTTATCACCAGTACCGCTCCCAGCGAGCCGCGCCTGCCGTTCTTGATGACATCACCCAGTTGTGCGGTGCTGGAGGGCTCCCCCACCAGGCACCAGTCGATATATTCGCCCTGCCGCTGCAGGTGCTCCACCACTTTCACCGTGCCGTCGGCAGCGGGTCCCTCCTCGTCGGAAGTGATCAGGAAGCCGATGCTGCCGGGATGCTCCGGGTGTTCGGCGACAAAATCCTCACAGGCCACCAGCATTGCCGCGAGGCTGCCCTTCATGTCCGCGGCGCCGCGGCCGTAAAGCATGCCTTCTTTCAGGGTAGGTTCAAACGGGGGAGTATCCCACTGGTTTTCAGGACCCGTGGGAACCACGTCCGTGTGCCCGGCGAACACCAGGATAGGGCCTTCACTGCCTCGCCGGGCCCAGAAATTGCTCACCTCGCCAAAAGGCAGGTCGGTGCACTCAAAGCCGATTGCCGACAGGCGCTCCATCATCAGCGCCTGGCAACCGGCGTCCTCCGGTGTGACCGAGGGTCGCCGAATCAGCTCGCAGCAGAGGTCCAGTGTCCTGTTCATGGGCGGGGCGCTCAGTTATGAGCGTGCAGTTCCTCGTTCAGTTCGACGGCGCTGCGATTGGTCAGGCATTCCACGGCGCCGGTAGTCGAGTTGCGCCTGAACAGCAGGTCCGACTTGCTGGCCAGCTCCCGCGCACGGGCGGTCTCTACCGGCATGCCCTCTGCGTCAAGCATGGTGACCTTGGTGCCGGCAGTGACGAACAGGCCTGCTTCCACCGTGCAGCGGTCCCCCAGGGGGATGCCGATACCCGCGTTGGCGCCGATCAGGCACTCCTTGCCCACGGAAATGATGATATTGCCGCCGCCGGACAGGGTACCCATGGTGGAGCAGCCGCCTCCGAGATCCGAACCACTGCCTACCATGACCCCGGCGGAGATACGTCCCTCTATCATACCCGGCCCCGCAGTGCCCGCATTAAAGTTGACGAAGCCCTCGTGCATGATGGTAGTGCCCTCCCCCAGGTGAGCGCCCAGCCGCACCCGGGCGGTATGGGCAATGCGCACCCCGGCGGGGACCACGTAGTTGGTCATCTTCGGGAACTTGTCGACGCAGCTGACTTCCAGCACCTCGCCGCGTAGCCTGGCGGCGAGTTGTCGTTCGGGCAGTTCATCGATATCCACAGCGCCCTCGTTGGTCCATGCCACGTTGGGCAGTATACCGAACAGGCCGTCCAGGCTGGTGCCGTGGGGTTCAACCAGGCGATGGGACAGCAAGTGCAGCTTGAGGTATCCCTCTGGCACGTTCCCCGGGGCGCGGTCCTCCCGCAGCAGCACTGCCGCCACCGGTTGCTCCCCCTGCAGCAGGCGAGTCGCCAGTTCCGCCTGCTCCCTTTCCCCGGCCTCGGCCAGTGCCGCCTGCAACTGCTGCAGCTGTTCCCTGGAAAGAGCCTGCCCCGGATCCAGGTCCGCAGCGGCCGCAGAAATATTGGCGGAGGGCCCCAGCAGCGGATGTGGGAAAAACACTTCCAGCCACTCTCCCCTGCTGTTGTGGGTGCCCACGCCCAGGCCAAAAGCAAATGCGCTGTCTGTCATGATCTATCCTTGTTGAACCCTGCTTACAGGGTGTGTTGATTGAAAATCTTCTGGTAACTGGCCGCCGAGAACCCGGTAAAGCGCTCATGGCCGGTATCCAGCAACGGCCGCTTGATCAGGGTTGGTTGATCCATAATCGCCGCCAGCGCGGAGTCGCTGTCCATGTTGTCGCGGGTGTGCTGGTCAAGTGCCTTCCAGCTGGTGCTACGCTTGTTCACCAGGTTCTGCCAGTCCAGTTCCTGCAGCCAGCCGCGCACCTGCTCTTCGCTGAGGCCATCCTGCCGAAAATCGTGGAAAGCGTACTCGATACCCCTGTCTTCCAGCCACTTGCGGGCCTTTTTCACGGTGTCGCAGTTGTTGATGCCGTAGAGTGTAATCAAGCTGTTTTCCGTCTCGTCTGCAGAATTGTAAAGGCCGCGTAGGATAGCAAATCCGCCGGTTCAGTTATAGCCGTGCCGGTGGGGCCAGCCTGTGATCACGACACTGTCTGGTCAGGCTTTGAGGGTCTTTTTCGGGTGCTTGCGGTTCGGGTAGCAGGTGGTACAGATGTCGCAGACGCGCCCATCGCAGCCGCGGGCGGTGCAGTATTCCCGGCCGTAATAGATGATCTGCAGGTGCAGCCGGTTCCAGTTCTCTCTGGGGAACAGGCGCTTCAGGTCCCTTTCCGTCTGCGTGACATTTTTACCGCTGGTCAGGCCCCAGCGCTGGGCCAGGCGGTGTATGTGTGTATCCACCGGGAAGGCCGGCACACCGAAAGCCTGGGACATGACCACACTGGCGGTCTTGTGTCCCACGCCCGGCAGGCGCTCCAGTGCCTCCATGTCTGCCGGCACTTCACCGCCGTGCTGCTCCAGCAGAAGTTCACTGAGTCGCTTGATGGCCTTCGATTTCTGTGGTGACAGGCCACAGGGGCGGATGATGTCCCTGATCTGCTCGACCTCCAGCGCAGCCATATCCGCCGGGTTATCCGCAAGCGCAAACAGCTCCGGTGTCACCTGGTTGACCCGTTCGTCGGTGCACTGGGCACTGAGCAGCACCGCTACCAGCAGGGTAAAGGGGTCCCTGTGGTCCAGGGGCACCGGGGTCTCAGGGTAGAGTTCCTGCAGGCGCCGAAGGATAAACTCGACCCGCTCCTGTTTCAGCATATTAGCAGCTTGCCAGGCAGCGGACGATGCGCCGGGCGGCCTCGATACACTGCTCCGGTTCGGCCACCAGCGCCATGCGTACCCGGTTTTCGCCGGGGTTTACACCATTTGCCGTACGAGCCAGGAAGCGCCCGGGCAGGACGGTGACATTTTCCTGCTGGTAAAGCCTGCGCGCCAGTTCGATGTCACTGACTGGTGTGCGGGGCCAGAGGTAAAATCCCGCCTGGGGGGCCGATACGTCGAGGTGTCCGTCCAGTTCCTCCAATACAGCGGTGAATTTCTGGCGGTACAGTTGTCGGTTGGACAGGACATGCTCCTCATCGCGCCAGGCCGCCGCGCTGGCCAACTGGTGGTGGGGAGGCATGGCACAGCCGTGATAGGTGCGGTAAAGCAGAAAATCCCTGAGGATCCTGGCATCGCCGGCGACGAACCCCGAGCGCAGCCCGGGCAGGTTGGAGCGTTTTGACAGGCTGTGAAAGACCACGCAATTGCGGTAGTCACTGTCTCCCATCATCGCACAGGCCTGCAGCAGTCCCGGCGGGGGATCCTGTTCGTCGAAGTAAATTTCCGAGTAGCATTCATCACTGGCGATGATGAAATCGTGCTCCCTCGCCAGGCCCACCAGTTCCTGCAGGGTGGTCAGATCGAGTACCGCACCGGTGGGATTTCCCGGGCTACACAGATAAAGCAGCTGGCAGCGTTGCCAGTGGTGTTCACTGATCTCACGGAAGTCCGGCAAAAAACCGGTTTCAGGGCCGCAGTTGAGGAAGTGTGGCCGGGCTCCCGCCAGCAGGGTGGCACCTTCATAGATCTGGTAAAAGGGGTTGGGGCTCATGACCAGGGCCTCGGGGCTGTCGTTTACCACAGCCTGGGCGAAGGCGAACAGGGCCTCACGGGTGCCGTTGACCGGCAGTACCTGCTCTCCGGCGTCGATGCCGGCCAGTTGGAAACGGTGGCTCAGCCAGGCGGCTATGGCTTCGCGCAACTCGGGCATTCCCGCGGTGGCGGGATATTTGGCCACCCCTGCGAGGCTCTGTCCCAGCACCTGCAGCACAAACCCGGGGGCAGCGTGTCGCGGCTCGCCAATGGAGAGTGAGATGGCTGTCTTGTCCGCCGGCTCCAGGTCTGCGAACAGCTGGCGCAGGCGCTCAAAGGGGTAGGGCTGGAGCAGCTCGAGGTTCGGGTTCATGGTTTTCAGGCAACCGCCTGCTGGTCCAGTTCTTCGCGAATTGCACGCTGGATCGCCTCACAGCGTTCCGGATCGGTAATCGGTTGTTGCTGGTCGTCGGTGATAAAAAACACGTCCTCAACCCGCTCACCGAGGGTCTGGATCTTCGCCGCCTGCAACTCGATATTGAAATCGACGAAAATTCTGCCCAGCCTGGCGAGCAGTCCCGGGCGGTCCGGGGAGGCCACCTCCAGTACCGAGGTGTTGTTGATCTCATCCACCGACATGCGGGTCTCGGTGGGAATGGAGAAGGATTTCATCTGCCGCGGAGTGCGCCGTTTGACAATGTCGGGATAGCTGGTGTCACTGGCCAGGGACTCACTCAGCCTGTCGCGGATATTTTTCAGCCTCAGCGCATCGTCGGCGATCGGCTGGCCGTCTGAATTGAGGACGAAGAAGGTATCCAGGCTCATCCCGTCGTTGGCGTTGTAAACGCGCGCATCGTGGACGCTGAGATCCAGCTGCTCCAGCTCGGCGCAGATTACGGAGAACAGCTGGGCCCGGCTGCGGGCGTGGATAAAGATCTGGGTGGTGTTGGCGACGCTGGAATCGCTGAAGTTGCGCACCAGCACCAGCGGTTTCTCCCGGTCGTGATGGCTGGCCACCGCCTCGGTGTGCCAGGCGATATCCTCAGCCCGTTCCCGCAGGAAGTATTCTTCGCCGCGTTCCTGCCACAATTCCTCCAGTTCACCTGGGGTGAATCCGCGACCCTCGAGAATGTCGATGGCTGCATCCCGGGTTTTATCCACCCACGCCTGCTTGTCCACCGGGTTGTCCAGGCCGCGGCGCAGGGCGCGGCCGGTTTCAGTGTACAGCTGGCGCAGAAGGCTGCCGCGCCAGGCGTTCCACAGGGTCGGGTTGGTACCGTTAATGTCGGCTACGGTCAGGGTAAACAGGTAGTCCAGGTGATCCTGGTCTCCCACGTGCTCGGCGAATTGCTGTATGACCTCCGGGTCCGAAATGTCTTTGCGCTGGGATACTGCGGACATGGTCAGGTGGTTGCGCACCAGCCAGGTCACCATTTCGGTGTCGCGCTCGCTCAAGCCGTGTTCCCGGCAGAAATTTTCGGCGTCAACCGCGCCCAGTTCCGAATGGTCGCCACCCCGACCCTTGCCGATATCGTGATACAGGGCGGCGATGTACAGCAACTCCACTTTGGGCAGTCGCCGTGCCACGCGGCTGGATACCGGGAAGCGCTCCTCGAAATCCGGATACTCGAAGCGGCGGCAGTTTTTCACCACCTCCAGGGTGTGGGCATCGACGGTATAGGTATGGAACAGGTCGTGTTGCATCTGGCCGACAATGCGGCCGAATTCCGGCAGGTACTTGCTGAGAACGCCATAGCGGTGCATGCGCCGCAGTTGGCGGGTCATCTTGTTCGGCGCGCGGATAATATCCAGGAACATGCTCTTGTTCGCCCGGTCCGCGCGAAATGCCTCGTCGATCCGGTGGCGGTTGTCGCGGATCATGCGAATGGTCGGCGCCGCTACACCGAATATGTCTTCGCGGGTCGCGCACAGCAGGAACACCTCCAGCAGGGCGGTGGGGTAGTCGGCAAACAGGCTGGCATTGCGCGCCTCAATATAGCCGTTGGGCGCTGTCCGGTCGCAGGATGGCCTGGTCGCAATACTGTATCAGCACTTCGTTGAGTTGGCTGAGGGCCAGGGCCCAGCGGTAGTAGACCTGCATGAACTGCTCTACCGCCAGCTTGTCACCGTCCTCGAATCCCCACATGGCGGCGAGTTCGCGCTGGTGGTCAAACAACAGGCGATCTTCCTCCCGGTCGGTCAGCATGTGCAGGGCATAACGCACCTGCCACATGAAGTCCCGGCCGCGGGTAAGGATGTCCATCTCGTCTGCGTTCAGAAATTCCATGGCGGGCAACTCTTCCAGGGAGTTGACCCCGTAGTGGCGCTCGGCGATCCAGCCTATGACCTGCAGGTCTCGCAGGCCGCCGGGGGAACTTTTGACATTGGGCTCCAGGTTGTACTCGGTATCTGCAAACTTGGTATGCCGGGTGCGCTGCTCTTCCAGCTTGGCGTTGAAAAAGTCCACACTGGACCACATCTGCGTGGGGCCGGTCAGTTCCCGTACCCGCTGCATCAGTGCCTCGGGTCCACGAAGGACCCGGGCTTCCAACAGGTTGGTCAATACCGTGATATCGGCTGCCGCGTTGTCCCGGCATTCTTCCACGGTGCGCACGCTGTGGCCGATATCCAGCCCGATGTCCCATAACAGGGTGAGAAACTGCTCCAGCTGCACCTCGCAGGCGTCACCGTCTTCCCCCAGCAGAAGCAGGATGTCGATATCCGAATGGGGGTGCAGTTCCCCCCGTCCATACCCGCCGACCGCCACCAGGCTGGCTTCTGCGTCACCCCAGTCCTGTTGCTCCCACAGTCGGCACAACAGGGCGTCCATGAAACTGGCCCGCAACCGGATCAGGCGGGAAGCGGGGGTGCCCGAGCGGAACTGCTGGTGAAGATATTCTGTGGCCCGCTGCAGGCAGGCCTTGCCTGCGGCAATGGTGTTGCCCTCACTGATCCCGGCCTGGAGATCGGCCTCGTCGAACAGGGCGGAGGGAAGGGCGGGCTGCGTGCGGGTCAACACTAAAAGGTCTCGTTACTGCGGCGGGTCAATACCTCGCAGCCGTCCGCAGTCACACACAGGGTGTGCTCCCACTGGGCGGACAGGCGACCGTCGCGGGTGGTCACGGTCCAGCCGTCCTTCTGGTTCAGCCGGGTGTGGCGTCGGCCGGCATTGATCATCGGCTCGATGGTAAACGTCATGCCCTCTTCCAGTACCATCCCCGCGCCCTTGCGGCCGTAGTGCAGCACCTGCGGGTCTTCGTGGAATACCTTGCCGATGCCATGACCACAGTATTCGCGTACCACCGAGTAGTAATTTTTTTCCGCGTGCTGCTGGATGACGTGACCGATGTCGCCGAGGGTGGCGCCGGGTCTCACCACTTCCAGCGCCCGGTACAGGCACTCCTGGGTAACCTGTATCAGGCGCTGGGCGTGGGGCGCGACATTGCCCACCTGTACCATGATACTGCTGTCCCCGTGATACTCATCCTTGATGACGGTCACGTCGATATTGACAATATCCCCGTTCTTCAATTTCTTGGTATCGGAGGGTATGCCGTGACACACCACGTCATTGATGGAGGTGCAGATCGAGCGTGGGAACCCGTTGTAGTCCAGGGGTGCGGGAATTGCCTGTTGCTCCCCGGTGATGTACTCGTGGCAGATGCGGTCCAGCTCGCCGGTGGTGACGCCCACCTGTACGTGGGGCTCGATCATTTCCAGCACCTCCGCCGTGAGGCGTCCGGCAACACGCATCCTGTCTATCTCTGCTGCCGTCTTGATCGATGCGCTCATCTGTAACCTGTTGAAAAGTATAGTAAATACTTGGAAATCCGGACTTACCGGTCCCGTGAAGGAGGCACATTCTACCTTATTCACGCTGCAAATGAGTAATTCCCGCGGTTCGCCGGGCAGAAAAGGGCTTTTATCCCTGTTTACCTTGTGGTATAAAGCGCGCCTCTTTTCAGGGGGCGGCCCATATCAGGCGCTACTTTCGGAAAGGGAACAAACGACACACACATATCAACACCTGAGCCAGGGTGCCGGCCTGTCCGGTTTGGTTTCGGGGATATGTGGAGGATTAACCCAATACAAGGTATTTAGATTATGTCGCAAGTAAGCATGCGCGACCTGCTTCAGGCGGGCGCTCATTTCGGTCACCAGACCCGCTACTGGAACCCCAAGATGGACCAGTACATCTTCGGTGCCCGCAACAAGATTCATATCATCAACCTCGAGCACACCGTACCGGCCTTCAACGAAGCGCTGGACCTGGTGAAGCGCCTGGCGGGCAACAAGAACAAGATCCTGTTCGTCGGCACCAAGCGCGCGGCGGGCAAGATCATCAGGGAGCAGGCGGAACGCGCCGGAATGCCCTATGTCAGCCACCGCTGGCTTGGCGGTATGCTCACCAACTACAAGACCATTCGCGCGTCTATCAAGCGCCTGCGCGACCTCGAGGCGCAGCAGGCCGACGGCACCTTCGACAAGCTGACCAAGAAAGAGGCGCTGATGCGTACTCGCGATATGGAAAAGCTCGAGCGCAGCATCGGTGGTATCAAGGACATGGGCGGCCTGCCCGACGCCCTGTTCGTGGTTGACGTGGACCACGAGCGCATCGCCATTACCGAGGCGAACAAACTGGGCATCCCGGTCATCGGCATCGTCGATACCAACAGCAACCCGGACGGGGTCGATTACATCATCCCCGGCAACGACGACGCGATCCGCGCGATCAAGCTGTATGTGACCGCCGTGGCCGACGCCTCCCTGCTGGGCAAGGTCGAATCCGGTGAGACGGTCTCCGCAAAGGACGAGTTTGTCGAGGAAGAGGTGGTTGAGCCCGAGGGCGAGCCTGTGCCCAAAGTCGAGGCGGCCGCAGAAGTGCCCGCTGAAGCGCCCGCAGAAGCGCCCACAGAAGCGCCCACCGAGGCGTCCGAACCGCCGCCGGCAGCTGAGTAATCGATGATTTCCGGCGCCCTGTGTGCCGGAAGCAACAAACAGATCAATCCCCGGTGGTAGCGCCGGGGTTTCTATTTCCAGATCCAGATTCCTGGTGTTTATGAGGAGGAGAACCAATGTCTGCAGCACTGGTTAAAGAATTACGCGAGCGCACCGGCCTCGGCCTGCTGGAGTGCAAGAAGGCCCTGGCGGCAGCCGGTGGCGACGTCGACAAGGCCATCGAGGAACTGCGCAAGTCCAGCGGTATGAAGGCTGCCAAGAAGGCCGGCCGTACCGCCGCCGACGGCGTGGTGGTGACCCGTATCGCCGAGGACGGCAGCTACGGCGTGGTGGTGGAAGTCAACAGCGAAACTGATTTCGTCGCCCGCGACGAGAATTTCCTGGCTTTTGTTGCCAAGGTCGTGGATGCGGCTTTCGCAGGCAGGCAGACCGATGTCGCCGCCCTGATGGCGGGTGACCTGGAATCAGACCGCGAGGCCCTGGTACAGAAGATCGGCGAGAACATCGGCGTACGCCGTATCGAGCTGGTAGACGCTGACGCGGGCGTGGTCGGCGCCTATGTACACGGTAACAACCGCATCGCTGTGCTGGTTGAGCTGAAGGGGGGCGACCAGGACCTGGCGAAGGACGTGGCCATGCACGTGGCGGCGGTCAACCCGCAGGTGGTTTCTCCGGAGGACATGCCGGAGGATGTGCTGGCCAAGGAGAAGGAAATCTTCACTGCCCAGGCTCAGGATTCTGGCAAGCCGCCGGAGATCATCGAGAAAATGATCGGTGGTCGTATCAAGAAGTTCCTGGCGGAGAACAGCCTCGTTGAACAGGCGTTCGTCAAGGATCCTGACGTCACTGTCGGCAAGCTGGTGTCCGGCGCCGGCGCGGAAGTTTCCTCTTTCGTCCGCTTTGAGGTGGGTGAAGGTATCGAGGTCGAGAAGGTCGACTTTGCAGACGAGGTTGCTGCCCAACTCAACGGCTGATCGCTATCTGCATCGATATCAGAAACGGGGCTTCGGTCCCGTTTTTTATGTCCATGGATGGCGGTAGCGGCGATCACTTTGGATGCTGTTTATGGCGGCCCGTTGGGCCGCTGCGTCGCTTTGCACGGGGCATTTTCCCTTGCTACATTGGAGCACCATGCGGTGCGTGTGGCGCTTTACTTCTTGATGGGCGGGTGTCAGAGGGCAGTCGTTGAACCGGATTCCCGGGTAAGAGTACTGCCTTATAGCCTTGGTAGCCGTTACCGGGTGCAGGGGTAGTTGCCTCTAAGGGAGAGACGTTTCGCACCGGAGCCTCGACAAGTCCGCAATGAAAAATCCCCCGCACAAACCAACGCGGTGTGCCATCCTGCAGCAGTTCCCTTCGATCCCAGC
>JAACFI010000405.1 GCA_009937575.1 Haliea sp.
GAGCGCTACAAACTGGTGTACTACTATCTTAATGACGAATGGGAATTGTTCGATCTGGAAGAAGATCCCACGGATCAGGTCAACCTGTATGGTAAAGAGGGCTATGAAGGGGTCGAGAAAGACCTGAAGGAGCGCCTGGCTGCTCTGCGCTCACACTACCAGGTGCCTGAAGATGATCCGCCTGTGCCCTGGTACTACGGCCCGCTGGTGAGGCTGCTGGAGTGGTGGTTCAATTAGTAACGCTTGCCCTGGATAAAAACATCATGATTCTTGGATCTTTTCTCTTTTTTACTGGCCTGGTTGCCGTCCTTACGTTCCTTATCACCAGGAAAGACGATCACGCCTCTTCCGGCGGTTACTTCCTGGCTGGTCGTTCGCTGACGTTTCCCCTGATCGCCGGTTCGCTCCTGCTGACCAATCTGTCGACGGAGCAGATGGTCGGGTTGAACGGGGCCGCCTTCACCGATGGTTTTAGCGTGATGGTCTGGGAGGTGGTAGCCGTATTGGCCCTGGTGGCCATGGCGCTTTTCTTCCTGCCGCGTTTTCTCAAGAGTGGTGTGGCGACGGTACCGCAATATCTCGAGATTCGCTTTGACCACCAGACCCAGGTCATCACCAACCTGATTTTCCTGGTCGCCTACGTGGGCATCCTGCTACCCATTATTCTCTATACGGGAGCGACTGGCATGATTGGAATCATGGATGTCCAGTCCTTGCTGGGCATTGAATCCCACAAAACTGCCCTGTGGCTGATCGTCTGGGTCGTCGGCCTGGTTGGATCCTGCTACGCGCTGTTCGGCGGACTCAGAACGGTTGCGGTATCCGACACAATCAATGGGATCGGCCTGCTTGTTGGCGGTTTCATGATCACCTGGTTTGGTATTACGGCCCTGGGTGATGACGGATTTATGTCGGGCCTTGGCGCGCTGTCCGAGGTGCGGCCAGGCACCTTCAACTCGATTGGCGGCGATGATTCTTCCGTTCCCTTCGGCACAGTGTTTTCCGGCATCCTGTTGTTGAATCTCTTCTATTGGACCACTAATCAGCAGATTATCCAGCGGACTTTTGGCGCCAGCAGTCTCGCTGAAGGGCAGAAGGGCGTACTGCTGACCGGAGGGCTCAAGCTGCTCGGCCCGATTTATCTGGTGCTGCCGGGCATCATCGCCTTCGCGATGTTTGCCGGCGAGGGCATCAAGGCCGACCACGCTTACGGTATGCTGGTAAACAGGGTGTTGCCGTCGCCACTGGCGGGTTTTTTTGCGGCGGCGATGATCGGAGCCATCCTCTCCAGCTTCAACTCGGCCCTGAATAGCGCCTGCACCCTCTTCAGTCTTGGTTTGTACAAGAGAGTGCTGAATACAGATGCCACGGAGACGCAGGTTGTTCGCTCTGGCAAAGTTTTCGGCTGGATCGTGGCCGTCACGGCCATGTGCATTGCGCCCTTACTCGCCAATACCACCAGCATCTTCGCCTACCTGCAGAAGATGAACGGTATGTATTTCATTCCGATTTTCGCTGTAGTTCTCGTAGGCATGCTGTCAAAGCGGGTACCGCCAAGGGCAGCGAAGCAAGCCCTGATCGCTGGCTTTGTCATCATTGCCGTGGGTTACTTCGTACCGCCTTTCGACCAGATCGTCGCATCACTGCACGAATTTCATTTCCTCGGTATTGTGTTCGCTTACCTGGTGATTTTCATGCTGGTGATGGGGGAAGTCTCGCCGCTGGAACAGGAATTCGTGCAGGAAGATGTGGGGGCGGTTGACATGACGCCATGGAAACACGCCCGCCTGGTAGGCGGGATCCTGGTTTCTATTGTCCTGTTAATCTACGTGATTTTTGCCGATTTTTCCGTACTTGGATAACCCGCAGTAAACTGGGGACAGACCACTAAACTGATAGTGGTCTGTCCCCATTTTAGTGGTCTGTCCCCAATTTACTCCGCCCAGCGCCTTCTTCAGCCCAGTTGCTCGATGTAATCGTAGTCAGCCGGGCTGAGTCCGAGCACCGAGCAGATGCGCTCTTTCGATGTGCCAAGTTTGCGCAATTGTCTGAAGATGCCAAAATTCAAGTGTGCGAGAGTCTTGGGGTTTACTTCAAGTGTTGATCCCGCCAACCCCTTCGGTTCTACCTGCGCATCGATGTATGTTTCAACGGGCTTGAAACTGTGTATTGCAAGTTCCATTCTACTTCTCCTTCTGGTTTTGCCAAGTCACCAGGCCCACACGGTCGGGCCGGGTATTTCCACGATAAAATCGGTCAGTGAGGTGTTGTACCAGTCCAGCGAACTACCGCCACTGGAACCGACAAAATCTTCAAAGAATGGGTAAGCGACCGCGGTGTCAGTGAATTCAAGCGGTGGTTTCCAGTCGACAGTCAGTAACATGCCGAAGGGAAACCCGTTGCTGTCCTGGTAGGTAGGGTCGACTTCCATCAGTTTTACGATCCGACCGGTGTTGCGTACGTACAGGTAGGGATCATAGGGTGCAGGTTGAATTGCACTCTGTGGCTGTGGTGTATCGAGTTCGAGTCTAAAATCAGCGCGTGGCCCCGGGAAAAATTTGAGATTCCAGGGCTCGGAATAGAGTCGCTGCGTGTTCACGAATACAGATCCGGCCGGATCCGGGAACAGTGCGAGTGTGTCGTTGAACACGCGGATATCCATGGTTCCACCTGAGTGGTTGCTGGCGACTCCAGGGCAGGAAATCACGACTTCGGAATTTCTGTAGTCGGGAATATTGGTGCAAGTGACAGCGCCGGAAGCACCCCCGGGCATATCGATAGACAGGTGCCAGTCGTGACTATAGGAGGAGCCCCGTGTTATCAGGTAGGCTACACCCTGAATTACGACTATCTCTCCGTCGGTGTTGAGCCCGTACTGCAATTGGTAGGCGACGGTGAGGTCATTGAAGTCATAGTCGCCTTTACCCGGATACAGGTCCTCGTAACCGACGACGTAGAACGAGGTCGAGGAAGGGAAGTAATTCCAGTTTGTCACGGCCAGCGGATCGACCACCGGCGGAGGATTGGTCAGTATGACCGTGGGCGCTTCCTCGCGCCCGGCCGCGTAGTCATCGATGAATACCGTATCGGCCACATTAAGTATGGCCAGATCCTCAAAACCTGCGCTGAAGTCGTAAAAGGCCTCTGGATCTCCCAGGGCGTCATTCGTCTGGAGCAGCACAACCTGCAGGCGTGCACCTACAACCGTGCGTCCTGAGGGGTCGTATAGTGGCTCGCTGACCTCTACTTTCAGGGTGCTGTCAAAGGCATCCTGTATCGAATTGCTGGATGATATCCGGCTTGATCCGGACTCGCCCAGTAATGTGTAGAATGGTTCACGAACGTCTCCAGGTGCTTCTGCCAGCAGCGCCTGGGTTTCAGTGAAGCAACAACCGTCTATAGAGTCGAGCACCAGCTGGGAGCCGTCGTCGAAATCCGCAGTGAACCTTACGCTTTTGACGGCAACACCCTGAGATGAGGCTTTCTCGGTGCCACTCGCATCTTCATTGATATCAACGGCGAAAACCAGCGCACCGTCGTGCTGCACGCGGTATTGTTCGAGGCCGACGGCAGTGACGTCTTTCATCAGGTCTATATTGCCTGTGCCCTGGCTTTTGATAACGTCAGTCAGGCGTACTGAGACCAATTCCTGCGCAGATACGGCCGATACCGCCCCGATCATTGAGAGGGCAGTCAGGGTTTTGCAAAAAGGAAGTTTCATCAGGTTTGTATTCCTTAGCGATGTAATTCGAGACAGGCGCATGATGTCAGCCGTCCGCCAAAATTATCGATCCGTCCAGAGACAGGGTCGCGCTGTAAATCTGGTAGCCGATGGCTGAGGCGGCCAGGGGCACACTTGCTTCTATCAC
>JAACFI010000406.1 GCA_009937575.1 Haliea sp.
TAGAGATAGAAAATAACGAAGACGGTACCCATGATCCACTTGAATACCTGCTGGCCAGTCATCTTCGGGAATGGGACGGCCAACGCTGTGAAATCGAACAGATGGGTGATTATATTTTCCTGAGTCCCGGATGGTCTTTTCCGGAGAGTTGGGGGGTGTGGAGCGAAGGTGATGAGTCGCTGCTGCGGTTTTATCCGATTCCCCCGGAACAAGACATTGAACAGGTTGAGCTGTGTTTCGAGGGCCAGTACTACGGTACCGGGGGCCAGACCCGGGTGGAGGTGTGCGGCCAGTCTGTGGGTGAGTTCGATCTGACCCAATGCACTGTGAGGGTACCGGCCGGCTTATTTCGCGGCCCGGATGTGAAGATCAGGCTGCGACACAACAACCCGCAATCACCACGAGAGCTCGAGGGCGTCGGTGACGATCGCAGGATACAGTATGGCCTGAAGGCCCTGGCCTGGAATGCCCTCTAATTCTGCAGTAATGCTCAACAACATCCAGGCACTGCGCTTCTATGCGGCCTTTGCCGTGGTGCTCTACCACTCGCGTAAACTTTTCATGGAACTTGGCCTGCAGGGTGACACTTTCCTGTATTGGGCGAAATTCGGAAATTTCGGGGTTGATGTTTTTTTCGTCATCAGTGGCTATGTCATGTGGTATACCACCCGCGAAGCCGGCCGGGATGCCGGTACCGCCCTGGACTTCCTGCGACGCCGCCTGTTCCGTATCTACCTGGGCTACTGGCCCTTCTATATCCTGGCGGCGGCTGTCACCCTGCTGATCGGAGAGCGCGATCCCGGCAATATCTATTGGCTGGAATCCTTTTTCCTGCTCAACCCCACCATTCGGCACCAGGTCCTGGGCGTGGCGTGGACCCTGAGCTACGAGTTGTATTTTTACCTGATGTTCACCGTGCTGATTCTGTTGCCGCTGGCCAGGGCGCGCCAGGCGCTGGTGGTACTTTGCCTGGTAGTTGTGGTGCTCAACTTGCTTCAGCCCACTCACACTTTCGAATATGGTTTTTTTATATCCCCGTTCCTGATCGAATTTTTTGCCGGTAGCCTGCTCGCCGCCTACCTGGTGGAAAACCGCTCCAGGTGGTTACTGCTGCTCTGCCTGGCGATGGTGGTGGTGATGGTCGCCTGGGCGGTCACCTTGCCAAGATTCCACATGAACCGGATCCAGGGTTTCGGTGTTGCCGCAATTTTCATCGTACTGGCGGGGGTTGTGGCGGAAAACGCGCGGATTTACGTGGCGTCCAGGTTCTGGGTCTTTCTCGGTAACTGCTCCTACTCGATCTATCTCGGGCACTTCGTCCTGTTGTGGATCTATCTCTATCTGCTAAGGCAGTCAGCTGCAGAGCCTTCCCTGTTAATTTCCGTAGTGATCTACCTGTCCTACCTGGTGGTAGTCATCGCTTTCAGCATTGCCAGTTATCGCTATCTCGAGGCGCCTCTGTACAAATACGCGCTGAATAACTGGCGATTCGGCCGGAAGGTTCAGAGGTAACTGTTAGCCGGGAGCTTCAGGCTTGTGGACAGAGTTCGCGATGGAGTTCCTCTACCGTCAACGGTGTCTGCGCCGAGGTATAGCTGTTGAGAATGACAGGGGTACCCAGTCGACCGTTGAACCGCTTTCCCGAGTCCGCGGAGTAACCCACTGTGGTCGCAGGGCTGGTATCCACGATGGATTCCGGCAGGCCCATTAATTCCCGCTTCCCGATCAGTCGGCCATTCTGGTACAGGGCCATGGTCAACCGATTGTTCTCTTCGGCGGGGTGCAGTGTGGTTATCTTGAAATAGGCTGTGGCAATGAGGGTGTTGCAGGCGGAGGGTGGCGTCAGTTTGCCGGTCAACGCGTTGTCTGCAAAGCGCAGCCGCGCCTCGCCGCCGCCGTTTTCAATACCCAGGGACCAGGCCTGCGCCTGCCCGGCGACAGGTCCGGACAATGCTGCCGGTGAATTCCCCTTGAAATAGGCAATGGCGAAGGTAAAGCCGCCGTAACCGGGGGTGCGTTGCAGGTCGCTGCCGGTGAGTTTGATGCCGTCAATTTCTTCGGTAGAGGTCAGAGCCAGTTCTCTGGCGGACCTGTGCCATTCACGGTATTTGGTCTCCAGTTGCGCCACGATTTCGGGGTGCTGGTCGTAGACATTCCGGTGACCACCGGGATCCGCCTGCAGATCGTAGAGTATGGGTTTATCGGGCTTCGCGTGCAGGCCAGTATTTCCGGAGACCTCCGGCACGTAAAGCCGCCAGCGTCCGTCTCCGGACAACACCGTGTAGCCGAATCTCCCTGAGCGGAAACGCTGGTAAAACTGGGGGCGAGGCTGCAGCTGCCTACCCGAAATAGCCGGCATGATGTCCTGGCCGTCCAGGTTTGCCGGAATCCCGGCCCCGGCGATGCCGGCCAGGGTGGGGAACAGGTCGGTGATTCCAACGGGCTGGCGAACCACCTCGTTGGCCGGTACCCTTCCCGGCCACCTGATAATCAGCGGTGTGCGCACGCCGCCTTCGTTGTACTCGGACTTGCGGCCATGTAACGGTGCATTGTTATCAGTCCCCAGGTTGAGGCCGCCGTTGTCACTCAGGAATATCACCACGGTATTATCGGCCTGTCCGCTGTTTTCCAGGGCCTGTAGAATACGTCGTACCCCGTCATCCAGCTGGGCGACCAGGGCATAGTACTGCCCCTCCCTGGTTTGCGGATAACGGCTCCCCCATTCCGGTGCCGGATTCGAGGGGAAATGCGGCGCCAGGGGCCAGAAATTGATAAACCAGGGCTGGTTGTCGGCGAAGGCCCGGATACTTTCGATGGTATTTTCCACCAGCAGGTCGGTCAGGTGCCCGCTATATTCTCGGGCGGGTTCCCCGTTTTCGCTCAGCCAGGGATCCTGGTAGCGCGATTGGCCATACACGTGTCTCCCGCCCACCTGTTTGCCATCCAGCAGCAGTTGATTTATGAATCCGAAGTAGCTGCCGAATCCCTGCCGGTCCGGCCAGGCGTCCCTGACGCTGGCGCGAACATGCCACTTGCCGATATGGTGAGTGCGATAGCCCGCGGCCCCGAGGCTGTCGGCGATGGTCACCACGTCCAGGGAGATGCCCCTGGAACCACTCCTGCCGGAAAGGCGAGCTGGAAACAGGCCCGTGAGCAGCGCCATGCGGCTGGGTTCACAGACCGCGTCGGTGTAGTGACGGGTGAAACGCACACCCTCCCTGGCGAGCTGGTCGATGCTGGGGGTGTGTGCCAAGGGGTTGCCGTTGTAGATATGCAGGTCGTTATAGCCCAGGTCATCCGCCATGATCAGCAATATATTGGGTAGCTTGCCATTGTTGTCATTGGCCACCGATGCCTGGCAGGGTGCGGTGACTACCAGCAATACCAGAGTGAATTTAGCTAGATAACTATACATATTTTCCGGGGAGTACCTGGGATAAGCGGGCTTTATTCGGCTCCGAGATACAGTTCCAGGTCCCTCTGGTAGTAATCGGCAAGCGCGTTGTACATGTCGCTTGACTCGAATGAACGAGGATCGAAACTGCCCAGCGCCTCGATATCTGCGGAGGGCATGGCAGCTATTCCCGTCAGAAGTTCATCTGATTTCCTGGTTTTATTCCGGTGCCTCAGTTGCAGGGAACTGCCGGTTATATCGCAAAGGTCGACCTGCAGTTTGCCGATGTTTTCCAGCCTGTAAACTTTGCTCAGATGCTTTATATTTTCCATGTACAGGTATTGGGGCCGCCAGTGGGGATCCAGTTGCATAGCTTCCTGCCCGATGACCGCCGCGATGAACTCATCGAAGCTTATGCCCCGCTGCAGATCGATGGCGTCAGTCCCCTGAACCATGCCGATGACAGGGCGGGTGT
>JAACFI010000407.1 GCA_009937575.1 Haliea sp.
AATACGCCATAGAGAAGATCATGCGCGATGCCCGCGCCTCCATGATCGAGGACGGTGAGAACAACGTGCTCAAACTGCAGGGCATGAACTGGCTCAGCGAGGCCTACCAACACAAAAACCCGGCCTGACAGCGGGCCCATTCGGATAGCCCAAAGGGGAATCAACATGTCCAAGAAACCCGTCGTTATTTACGGTGCCAGTGGCTACACCGGTCGCCTGGTGGCCGAGGCCATGCGCCACTACCAGATTCCCTTCATCGCGGCAGGACGCAATGGCCCGCGTGTCGAAGAGGCCATGAAGCTGGTTCCCGGCATCGAGACGGCCGAGTACGAGGTGGCCGAGGTCAATCATGACCTCGAGTCCCTGGTTGAGCTGTTCAGCGGCGCCGAGGTCGTCTGCAACACCGTCGGCCCCATGTGGTACTACGCCCCACTGGTGGTCGAGGCCTGCGCCAGGGCGGGGGCACACTACCTCGACAGCACCGGCGAAGCCACCTTCGTGGACGAGGTCGGCCAACAGTTCGGCGACCAGTTCGCCGCCGCCGGCAAGGTGCTCTCGCCCTCTACCGCTTACATGTTCACCGTGCTGGAAATTGCCGCACACATTGTGCTGGAAACCCCCGGAATCGACAGCCTCGAAGCCATCTGCAGTCCTACAGGCACTCCGACCTTTGGTTCCACACAGACCATTTTCAGCACCTTCGAGTCGGCGGATAAGGCGTTCTACCTGGAGAACAACCAGCGCGTCTACTGGCCGCCCGCCGTCGGTTACGAAACCGTACTGCCGGATCGCCCCCGCGCCCTGTACAGCCATGCCTGGAGCGGCGGCACCCTGCCCCTATACTTCGAGAAGGACCCGCGCATCATCAACTGCCGGCAGACCACCGCCTTCACCTCCCGCGAATTGATGGAGCAGGTGACCGAAATGCAGAAGATGTACGAGCGCGACCTCAAGCCGCTGCCGGAGAAGGAACGCAAGGCCAAGCTGGCGGCCATCGGCGAGCAAATGCAGCCCGGTATGCCGCCCCGGGAAAACCGCCTGGTCCACCGCAATGTGGACGTGGTCCACGGCCGCGGCAGTACTCACGCCGTTTCCTGCACCATCCGCAGTGTGAACCCCTACCAGTTGACCGGCATCCTGCATGCCGCCGCGGCAAACTACCTGATCGGCGGACGCCATTTCGCTTCCGGCGCGGTTTCCATCTGCCAGGCGGTGGGTTACCAGGAACTTCTGGGACAGCTGCAGAACTTCGGTCTGGCCCAAGTGGAAACCAACTGACAAACACCGTCGCGCCCGCGATGGCGAACAACAGCCAGCGCGGGATGCCGATCGACAGGAGGCTTAGAGGCTCCCGCTATGAGAATCATCGAACATTTTGACAACGCGGTACGGTTCTACCCGGATAACATCGCCTTCGTGGACGTGGGTAGTGACGAACCGGGCATGACCTATGCCCAGGCCCAGCCGATCACCCAGCGGATTGCCGGCGCCCTGCACCACCACGGTTACAACAGCGGCGCCCACGTGGGTGTGCTGGCGCCCAACAGCACCATTGCCTTCCTGGCCCTGCTGGGCCTGTTCCGGGCGGAGTGCGTGTGGCTGCCGATCAACCCTCGCAACCCGGTACCAGTTAACTCCGACCTGCTGCAGCGTTTCGATGGCGACCTGCTGCTGTTTCACAGTGCCTACGCCGACGAGGCCCGTCAATTGCGGGAACAGTGTCCAGGTATTGGTGAGATCGTCTGCATTGACGGCGAGTGCGGCACCGGCGTCAGCCTGGAGCAGTGGTCCCTTGGTGCAGCGGAAACCTTCGATAGCAAGAGCGGTGAACTGGATGATAATTTCGCCATCTTCCCTACCGGGGGCACCACCGGCAAGTCCAAGGGTGTGGTTCTGACGCACCGCAACATCCACACGATGGTCAGCAACTTTTACTCGCACTTCAACTACCACGACGGCAGCTGCCACCTGGTGGTTGCGCCGATGACCCACACCGCGGGCGTGACCGGCTGCATGCACTTCGCCCGCGGTGGCACCAACGCCATCATGAACAGCGTGGTCCCGGCGGAAATTGCCGATGCCATGGAGAAGCACAAGGTCACCCACCTGTTCCTGCCCCCCACCGTGCTGTACATGATGCTGGCCCTGCCCGATATCCGCGAGCGCGATTACAGCAACTTGCGCCACTTCCTGGTGGGCGCCGCGCCGTCCTCGCTGGAAAAGCTCAAGGAGGCGATCGATGTGTTCGGCCCGGTAATGAGCGAGGCCTTCGGCCAGACCGAGGCGCCGGCCGCCGTTACCATCAAGGCACCCTGGGACTACATGGACGCTGACGGCAATATCATTGACGCCCGCCTGCACTCCATCGGCCGGCCCTGCGTGTTTAACAACGTGGCGATTCTCGAAGAGGAGGGCAATGAGCGGCCCCGCGGCGAGGCCGGCGAAATCTGCGTACGCGGCGATCTGGTCACCCCGGGCTACTACAAGAATGCCGCGGCGACCAGGGAAGTGCGCCGGTTTGACTGGCATCACACGGGGGATATCGGCGTCATGAGCAGCGACGGCTACGTCACTATCGTAGACCGTAAGAAAGACATGATCATCACTGGTGGTTTCAACGTGTTCCCCAACGAGATCGAGCAGGTATTGTCGGCCCACGAGGCCGTACAGGAATCCGCGGTGATCGGGGTGCCCGATGACAAGTGGGGCGAGGCGGTAAAAGCCATCGTCCAGTTGAAGCCCGGCGCGTCCTGTGACGAGGGCGAACTGATCGCGCTGGTGAAAGAGGAACTGGGCAGCGTCAAGGCGCCCAAGAGCGTGGATTTCCTCGAAAACCTGCCCCGCAGCCCGGTGGGCAAGGTACTCAAGGTCGAGTTGCGCAAACAGTACTGGGAAGGTCAGGCTCGGGCGGTGAATTGACCCTCAGCTGAACAACCCCACCTCCGAAGGTTGGGACGACGGCATTATCGATCCGGCTGACACCAGGAACGTGTTGGGCATGGCGATTTCGCCGCGCTCAACAATCACTGGAATGAAAGCTCTTACGGCGTACTGAGGATTTAGGTCTATGAACACCCCCTACCCCACATTGAATTTCGATCTCGGTGAAGACATCGATATGCTGCGCGATAGCGTCTACCAGTTCTGCAAGAAAGAGATTGCGCCGCGCGCCGCGTCTATCGACGAAGACAACGAGTTTCCCATGGATCTGTGGCGCAAGTTCGGCGAGATGGGACTGCTGGGCGTTACCGTGCCAGAACAGTACGGCGGCTCTGACATGGGCTACCTGGCTCACCTGGTCGCGGCCGAGGAGATATCGCGTGCCTCTGCCTCCGTCGGCCTGTCCTATCTCGCCCACTCCAACCTTTGCGTCAACCAGATCTTCAAGAACGGCAACGAAGAGCAGAAGGCGAAATACCTGCCCGCGCTCTGTGCCGGCGAAAAGATCGGCGCGCTGGCCATGTCCGAACCCAATGCGGGCTCCGATGTCGTCAGCATGAAGCTCAAGGCCGAAAAGAAAGGCGACAGCTTCATTCTCAACGGCAACAAGATGTGGATCACCAACGGGCCGGATGCCGATACCTACGTGATCTATGCGAAGACCGACATGGAGGCAGGATCCCGCGGGATTACCGCATTCATTGTCGAGCGGGATACCGTGGGCTTCTCACAACACCAGAAACTCGACAAGCTGGGCATGCGCGGTTCAAACACCTGTGAACTGGTATTCGAGGACGCCCAGGTGCCCGCCGAGAATATTCTCGGTGTGGAAGGCGGCGGTGTGGCCGTGTTGATGAGCGGCCTGGATTACGAGCGCACCTTGATAAGCGCCGGCCCCATCGGCATCATGCAGG
>JAACFI010000408.1 GCA_009937575.1 Haliea sp.
GATGGTGCGCAGTGCGCACCCTACCCTTGATCGAGCGGAATTAAATTTCGGACTCTGGCCGAATTTGGCGGATTAAATCGCTCCACATCCGGAGACAACAATGGCACTTTTCCTCGGAGGCAAACACCATCCGGGGAAACACACGATGCCCCACTCCATCCGATCAAGAGTTAAAGGTGGTACCTTTTTCTTTACGGTGGTAACCCAACAACGACGTCATCTGTTGTTGCGTGCTCCTGTGCTGAAGGCACTGCGAGAAAGCTTCGCCGAGATACAATCCCGCGACCCGTTTACCCTCAACGCCTGGGTGATTCTGCCCGATCATTTGCACTGTATATGGACACTGCGTGAAGATGACGGCGAGTTCGGTCGCAAGTGGGGACGCATCAAGGCGGGAGTAACGCGTCGTGTGCTGGAAGCCACGCCCAATATCCCGGACAGGGCAATTTCCAGGAACAAGCGCGGCGAGGGCCCCGTGTGGCAACGGCGTTTATGGGAACACAGGATACGAAATGAGAGAGATCTTCAGACCCACCTGGACTATATCCATTACAACCCGGTCAAGCACGGGTTGGCCGATGCAGCTCGGGAATGGCGGTTCTCTTCGTTTCATACCTATGTAGAGCGTGGTTTTTACGGACAGGATTGGGGAGGAGTAGCGATGCCGGAAATCAGCGCCGGGGAGTGAGGGATTCCCTGAGCGATTGCCAGTGTGATCGGTATCGGGATTTGATGGTGCGCAATGCGCACCCTACGGAGCTCCGAACCTTGGTAGGGTGCGCATTGCGCACCATGGATTCCCGGTTTTTCACTCCGCCCGCAGGAAATGCTCCCGGTAATACCGCATCTCGTCGATGGACTCGCGGATGTCGTCCAGGGCCAGGTGGGTGGCGGTCTTGATAAAGCCGGGCTCCAGTTCCGGGCGCCAGCGCTGCATCAGGATCTTCAGGGTACTCACATCCAGGTTGCGATAGTGGAAGAACTGCTCCAGCGATGGCATGTACCGGGCCATGAAACGCCGGTCCTGGCAGATACTGTTGCCGCACATGGGGGAAGCCCCCGACGGGACCCATTTTTCCAGGAAGCCCAGGGTCTCGGCGCTGGCCTTGTCCTCGTCATAGTCGCTGGCACGCACCCGGGTTACCAGTCCCGAGCGGTAGTGGTGGGTGGTATTCCACTCGTCCATGCCGTGGAGGATTTCATCGCTCTGGTGGATGGCGATCACCGGCCCCTCCGCCAGGGTGTTCAGCTCGCTGTCGGTGATGATGGTGGCGATCTCGATGACCTTGTCCTTTTCCGGCTCCAGGCCGGTCATCTCCAGGTCCACCCAGATAAGGTTATTGGGATCCTGCATCCTCTGTACTTCCGGTCGTGCTTGTCCAGCCGTAAGTGTAACAAATTGCCTCGACAGCGGTATTCACTGACCCAATAATGGGCCCATGTCGAAACGCAAACTCAGCCGGCAACAGGCCTGGCGGGTGGAGAAAATCCAGGAGGAGCGGGCAAAGCGGGCTGCCAAACGCGAGGCGGAGGCGGAACAGGCCCTCACCGGGGGCGAGCTGGGCCCGGAGCAGCAGGGCCTGGTGATCGCCCACTACGGCACCCAGGTGGCGGTGGAATCCTCCCCGGGAGAGGGCCAGCGCTGTCACTTGCGGGCCAACATTGAAGGCCTGGTCACCGGCGACCGGGTGGTTTGGTGCCAGGGGGACCCCATCGGCGTGGTGGTGGCGCAGCTGGAGCGCGACAGCGTGCTATCGCGTCCGGATCCCTACGGCAAGCTGAAGCCGGTGGCCGCCAATATCGACCAGATCCTGCTGGTAATCGCCCCGTTCCCGCAGCCCCACGCCAACCTCGTCGATCGCTACCTGGTGGCCGCTGAAACTGTGGGTATCGAACCGGTGATCCTGCTCAACAAGACCGACCTGCTCAGCGACGACCCGCAGTTGCAGTCGGAGATGGACGAATTGCTGGCGATCTACCCGACCCTGGGATACCGCATCCTGCATACCAGCACGCAGGGGGGACTGGAGGAACTGCACGCCGCCCTGCGCGAGCGCACCAGCGTATTCGTGGGCCAGTCTGGCGTAGGCAAATCATCCCTGGTCAACGCGTTGCTGCCCGAAGCGGACCTGCGGGTGGGCGCCCTGTCGGAAAACACCCTGAAAGGCACCCACACCACCACCACCGCCCAGTTGTTCCACCTGGATTGCGGCGGCAGCCTGATCGACTCCCCCGGTATCCGCGAATTCGGCCTGTGGCACATGAGCCGGGAGCAGGTGGAGCAGGGTTTCCGCGAGTTCCGGCCGTACCTCGGGCACTGCAAGTTCCGCGATTGCAGGCACCAGCAGGAGCCAGGGTGTGCGATCCTCGAGGCGGCGGCGTCCGGGGCGATCAGCGCTGGCAGGTTGGAGAGTTACCGCCATATCGTCACCAGCCTCGAGGAGGCCTGAGTCGTCGACGTGATGCTGTGGCTTGGCACTGCTCTGCGTTCTGCCTCGATCCGGTAGGGTGCGCACCGCGCACCGATCATTGGTGGGCTACCCGGAAATGGTGCGCAATGCGCACCCTACCAGATCAAGCCATGTCGATGTCCATCCCACGTCAATCGTGCTGTTTCAGGGCCCACTGCACGTGTTCCCGTACCAACGCTGACGGGTACTCCCGCCGGCTCTGCAACGCCGATATCACTTCATCCGACCCGGGCGCATTCCCCAGCGCCACTGCCAGGTTGCGCAGCCAGCGCTCATAGCCGATACGGCGGATGGCGGAGCCCTCGGTGTTGTTGAGAAAGGTCTCCTCGTCCCACAGGAACATCTCCACCAGTTCCCCGTCTGCCAGCCCGTGGCGGGGCCTGAAATCCCCCTCGGCGGTGGCCCCGGCGAACTTGTTCCAGGGGCACACCAGCTGGCAGTCGTCGCAGCCGAACACCCGGTTGCCCATCAGCGGACGCAGCTCCAGGTCGATCGGACCCGCATGCTCGATAGTCAGGTAGGAGATACAGCGCCGGGCATCCAGCTCGAAGGGCCCGACGAAGGCATCCGTGGGGCAGATCTCCAGGCAGGCGGTACAGCTGCCGCAGTGCTTGCTGTCCTGGGGCGCATCCGTGGGCAGGGGCAGATCGGTGTAGATCTCACCCAGGAAAAACCACGACCCCGCCTCTGAATTGATCAACATGGTGTTCTTGGCAATCCACCCCAGCCCGGCCCGCTCCGCCACCGCCCGCTCCAGCACCGGCGCACTGTCCACGAAAGCCCGGTACTGCCCCCCACCGGCCTCTTCCTCGATCCGCTTGGCCAGCGTGGCCAGCCGCTTGCGGATCAGCTTGTGGTAATCCCGGCCCAGGGCGTAGCGCGATACGTAGGCTTTCTCCGGCGTTTCCAGTACCTCGAGCGGTTGGGTATCCTCTGCCAGGTAGTCCATCCGCACGGCAATCACCCGGCAGGTCCCGGGCACCAACTCCCCCGGTCGTGACCGTTTGGTTCCGTGCCTTTGCATGTAATCCATGGAGCCGTGATAACCGGCATCCAGCCACTTCTGCAGGTAGCCCTCGTGTTCTCCCAGGTCCACGTTGGTTACCCCGACCTGCTGGAAACCCAGCTCGGCGGCCCACTGGCGGATTTTTTCCAGAAGTGAGTCAGAAACGTGCTTGTCAGTTGGATGGGGCAATGTTTAGGTCTGTTGTGGGGATGTGGGTATAATTTTGCCAGATCTATTGATGATAGGTGGGCTTCTTTTTGCGGTTGGCGTTTGGACGTCGAGAGTGGGGAATTCCAATACAGGACACGCAAAAGCGCCGTCCATGGCAGCTCGGCCTCGGCCGTCCA
>JAACFI010000085.1 GCA_009937575.1 Haliea sp.
GGTGCGCAAGCGCTTGGTGCCGAACAGCATGATGACGATTGCCAGGATTATCAAAAGCTGCCAAATACTGATTCCGCCAACTCCCATAGTGTTCTCCTTTGTTCAGGTAATCTTTAAACCGCTACGGCGTACGAGAGGCCTTTTCTTCGAGACCGGAAATACCAAAGCGCCCTGCGAGGCATTCTGTCACCTCGCTGACGTCTATCTCCAGGTGTGAGAGCATTACCATACTGTGAAACCATAGGTCCGCCACTTCTCCCACCAGCTCCTCGTTTCCGGTCTCCCCACTGCAGTCTTTTGCCGCCAGGATGACCTCGGTCGCTTCCTCGCCGACTTTTTCCAGGATCTTGTTGAGACCCTTGTGGTGCAGGCTGGCGACATAGGATTGCTCCGGGTCTGCCCTCCTGCGTTCGGCAATGGTCGCCGCCAGCTGTTGCAACACGTCGCTCATGAATTCTTCCCGTAGATATCGCCCGGCTGCCTGATGACCTCGTCAGTGATCTCCCAGCGATCTCCAGCCAGCTTGTGGAAAAAGCAACTGCGCCTGCCCGTGTGGCAGGCGATGCCCCCTTCCTGCTCAACCTTCATCAGTACCGTATCAGCGTCGCAGTCGACGCGCAGTTCCTTCAGGTGTTGCACGTGACCCGACTCCTCACCCTTGCGCCAGAGGGCGCCACGGGAGCGCGACCAATAGATGGCGCGACCCTCGCTGATCGTCAGGCGCAGGGCTTCCTTATTCATCCAGGCCAGCATGAGTACCTCGCCGGATTGCCAGTCCTGTGCAATCGCCGGCACCAGTCCCTGCTCGTTCCACTTGATCTGGTCTGCAAGTGCACCGCTTTGTGTCGTCATATGTACATTATGGCACACCGGGCAGCGGCTCACACGGGCTCAGGACAGGCGTGGCCACAGCAGCCCCAGCGCCAGAGCCGCCAGCAGCCAACTGATCAGCGGGGCCTCTGCCAGCTGATGCCAGGCCCCCGGGAAGACGCTGACCGCGGTGCCGAAACAGGCCAGGGCCGCCAGGGTGAGGCGGCGCTGTTTTCCCACCCTTTCCTGCGTAGCCTGCTGCATCTGGTCCATACGCTGTTGTTGCTGTGTGAAACGCTGTTCCATTTCCCTCGATTGCAACAGGTTGTCCATTACCGCATCGGGCAATTGTGGCAGTTGCTCCAGCCACGACGGGGCGTGTCGCTGCAGCCTTTCCAGTACCGACTGTGGAGAGTAGCGCTCCTGTACCCACTCCTCGAGGAAGGGTTGCGCGGTGTCCCAGAGATCCAGCTCCGGATAAAGCTGGCGACCCAGGCCCTCGATGTTCAGCAGGGTCTTCTGCAGCAGTACCAGCGAGGGCTGTACCTCCATGTCGAAGCGCCCCGCGGTGCGGAACAGGTAGACCAGCAACTCGCCGAAGGAGATCTCGCTCAGGGGGCGCTCGAAAATGGGCTCGCAGACAGCGCGCATCGCCGACTCGAAATCCTGCACCCGCGTGTGGGGTGGTACCCAGCCGCACTCTACATGTAACTGGGCGACCTCGCGGTAGTCCCTGCGGAAGATCGCGAGCAGGTTGCGTGCGAGGTAGTACTGGTCGGAGTCCGACAGGCTGCCGACGATGGCACAGTCGACGGCGATATAGGTGGGATCCGCCGGGTCGCTGGCGTCGACGAAAATATTGCCCGGGTGCATATCCGCGTGGAAAAAACTGTCGCGGAAAACCTGGGTAAAGAAAATTTCCACACCCCTCTCGCCGAGTACCTTGAGGTCGGTACCCTTCGCCCTGAGGGTTTCCAGGTCGGTGACCGGTATGCCGGAGATGCGCTCCATGGTAAACACGTTGCGGCAGGTGTAATCCCAGTACACTTCGGGCACGTAGACCAGTTTGCTCTGTTCGAAATTACGTCGCAGCTGGCAGGCGTTGGCCGCCTCGCGAGCCAGGTCCAGTTCATCGAGGATTACCAGCTGGTAGTCTGAAACTACTTCCACGGGGCGCAGGCGCCGCCCCTGCGGCAGGTACCTGGCCACCAGCCTGGCCATGGTGAACATCAGGGCCAGGTCCTGGCGGATGATGGGCTCGATATCCGGGCGCACCACCTTGACGACCACTTCCCGGCCGTCATGCAGGGTTGCCGCGTGAACCTGCGCCACCGAGGCGGAGGCCATCGGGGAGGCCTCGAAGCTGGCGAACAGTTCCGTGACCGGCTTGCCCAGGGCTTTTTCGATGATGGCGACGGACTGCTGTTCGGGAAAGGGAGGAACGTCATCCTGCAGCTTGGCCAGCTCGTCGGCGATATCCTGTGGCAGCAGGTCGCGCCGGGTGGACAGCATCTGGCCGAACTTTATGAATACCGGGCCCAACTCTTCAAGCGCGCGCCGCAGTCGCACGCCGCGGGGCAGGGCAGGGGCCGGGTACAGGCGCCAGGGTGACAGGTGCAGTGCCAGCCTCGGCAGTGTGGGCAGGCGCGCCCCATCGATGAACTCATCCAGCCGGTAACGGCCGATTATGCGTAGAATGGTCGCCAGGCGGGTCGCGCGGGACACGGATCAGCCCTGGAGTTTCTGCAGGCGCCGGCGAAGGCGTTGGGCGCGAGACTGCAAGCGATCCACTCTCAATCCCAGTTCCTGCACATCGCGAAAGAAGTCTTCCAGTTCCAGCCTGGGAGGGATCAGTCGGGCCTCCTCGTGAATGTATTCGTCAAGCTGGCGGGCCAGGCTGCGTGAGGCCTGGTTGCCCCAGCCAGCTGCGGCGCGCAGCATCTGAGCTACCTGGTGACCGGCCACGTCTCCAAAGGTATCCACCAGTGGAGCTTCCCAGTCCATGTCCAGGGTCGCCAGGATTCTCTGCAGTTCCAGCAGGGGTGCACTGTCGCCTTGCAGTTCCAGGCCGCCATTGATCAGGGTGGCTGCAGGGTCGCTGGCAGTGACCAGTTCCGCGAAGTCCGAGGCCGCGCCGCGGACGCTGGTTGTTATGTCCCCGTCGTACATCCCCATCAGGCGGATACCGTCTGAGGTGGGTTGCAGGAACACCTCGAGTTCGGGTGCGTTGCAATGCAGGGCAAAGACTCTGTCCTCGAGCCCGGCAAGTTCCTCGCGGGTGGTGGGAGCCAGCAGCAATGCGCGGTTAAGGGCGCCCTCAAAGGCCGCCATGATGGCGGTGTGCAGAGTCGGGTTGATGACCATATCAGGCTTTGACGCCCTTGTGCAGCGCGACTATACCGCCGGTCATATTGTGGTACTCGCAGCGGGTGAAACCCGCGTCTTCCATCATGTCCCGGAGGGTATCCTGGTCGGGATGCATGCGAATGGATTCTGCCAGGTACTGGTAGCTGTCGCTGTCGTTGGCCACCAGGCGGCCCATCAGCGGCAGTACGCGGAAAGAGTAGGCGTCGTAGGCCTTGCTCAACAGTTCACTGTCCGGTTTGGAGAACTCCAGCACCAGCAGGCGACCGCCGGGCTTCAATACCCGCAGCATGGAGCGCAGGGCGAGGTCTTTGTCGGTAACGTTACGCAGCCCGAAAGCGATGGTGATGCAGTCGAAACTTTCATCGGGAAAGGGCAGGTACTGGGCATCAGCCTGGACGAACTCCAGGTTGCCCTGCAGGCCCTTGTCCAGCAACTTGTCGCGCCCCACCTGCAGCATGGAATCGTTGATATCGGCCAGCACTACCCGACCCGTGTCGCCGACGATTTCCGAGAAACGGGCGGCCAGGTCGCCAGTACCCCCCGCGATATCCAGCACCGCGTGACCCTTGCGCACGCCGCTCAGCTCAATGGTGAAGCGCTTCCAGATACGGTGGATACCACCGGACATCAGGTCGTTCATCAGGTCGTAACGGGATGCCACCGAGTGGAAAACATCCGCGACCATGCCGGCCTTGTCGCTCTTGTCCACTTCCCGGTAGCCGAAGTGGGTGGTGTCTTTTTCGCTCATGGGGTCTCCGCCCGCACTGGTTCAGGCGGGCTATTGTAACCCGATGTGCGCGCCGGGTCAGGTTGCGCCAGGGGCGTGTTTCAGGGATCCAGACGCAGTACCTGGACGTCAGGGTCGCGGCTGGCGCCGGCGGCGGAGAGCCGCTCGAGATAATCCTGCCACAGCCGTTCCTGGTTGTGGCACAGGTGATGGAGGTAGTCCCAGGAGTAGATGCCGGTATCGTGACCGTCGTCGAACACCAGCTGCAGGGCATAATTGCCAACCGGCCTGATCTCAGTGATGGCGACATTCAGCTTCCCTGTCTGTAGGACCTCCTGTCCGGGGCCGTGGCCTTTCACCTCGGCAGAGGGAGAGTACACGCGCAGGTATTCGCAGCTGAGCCGATGAACCTCACCGCCAGCGTAGTTGAGCTCCAGATCCCTGGAGCGACTGTGTAGCTTCACATCGGTAGGTACTGCGCTGGTTTCGTTCACCACGGTCGGCGTCCTAGAGAATGAAGCGCGACAGGTCTTCGTCTGCGCTCAGTTCCTGCAGCTGGCTGTCCACGTAGCCGGCATCCACTACCAGGGGTGCTTCCTGGAGACCCGCGTCCGCGGCGCTGAAGGAGGCGCCCTCCAGCAGGCGCTCCATTACCGTGTGCAGGCGCCGGGCGCCGATGTTCTCGGTCTTCTCGTTGACCTGCCAGGCGGTCTCGGCGATGCGGCGCAGGCCGTCTGTGCGGAACTCCACTTGCAGCCCCTCGGTGGCGAGCAGTGCCTGGTACTGCTCGGTCAGGGAGGCGTCAGGCTCGGTGAGAATGCGCTCGAAGTCTTCCGGGGTCAGGGCGGCGAGTTCAACGCGGATCGGCAACCGGCCCTGTAGTTCCGGAATCAGGTCGGAGGGTTTGGCCAGGTGGAAGGCGCCGGAGGCGATAAACAGGATATGGTCGGTCTTGATCATGCCGTGTTTGGTACTGACCGTGGAGCCTTCGATCAGGGGCAGCAGGTCCCGCTGCACCCCCTCTCGGGAGACGTCGGCACCGCTGCCCTCACCGCGCTTGGCGACCTTGTCCAGTTCATCCAGGAACACGATACCGTTCTGCTCGGCGGCGGCGACAGCCTTCTGCTTGAGTTCGTCCTCGTTAACCATCTTCGCCGCCTCCTCGTCGCACAGGGCCGCGAAGGCAGCTTTCACCGGCATTTTCCGGGTCTTGCTCTGCTGCCGCGACATGTTGGAGAACATGCTCTGCAGCTGGTTGGTCATTTCCTCCATCCCCGGTGGGGCCATGATCTCCAGACCGGGGGCGTTGGTGCTGACTTCCACCTCGATTTCTTTTTCATCCAGGTCGCCTTCGCGCAGCTTCTTGCGCAGCAGCTGGCGAGTGCCGGAGGCGCTGTCCGGCTCGCTGTCGCGGGCCGGTGGCAGCAGAATATCCAGTATTCGCTCTTCCGCTGCCTCTTCCGCGCGGAAGCGCACACGGCTCATTTCCTGTTCCCGGTACATTTTCACCGCCATGTCGACCAGGTCGCGAACGATGGATTCCACGTCTCTGCCAACATAGCCCACCTCGGTGAACTTGGTGGCCTCGACCTTGACGAAAGGTGCATTGGCGAGTTTCGCCAGGCGCCTGGCGATCTCGGTCTTGCCTACGCCGGTGGGTCCGATCATGAGTATATTCTTGGGGGTGATCTCGGCGCGCAGTTCTTCCGGCAGTTGCATGCGTCGCCAGCGATTGCGCAGTGCGATAGCAACGGCGCGCTTGGCTTCCTCCTGGCCGACGATATGCTTATCCAGCTCGCTGACGATTTCCCGCGGGGTCATGTTGGACATATGAAAACCTAAAAATCCAGTTGCTCGATGGTGCGGTTGTGGTTGGTGTAGATGCAGATGTCCCCGGCGATTCCCAGGCCTTTCTCGACGATGCCGAGGGCGTCCAGCTCGGTGTTGTCCAGCAGGGCGCGGGCTGCGGCCTGGGCGAAGGGACCGCCCGAGCCGATGGCGATGAGGTTGTCTTCAGGTTCAATGACGTCGCCGTTGCCGGTAATGACCAGTGAGGTGTCCTTGTCAGCGACTGCCAGCAGCGCCTCCAGTTGGCGCAGGGCGCGCTCGGTGCGCCAGGCCTTGGCCAGTTCCACCGCGGCGCGGACCAGGTGACCCTGGTGTTTGTCCAGTTGTGCCTCGAACAGCTCAAACAGCGTAAAGGCATCTGCAGTACCTCCGGCAAACCCTGCCAGGACCTGGTCCTTGTAAAGGCGCCGCACCTTGCGGGCGTTGCCCTTCATTACGGTATTGCCCATGGATACCTGGCCGTCGCCGCCGATGACAACACTGTTGCCGCGGCGCACGGAGAGAATGGTCGTGCCTCTGTACTGTTCCACGCTGGATCTCCTGCTTCAGTTATGCAGATATGGGGTGCGCAGTGCCGATTTCAAGTGCCCCGGAGGAGTTTTCAGGGGTCGCCGCGCTTCAGTAACAGGGTGTCGATATCCTGTCCTGCGGTCAGGCTGCGGGCCTTGGCCATTTTCGAGCGGGAGTCGAAGGGGCCCAGGTAGACCCGGTACCAGCGGCCGTTGTCTCCAGTCGCTTCCTCCACCCGGGGCTCCAGGCCCAGTAGCAGCAGCTCCGCCCGCCGGCGTTCTGCGTCCTCCCTCTGGCGGAAGGAACCGGCCTGAAGAAGGTACTGCTCCTTGCTGGCGGTCGCCGTGGCGGCGCGGGGGCGGGAGGCCTCACCGGGTTCCAACTCGACCTCGATGGTCTGCTCGGGCAGCAGGGTATAGAAGTCGAAACGAGGCTTGGGGGGCTGGTCGTCCACCTGCGCCTTCCCGGCCTGTACCCGCTCGCTCTCACCGGGGGTGGGCAGGGTGCCCAGGTACAGCAGGAAGCTCAGGAACACGCCGGTGAGCACACCGGCGGCGTACCAGCGCCAGCCACCGCCACTGCGGGGCTGCTGCCTGCTCCCACCCTTGCCGGCTGTCGGCTTTTTCCGGGCTGCTGCTTTTTTGTTGCCCCCCTGCTTGCTCTTGGCGAAGTCCCTTGCCACTGTTTACATACTCTCCGGGGCGGAAACACCCAGCAGCTGAAGGCCGTTGGCGATGACCTGGCGCACCGCCTCGCTGAGAGCGAGACGGGCGTCGCGCAGGGGCTGTTCCTCCACCAGCATTTTGTGGGCGTTGTACCAGGTGTGGAATTCGCCGGCCAGCTCCCTCAGGTAAGTAGCCACACTGTGGGGCTCACAGTTGGCCGCGGCGTTGGCCACCAGTTCCGGATAGTGGTCCAGGCGGCGCAGGAGGGATCTTTCGTGCTCTTCACCCAGTAGTCCCAGGTGTTCCAGGGCGGCGCTTGAATCCCAGTTCCAACCCTGCTCTGCCAGCTTGCGCATGACGCTGCAGACCCGGGCATGGGCATACTGTATGTAGTACACCGGGTTGTCGTTGCTCTGGGATAGTGCCAGGTCAATATCGAAGGTGAGCTGGGAACTGGGAGCCCTGGCTACAAGGAAATAGCGGGTAGCGTCGCACCCGACCTCGTCGATCAGGTCTCGCAGGGTCACGTAACTGCCCGCGCGTTTGGACAATTTCACTTCCTCGCCGTCGCGCATCACCGTGACCATCTGGTGCAGTACGTAATCGGGCCAGCCATCGGGTATATCCTGCTCCAGGGCCTGCAGCCCTGCGCGAACCCGGGTGACCGTGCTGTGGTGGTCCGCCCCCTGCTCATTGATAACGCGCTCGAAGCCGCGCTGCCACTTGTTCAGGTGGTAGGCCACATCCGGCAGGAAGTAGGTGTAGCCGCCATCGCTCTTGCGCATCACCCGGTCCTTGTCGTCGCCAAAACTTGTAGTTCGCAGCCAGATGGCGCCGTCCTTCTCATAGGTGTGGCCATTTTCCACCAGGCGGCGCACGGTGGCTTCCACTTCACCACTCTGGTAAAGGGAGGATTCCAGGAAATATACGTCGAAATGCACGGCGAAAGCTTTCAGGTCAAGATCCTGCTCTCGCCGCAGGTAGGCTACGGCGAACTTGCGGATAGCCTCCAGGTCCCCGGCGTCGCCAGCCGCGATGACATGTTGGTCCTCGGCGTCGACCTTGTCGCCGCGCTGGTAAGCACGGGCCAGGTCGACGATGTATTCTCCGCGGTAGCCGTCCGCGGGCCAGCCGGCATCGTCCGGAGTCAGTCCTTTGCAGCGGGCCTGTACTGAAAGGGCCAGGTTATGTATCTGGGCGCCGGCGTCATTGTAGTAAAACTCGCTGGAGACACTCCAGCCGGTGGCCTCAAGCAGCCGGTACAGGCTGTCGCCCACCGCCGCGCCCCGGCCGTGACCAACGTGCAGGGGCCCGGTTGGATTGGCGGACACGAATTCCACCTGGACCTTGCGGCCCTGGCCGTCATTGCTGCGGCCGAAGGCCTCACCCTGGGCCAGTATGCGCTTGATGATGGCCTGGTTACTGTCTTCGCTGAGAAAAAAATTGATGAATCCCGGTCCGGCGATTTCCGTGCGCGAGACCAGCTCGGATCCGGGCAGGGCGTCGCAGATGGACTGCGCCAGCTCCCGGGGCGGTACGCCGGCAGCTTTCGCCAGGGTGAGGGCGATATTACTGGCCAGGTCACCGTGGCTCTTGTCGCGAGTGCGGTCAATCTGCACCCTGGGCTGGATGTCAGCGGGCAATTGTCCCTGTTCGACCAGCGAATCCAGCGCCTGTTGGATCAGCCGGCTTAGATTTTCCTTCATTATTGAGGAGATACCTGGGTTACTTCAGTGAGTCGACGGGCCCCGCGCCCGGCAGGCGCGTATTATCCTCATAACAGGCCAGGATAGCCAGTGCACTGCGGCTGTAGGCCAGCTTAGAAAACGTCCGTCGGGTCCACGTCGATGGACCACTTCAGCCCGCCGCCGGCGGGCAGCGCCTCCGCCTGTTGCACCAGCAGGCGGGCTGCGGCCTGGCCTTCCCGGCGCCCCGGGGCAGTGAGCAGTAGCTGGCTGCGAAATTTGCCTGCCCGGCGCTGCATGGGAGAGGGAAGGGGGCCGATCAAGTTGCAACCCCGGGGCAGCGCTTCCGCCGCGGCTTCCCGCAACCGTTGCAGGAATCCCTCGCCCCGGCCCGCATCCGCGCAATCGCTGCGTACCATAAGCAATTGCCCCGCCGGGGGCAGTCCTGCCGCCCGGCGACGCTCCAGCATTTCCCTGGCCAGCTCCTGGTAGCTGTGCCTCAACAACCCCTGCAGGGCAGGGTGATCCGGGTAGTGAGTCTGCAGTATCACCCGGCCGGGCTGATCCGAGCGTCCGGCCCTCCCGGCCACCTGCGTCAGTAGCTGTGCCATGCGTTCCTCACCGCGGAAATCGGGGCTGAACAGCAAGGCGTCGGTATCGATCACAGCCACCAGGGCCACCCCGGGGAAATGGTGCCCTTTGGTGAGCATCTGGGTGCCGAGAAGGACACAGGGCTGTCCCCGGTTGATTTCCTCTACCAGGGCTTGCATGGCTCCCCTGCCTTGCATGGAATCGCTATCCACCCGGAAAACCGGCCACTGTTTGAATTGCTGGCGCAGGAACTCCTCAGACTGCTCAGTACCCAAACCCGTGACCAGCAGGCTCTGGCTCATGCAATCGGGACATTCGGGCGGCAGACGCCGCGCCGCGCCGCAGTGGTGACAGCGCAGCCGGCGCTGGCGCCGGTGCACGGTAAGTCGGGCATCGCAGGCCATGCATTCCGCGATCCAGCCACAATCGTGGCACTGCAGGGTGGGGGCGTAGCCTCTTCGGTTGAGAAACAGCAGGGCCTGTTGCCCGGATCGCAGGGTTTCCCCGACGGCTTCGATAAGGGGCGGTGACAGGCCGGCTCGCAGTTCCTGTCGCCGCAGGTCCAGGGCGCTGAGGGTGGGTAGTCGGGCGCTGCCCGCCCGCCTGGTGAGTCGGTGCAGTTGGTAGCGCCCGGCAAGTGCATTGTGAATGCTCTCCAGTGAGGGGGTGGCGCTGCCGAGCAGGACCGGGCAGGCGCTGAGCTGTCCGCGCTTGACCGCCACGTCCCGGGCAGAGTAGCGAAAGCCATCCTGCTGCTTGTAGGAGCTGTCGTGTTCCTCATCGACGATGATGAGTCCAGCGTTTTCAAGGGGGGTGAACACTGCTGAGCGGGTGCCGATAACGATCCGGGCGCGACCGCTGCGGGCCGCCTCCCAGGCCTCGTAGCGGCGAGCGTCACTCAGCCCGGAGTGCAACACCGCGATACCGCCCCCGAAGCGCTGCCGGAATCTCTCCAGGGTCTGCGGGGTGAGGCCGATCTCGGGGATCAACACCAGTGCCTGCTGATCGCGTTCCAGGCAGTCGGCGATCAGCTGCAGGTAGATCTCGGTCTTGCCGCTGCCAGTGACCCCCTCCAGCAGGTGACAGCTGAACCCCCGGGGTGACCGCCTCAGGTCAGCCATCACTGTCGATTGCTCGGGATTGAGGTCCAGGCCGGGACCCGGTTCAGGCCGCTCTGCCGGCGGCGGCAACAGGCAGTTCTCCACCAGCCCCTTTTCGCGCAGTTTCGCCAGAATCGCGTTGCTGATACCCTTTTCCCTGAAGCGGCGGGCGGCGACGGTGTCGCCCTGCTGCAGCAGGGCCAGCGCCTGGGCCTGTCGCGGGGACCGTGACAGGGCGCCCGCGGGCAGTCCCTGGCCGTGGATGCTCAACCGCCAGGCAGTCTCTCCGGCCTCCTGGTGGTTCCTGCCCTCCCTTAGAGCCCTGGGGAACAGGGCGCTCATAACCTCACCCACAGGGTGCTGGTAATAATCCGCAGACCACAGGCACAGTTCCAGCAACCTGGCGTCCACCAGGGGAACGGGGTCGAGGAGCGTTAAAGCGGGTTTCAGGGCGGATAGCTCCAGCTCACTGTCGCGCGTCACTGCCAGAAGGTAGCCAGTGACCTCTCGTGAACCAAAGGGTACCCGCAGGCGCACACCCGGTTGCAAGGTGATCACCTGCGCCGGCTCCATGTCCGGGGGCGGCAGGTAGTCGAAGGGTCTGCGCAGTGGAGAGGCGATGGCCAGGCGGAGGACGGACATTGCGCCTCTTGTAGTAAAAATGGGCTGAAAGCGGGCATTGTACCAAGTACTTGCTAATCGCGCCCTGTCTGGTAAGATGCGCGCCTCTTTTTTGCACAGGTCCGGCCTGGGCGTTAACTCCAACAGGCAGATGCGGTGCCCGACAGGGATCGGGTGGCGGCATCGAAGACAAGGAGCTTACCTGATGAAATCAGATATACATCCCAAGTACGATACGATGACGGCTACCTGTAGCTGTGGCAACAAGATCGAGACCCGTTCCACCCTGTGTGACAACATTCATATCGACGTGTGCTCGCAGTGTCATCCATTTTTTACCGGCAAGCAGAAGATTGTCGACAGTGGTGGCCGCGTAGATCGCTTCAAGAAGCGTTTCGGCAGCCGCGGCGCCAAGCGCTAGGAACCTGCACACCGCGCGCCTGGGGCGTGTGACAGAAAAGCGCGGGCCCCAGGCGGGGTCGGCGCTTTTTTTATGTCCATAGAGGGGCCGCCCGGCGGTTCACAGTACACCGCGAGAGCCATGGGTGGCGCGGTCCGGCGCACCGCGCCCGTAAATTTGGCAACTTGTTACTGATAGTCCTTTTCTATATCCTCGTGGCCCCTTTTTTCGCAGGTAGTCCCCGATGCCCAATGACCTGAAGCAGGCCGCGCTTTCGTATCATGCTGAGCCGCGGCCGGGCAAGATCAGCGTCGAATTGACCAAGCCGGCAGAAACCCAGCTGGACCTGTCCCTGGCCTACAGCCCGGGAGTAGCGGAGCCCTGCCGCGCAATCGCCGATGACCTGGCCCAGGCCTACCGCTATACCGGCAAGGGCAACCTGGTAGCAGTGATCAGCAACGGAACCGCGGTACTGGGGCTGGGCAACCTGGGGGCATTGGCGAGCAAACCAGTCATGGAGGGCAAGGCGCTGCTGTTCAAGCGATTCGCGGGTATCAACTCCATCGATATCGAAGTGGACACCGAGGATGCGGACGAGTTTGTCGATACTGTAGCGCGCATCGCCGACACTTTTGGGGGAATCAACCTGGAAGATATCAAGGCCCCGGAATGCTTCGAGATTGAAGCCGCCCTGATTGAACGCTGCCAGATACCTGTTTTTCACGATGACCAACACGGCACGGCGATTGTCACCGCCGCCGGCATGGTCAACGCGCTGGAGATTCAGGACAAGCAGTTACAGGATGCGGTGATTACCTGCCTCGGGGCGGGTGCCGCGGCAATTGCCTGTATGCGTCTGCTGGTGAGCATGGGGGCGAGACGGGAAAATATCTATATGCTGGATCGGCGGGGCGTGATCTACGCCGGTCGTGAAGGAGTGAACGCCTACAAACAGGAGTTTGCCAATCGTACAGACAAGCGCAGCCTGTCGGACGCCATTAACGGCGCTGACGTGTTCGTTGGCCTGTCCGGTGCGGACCTGCTCAGTCCCGAGATGTTGAAGTCCATGGCGGATCGGCCGGTAGTTTTCGCCTGTTCCAACCCGGATCCGGAGATCAAGCCGGAACTGGCGCTGGACACCCGCCGCGATCTTATTATTGCCACCGGCCGCTCGGACTATTCCAACCAGGTAAACAACGTATTGGGGTTCCCCTTCATCTTTCGCGGCGCCCTCGATGTGCGCGCCTCGCGTATCAACGAGGAGATGAAAATCGCCGCGGTGCGCGCGTTAAGCGAACTGGCGAAAGAGGAGGTTCCGGAGGAAGTGCTGGCGGCCTGTGATGCGCAGTCCCTGTCTTTCGGTCCGGACTACATCATTCCCAAGCCCATGGATGCCCGGCTGCTGAGCCGCATTGCGCCGGCGGTGGCCAGGGCGGCGGTGGACAGCGGCGTCGCCCGCCTGCCTCTGCCGGAGGGCTACTGCCCCGCCCTGTAGGATCGGGTATCAGAATATATCCTTGACCAGGTCGTCCGTGCCCTGGCTCCCGGAGCCTGGCCCCTCCTCCCGGGCGGGATCCTTGGGCACGTACTCCACCCGGAAATACTCAAAAATGGCGTTGCGTTGGCCAGAGTGAGCCAGCAGGCCCGAGTCCGGGTCAATTTTTACATTCACGATCCCCGGGGGCAGTGGAGGCTTCCGCTCCGGCAGGTCCTTCAGGGCCTGGCGCATGAAATCTATCCAGATGGGCAGCGCCGCAGTCCCGCCGAACTCCCTGCGCCCCAGGGGGGTGTAATTGTCAAAGCCCACCCAGGTGGAAGTGACTACATCCGGGTTGTAGCCGGAGAACCAGGCATCCATGGGGCCGTTGGTGGTGCCGGTTTTTCCGGCGATATCGCCGCGCTCCAGCACCAGTGCGCGACGGCCGGTGCCACGGGTGATGACGTCTCTCAGAATACTGTCGATGATAAAATTGACGCGTTCATCCATTACCCGCGGGGCCTGCGGCATCCGGCTCGTCTCCCGCTCACGTCGCGCCAGGATCTGCTCCATGCTCAGTTCCATGTCTTCATCGGGTTCGCCGCCCCCCTGGTCGCAGGATCTGCACACTGTGTACGGCCGTGCCTCGTACACGGTGTCGCCTGCAAGGTTGTCAATCCGCTCAATCAGGTAGGGCTCCACCCGGTAGCCGCCATTTGCAAGGACAGCGTAAGCGCTGGCCACTTCCAGGGGGCTCATGGCGTGAGTGCCCAGCGCCAGGGACAGGTCAGGGGCGAATTCGCTGGTGTCGAAGCCGATTTGCCGTGAGTAGTCTATCAACGCGGGAACGCCCAGCTGCTGTAGCAGGCGAATAGACACCAGGTTGCGTGACTTGGTGAGGGCCCAGCGCAGGCGAGTAGGGCCGTGGAACTTGCCGCCGTCGTTCTCCGGTCGCCAGATGTCTTCCAGGGAAGTGTCCTCCATGACCACCGGGGCGTCGTTGATGATGCTGGCAGCGGTAAATCCAGCGTCCAGTGCTGCGCTGTAGACGAAGGGCTTGAAGTTAGATCCCGGTTGCCGTTGGGCCTGCGTGGCGCGGTTGAACTTGCTCAGCTCGAAACCCATGCCGCCGACGATACTGATAATAGCCCCGTTGTCCGGCCGCAGGGATACCAGTGCGGCCTGGGCTGCGGGCACCTGGGTCAGGTGCCACCGCTGGTCCTCTCCACGCCGCTCGATGCGGATCAGATCGCCCACCGCGAGCACCTCTGCGGGAGACCTGGGTGCGGACCCCCGGGAATTCTCTGTGCGATAGGGTGAAGCCTGGCGGATACCGTTTTCCCAAAGCAGTTGGTCCCGCTGGCCTCCGGCCAGTAGTAAGTCCACACTATCTTCGCCCACTGCGGTGATGATTGCCGGTTTCAGGTCTGCGATTACCGCGGTCTCTGCCAGGATGTCCAGCCATTGGTCGGTGGTGTCTTCCCCCTCGGTTGCCGGGGCGAGTTGCCGCTCGGGACCGCGGTAGCCGTGGCGGCTGTCGTATTTCTTGAGGCCGTCTATCAGCGCCCTGCGCGCTACCTGCTGCAATTCGCTGTCTATGGTGGTGTAAACGTGATAGCCGTCGTTATAGGCCGCCATGCCATAGCGGTCGAGCATCTCCTGCCGGGCCATCTCTGCTGCATAGTGCGCCGCAAAGCTCAACTGGGCGCCGTGGTGGCGTGCCGTGACCGGCGATTGTACGGCGGTTGTGTGGGCCTGGGGAGTGATATATCCCAGTTCCAGCATGCGACCCAGGATCCAGTCCCGGCGCTC
>JAACFI010000409.1 GCA_009937575.1 Haliea sp.
ATGGCGGGAAAGCGTTCGCACAGCAAGCCCGCCAGATTCCTTTCGTAGGAGGTCGGCGCACCCATCGAAATGCCTGTATCCAGGGCATCGCGAACTGCTGATTTCACGGTCTCTTCTGAATGACCGAAAAGGCCTGCCGAATACTCACCAACGAAATCCACATAGCGGTGATTGTCCAGGTCACAGAGTTCCGCACCCTCCCCGCTCACCATCGTCAGTGGAAACGGTTTGTAGTGCAGAACCGTGCGCGTATTTCCACCGGGCAGGTACCGTCCGGCTTCCTGATCCGCTGTCAGACTCAGGGGATTAGCGGCCGCGTAACGGTTACGGGCATCTTCAATTGCCTGATTCAGTGATTCCATTTTTCCTGCCTACCTGACGGCTTCCAAAACAACGGCGATACCCTGGCCGACACCAATGCACATGGTGCAGAGTGCCAGCTTTGAGTCACCTTGATTCAGTTGATCCAGGGCGGTAAGCGCCAGGCGGGCGCCACTCATCCCGAGCGGGTGACCCAGCGCGATGGCGCCACCACGCGTGTTGACCCGTGGATCATCATCAGCCAGCCCAAGTTGACGGGTGCAGGCCAGCGCCTGGGCCGCAAAGGCTTCATTGATTTCCAGGAAATCGAAGTCATCCAGAGTCAAACCCAGGCGCTTGAGCAACTTGTTAGTTGCCGGAACCGGCCCGATTCCCATGATCCTCGGCGGCACGCCGGCGACCGCCATACCCAGGACACGGGCCCTGGGTTCCAGGCCATTACGGCTGGCGCCGGTCTCGGAAGCCAGCAGCAAGGCTGCTGCGCCATCGTTGATGCCGGAAGCATTGCCCGCCGTCACGGTGCCGTTCGGAAATAGTGGTTTCAACTGCGCAAGCTTTTCCAGCGATGTATTTCTCGGATGCTCGTCGCGGTCAACCACCAGGGGGTCCTGTTTGCGCCGGGGGACGCTGACGGCGCAGATTTCCCCGGCCAACCGGCCATCCTGCTGGGCAGCAGCCGCTTTTTGCTGGCTCCACAAGGCAAACCGGTCCTGGTCTTCACGGCTGATGGAGTGTTCAGTGGCCAGGTTTTCAGCCGTCTGAGGCATGACATCGGTGCCGTACTGCTGATGCAGTTTCCGGTTAATAAACCGCCAACCCATGGTGCTGTCGTACATTTTCGGTGTTCGCCCAAAAGCACTTTCCGCCTTGCCGATTACAAACGGCGCACGCGACATGCCCTCCACACCACCGGCGATCATCAAATCGGCTTCACCTGACTTGATGGCGTTGGCGCAACTGCCAACTGCATTCAACCCGGATCCGCATAATCGATTGATTGTGCAGGCTGGAACTTCCTGCGGCAATCCGGCCAGCAGGCCGCTCATACGCGCCACGTTGCGGTTGTCCTCCCCGGATTGATTGGCGCAGCCCAGCATCACATCATCCAGCGCGGCCCAGTCAACACCGGAATTGCGCTCCATCAGCGCCGCTATCGGAATCGCTGCCAGATCGTCGGTGCGAACAGCAGCGAGGCTTCCGCCGTAGCGCCCAACGGGTGTACGGATTCCATCACAAATGAATACGTCAGTCATTTTTATGTCCAGTCCCTCAGTCGGAGTCAGATTTAGCCGCCCTTATGCCGGTGGCAGAATCGGTGCGCCGGTTTTACTTTCCACTTCTGCAAAAGTGACGCCGGGCGCCAGTTCAACGACCTGGAACCCGTTGTCGGTGACGTCAACCACAGCGAGGTCGGTGAAGATGCGTGACACCACGCCGGGCCCGGTCAATGGATAGCTGCATCTCTCGACCAGTTTCGGTTCACCGGTCCTGGTCGTATGCTGGGTAATCACGTAGATGTGTTTCACGCCCTGAACCAGGTCCATGGCGCCACCGACCGCGGGAATGGCATCGGGCGCACCTGTAGACCAGTTGGCAATGTCCCCGTTTGACGCCACCTGCATGGTGCCGAGCACACACACATCGATATGGCCGCCGCGAATCATGCTGAAGCTGTCGGCGTGGTGGAAATAGGCTGCGCCGGGAACTGCCGTGACATACTTTTTGCCGGCGTTCATCAGGTCCAGGTCGCGGTCGGCGTCAGCCGGCGGCGGCCCCATGCCCAGCATTCCATTTTCAGTGTGATAAATGAATTCCCGGCCTTCGGGTACGAACCTCGTGACCAGCTCCGGAATTCCTATTCCCAGGTTCACATAGGATCCATCGGGTATATCCAGAGCCGCTCTGGCTGCCATTTCTTCTCTACTCCATCCGGTACTCATGGGTAACTCCTTCCCTCGGCAATCAGGGTGTCTTCATGGACCGGATCGGGAACCTCGACAATGCGATTCACAAATATTCCGGGCGTAATGACGTGCTCGGGATCAATTTCACCCGCAGCCACCCGTTTTTTCGTCTGAACGATAGTCGTGGTGGCCGCCATGCACATGAGAGGGCTGAAGTTGCGGGCGGTTTTGTTGTAAGTCAGGTTGCCCAGGGGGTCGGCCACTTCACATTTGATCAGCGCAAAATCGGCTTTGAGCCAGGGCTCCATCACGTAAGTGCGCCCTTCAAACTCGCGTGACTCCTTGCCTTCAGCCAGTACCGTTCCTACCGTCGTCGGAGTGTAAAACGCCGGAATTCCCGCGCCCGCCGCACGGATTCGCTCGGCAAGCGTTCCCTGCGGCACCAATTCAAGTTCGATCCTGCCTTCCTTATACAGTCTCGGAAATACCCGGGACTGACTGGAGCGGGGGAAGGAGCAGATCATTTTGCTCACCTGCCCGTTGCCAATCAGGGCAGCCAGCCCTACGTCACCGTTACCGGTATTGTTATTGATGACGGTAAGATTTCTCGCACCCTGATCGATCAAAGCGTGGATCAGCTCTATCGGACTGCCTGACGCGCCGAAACCACCCACCATCACTGTGGCCCCATCCGGAATATCAGCTACGGCATCCGGGATGGATGAATACATCTTGTTGATCACCTTCTACTCCTAAGGGCTAAGACCTCTACAGAAAAACATCTGTTTCTTCCCACAACGCTTCAATCCGGTCGATACGGGCCGTCGCCTCGTCGTAAAGGGCCTTGGCGACACGGGAAACAAGCAGTTCTGCAAACGCCACAATCGGCACCGAACTGTCAAATGGCCCGATCGCCGGAACCTCTATTTCACACCAGGCATCAGCCAATTCCACCAGCGGAGACAATGGACTGTCGGTAATGGCGAGCACCGCAACTTCAGAGTCCGCAAAGACACCGGCCGCTTTGGCTACCTGGCGCCGGTAGCGGAAGAAATCGAACACCACCGCAACGTCACGCCGCCCTGCGTCACTCAGAGCGGTACCGAAGGAGTGCTCCTCGACGAAACGGACTCCCGGCCGGACCATGGATAGACCACTGTGGAAGGCGTGAGCCCCGGCCTGTGAAGTCTCACCGGAGATTACCCAGACATTTTTGGCTTTGGCGATGCGCTCGACAAGTGCCTCGGTCTGATCGCCCTCGAACGCATCGAATACGGATGCGATTGCGCCATCTATGGCCGCCCGTGCCGGCAATGCACTCTTGTCTTCGTGCCTGATGCGCTCACTGGGGCGTGCCAGGTGATGAGAAAGACCAATGCGCACATGCCGTTGCAGCCTGGTGTAGCCCTTGAAGCCGAGTTTGTTGGCGAAGCGCACAATGGACGGTCTGCTGGTGCCCACCCGGCTGGCCAGATCGGAGACTGTTCCAAAAGCGATCAATGTCGGCTCGGCCAGTACCGCTTTTGCAATACGCCGTTCGGTGGGGGTAAGCTCGCTGCTGACCGCGGCAACGAGGTCATTGG
>JAACFI010000005.1 GCA_009937575.1 Haliea sp.
ACCGCCATACCGAAACTGGGATGGTCCACATAGGCGTCGCCGGTGACGACGATGATGTCGCAGCTGTCCCAGCCAAGCTGGTCCATCTCGGCGCGGGACATGGGCAGTTCCGGCGCGGGGCCGAAGCACTCCGCCCAGTACTTTCGATAGGAAAAAAGGGGTGTTGGCATGGGGGCCACGACAATAAAAAGGACCGGTATTATAGCAATACCGGCCCTGTTTCGTCAGGTTGTGGAAACGCCGGGTCAGAAGTCCTTGCGCAGGGTGACGCCCCAGGTGGCGGGTTCGTTGTAGTAGGCGATGAAACGTCCGGTCTGAGCCGTGGCATCGGCGATGGTATTGGTGGAGTCCTCGTCTGTCACGTTGCGTCCCCAGACTGTCAACTGCGCATCCCATTGCTCAAAGATAAGGCCGGCCCGCAGGTTGACCGTGCTATAAGAATCGTCGTACTTCTCGGGGTCATTGTTCACGTCGGTCATGCGCTCGTCGGAGAATATGTATTCGCCATAAATGAAGCCCGTGAGTCCATCGGTCAGGTTGAAATCCTGGTTCGCGGTAACGATCACCACGTTTTCCGGATTGCCGGACAGGTCGCCGCCGCTGCGATCGCAGCTGCCGTCTTCATTTTGTCCGGGGTCCGGCTGACCGGTATGCCAGGGCGTACCGGTCCAGCAGAGAAAGCCCTGGAAGTCCTCATACTCTGCATGATTGTAGGCGTAGCCCAGGGTCAGGGTGGTGGAGTCGGTGGGCAGCCAGGAGATGTCGGCCTCGCCGCCATAGGTCTCCGCGGTACCCGCGTTTTCCAGGATGAAGCCGCCACCCTGGAAAGAGATTGTCTGCAGGTCATCGGTGTCGGTCATGTGCAGCGCAACATTGACCCGTAATGCCTGGTCGGGAAATTCCGCCTTCATGCCCACCTCGAAGGATTCCGATTCCTCCGCATCGAAGAGTACGTCGAACTCCGGGGGTATGCGGTCCGTATTGATACCGCCCGATTTATAACCGGTGCCGTAAGAACCGTAGAACATGATGTCGTTGTTCATGAACCAGCTGAGCTTGACGGTGCCGGTGACCTGGTCGTCGTCAAAATCTTCCTTGACATCAGGGTAAGGTGTCAGTGCGGCGAAGCCGTAGAAACCCCAGTTGTCTTCGAAAGGAGAGAAGGGTACCGGGGCGTCCTCCGTATAGCTGTTGCTCATGTCCTTGTCTTCATAGGTCCAGCGCAGTCCCGCAGTGAGCACCAGGCTGTCCGTGAGGTTGTAGTCCGCCTGGCCGAATGCCGCATAACTTTCGTGTTCCTGTTCGTTGACATCGTAGGAACCACCGCCATCGACGAAGGCGTTGGCCGGGAGTCCGAGCAAGGCGGACAGATCACCGCCGACTGTAGTAGCCCGGTCGTTGTCCAGGTTCTGGGTATAGTAGTACAGGCCGGCGACGTAACTGAGCTTCTCGCTCTCACTGGTAATCCGCAACTCCTGGGTGAACTGGTCCTGGCTGGCATCGTTCTGCTGGTAGGCGGTGTCCAGGTCGGTAAACAGGATGTCGACGTCATCGAAGGAATCGTATTCGCGATAGGAGGTGATGCTGGTCACCAGGAAGTTGTCCGTTTCCCAGTCGATCTTCAGCGACACGCCCTTGTCCTCGTTCTCGGATACTGGTTTCCTGCTGACCGCGACCTTATAATCGTAGAAATCCCTCTGGTCCACTACAGTGCTGCCCAGGGCCACAGCGGTGGCATCGGTGCCAGACTCCGGACTGGTGGCGCCGTCCTGGGGAAAGAAGTTGTTTTTCCAGCTGCCGACCGCACAGCAGGTTTCGTTGACTTCCGAGTAGTCCCCGATGAAACGGAAGGTAAGTGAGTCGTTGGGTGTATACAGGGCCTGGAAACGTGCGCCCCATCGGTCACGATCATTTATTGCGTCGTCGTCACCATTCACGATATCCACGTAGCCGTCCCTGTTCATGACAAAACCGGTTGCGCGAACGGCCAGTACGTTCTCGATCAGGGTCAGAGACTTGGCACCGCTGGCGCTGTAGAGATCGTAGTCACCCGCGGTGGCTTCCAGGAAGCCGCTACCCTCGAAGTCCGCTCCAACGGTGTTGAGCTGTATAGCGCCGGCGGGTGTGTTACGTCCGAACAGGGTACCCTGCGGGCCGCGGAGCACTTCCACGCTGGCGATATCGACCAGGTTGTTGATCATCGAACTCTGCCGGGCCCGGTAGACCCCGTCAACATACAGGCCCACCGAGGGTTCGAGGCCGAAGTTCTGCGAACTGGTGAATATGCCGCGGATTGAAAACGTGGTGGTACTGGAGTTCTGGGTCTGGCCGACGATCAGGCTGGGGGCGTTGGCCTGCAGATCGAACATGTCCTTGACTCCGGACTGCTTTATCATCTCCCCGCTAAAGGCGGACACTGCAATCGGCACATCCTGCAGGCTCTGCTCCCGTTTCTGGGCGGTGACGATGACTTCTTCCAGCACCGTCTGTGCTGAAACACTGGCCGGAACGGCGATGCCAAGCGTGGTGGCGACGGCAATCGCCAGTTTGTGCTGCCTGTACGAGGTCGTTTTCATTATCGATTTCCCCTGTTTAGTTGTTAGCGGCGCATACATTTCATCATACTTATTTTCGCCCGGATACCCACGGTAATATTCCCGCGATTGCCGGCTACACTTTCAGGCCCCTTTCTCCGGCCTGTGCCCTGGGAGCGGCAGGTGGGCGCCACAGTAACGGCAGTAGTGGGAGTGGGGGTCCGCTTCCACGTGGGCGCAATTGGTGCAGTTGCGGGACTGCGCGGTGGTGCGTTCTCGCCTGGCCTGCTCGCTGAGGGTCAGTTCCGCGGTGACAATGCCAGTGGGGACCGCGATCACCGCGTAGCCGATCAGCATGCCGATCGCCGAGATGGCGCGACCGATGGCCGTCTGGGGAACGATATCACCGTAGCCCACGGTGGTGATGGTGACGATCGCCCAGTAGATGCTCTTGGGGATGGTGTGAAAACCGTTTTCCGAGCCTTCCACCACATAGATCAGGCAGCCGAAGATCGTCGCCAGGATAATCACCAGCGAAAAGAAAACAAAAATCTTGCGTGCAGAGCGATTCAGCGCGGCAGCCAGTTCGTTGGCCTCCCGCAATAGCGATAGCAGGCGCAGGACGCGAAAGATCCGCAGGATACGCAACAGGCGGATAATCAGCAGGGGTGCGGCCTGGGGCAGCAACAGTGACAGGTAGGTAGGCAGCAGGGCCAGCAGGTCGATAAGTCCGTAGACGCTGAGCATATAGCCCCGCCGGTTGGGGGTGCACCAGATCCTCACCAGGTATTCGACCGTAAACAGGGCGGTGAATACCCATTCTATCTGCAGGTAGAGAGGGCCGTAATGCGCGTGCAGTTTCGGAATGGAATCCAGCATGATTACCGCGACACTTGCCAGGATCACCAGGATCAGGACGATGTCGAACCATTTCCCCGCAGGCGTCTCGGTGCCGAAGATTACCTCGTAAAACCGCTGCTGCAGTGGCGTCTGCTGTCGTTTCGACATGTCGTTATTGTCATTCGCTGCCCGGGCACTGGTGGTTTCACTATATTAGAGCCGTGCGCCTTTGTACATCCGCCAGGGGGGTGCTCAGGCCTGGGCCACCACGTCCACCATGGCGGCAGTCAGGCTGGCCAGGTCGTCGCTGCCCATGATGTAGGGAGGCATGGCGTAGACCAGTTTGCCGAAGGGGCGAATCCAGACCCCGCGCTCGACGAACATGGGCTGGATGCGTTTCATGTCCACGGCTTCCTTCAGTTCTATCACCCCGATGGCGCCCAGGGTGCGTACCTCTGCCACCTGCTCCAGCTCCCGCGCGGGAGCCAGCCCCTGCTCCAGCTCGCTGTTAAGGCGCCTTATGGTGCGCTGCCAGGGCTGGGAGAGCAGCAGCTCTGTGCTGGCGATGGCGGTGGCGCAGGCCAGGGGATTGGCCATAAAGGTGGGGCCGTGCATGAAGGCGCCGGCTTCGCCTTCGCTGATTCCGGTGGCAACCTGGCCGGTACACAGGGTGGCTGCCAGGGTCATGTAGCCACCGGTCAGCGCCTTGCCCAGGCACAGGATATCCGGCTCCACCTCCGCGTGCTCCAGGGCGAACAGCTTGCCGGTGCGGCCGAAACCGGTAGCGATTTCGTCGAAGATCAACAGCACGTCGAAGGCGTCGCACAGGGCCCGCAGTTGCACCAGGTAGTCCGGGCAGTAGAAGCGCATGCCGCCGGCGCCCTGGACCACCGGCTCCACGATCACCGCCGCAATTTCCTGGTGGTGCACGGACAGCAATTCCGTCATGGCAGCCAGTTCCTGTTCCGGGCAGTCCCCGTCAAAAGGGCATTGTGGAGCCGGTGCAAAAAAATGCTTTGGCAACACCTCTCCGAACAGGTGGTGCATGCCGGTCTCGGGGTCGCACAGGGACATGGCCCCGAAAGTGTCACCGTGGTAGCCATTGCGCAGGGCCACCAGTTTCTGCTTTCCGGGTCTGCCCATCGAGTACCAGTACTGGATAGCCATCTTCAGCGCCACCTCAACCGCCACCGAGCCCGAGTCGCTGAAAAATACCCGTTCCAGCGCAGGCGGCGTGAGCTCCGTCAGCAGCCGCGCCAGTTTTACCGCCGGTGGGTGGGTGAGGCCGCCGAACATCACGTGGGACATATCGAACAGCTGGTCGCGCACCGCGCGGTTGAGGGCCGGGTTGTTGTAACCGTGGATGGCACACCACCAGGATGACATGCCGTCGAGTAGTCGCCTGCCGTCGGCCAGTTCCAGGTGAACACCGTGGGCGGCTATAACGGGAAAAATCTCCGGGACATCGGTGGCGGAGGCGTAGGGGTGCCAGATAACCCGCCGGTCATCCTTCTGCAGTTGGTCCCAGTCAGGCCAGTTCATAGTTGCTTCAACACCTCCAGCACCGTGGGCCGGATGTTGTCCAGCAGCAGTGGCTGGGCCTCCGCGGTGGGGTGAATGCCATCGGCCTGCATCAGGTCCGGGTCGGTGGCCACTCCCCCGAAAATCAGCGGTGCCAGGGTGCTGCTGGTCTCAGAGGCCACCAGGGCAAAACTTTCCGAGAAGGCCGAGGTGTAGCGGCGCCCGTAATTGGGGGGAATGGCCACAGGCACCAGGATGACTTTGGCGCCCTTGTCACTGGCCAGCGCCGCCAGCCGGCGCAGATTGTCGCGCAACTGGCTGACCGGGTAGCCCCGCAGGCCGTCGTTGCCGCCGAGTTCGATGATCACCAGGGATGGCCGGTGCGCTTCCAGCAGTTCCGGCAGCCGTCGCAGGCCCCCGCCGGAGGTTTCACCGCTGATGCTGGCGTTGACCACTGTGTACTGCGGGTATTTTTCGGCCAGTTCCCGCTCGAACAGCGCGACCCAGCCCTGTTCCAGAGACATACCATAGCCAGCGCTGATACTATCCCCCAGCACCAGGATATTGCGGGTCATGGCCTGGCTGTTGCCGGCCAGGGCCAGCAATCCGATCAGTATGGCCAGACGTAACCGGTTGTAGAGGAAGCGATGCATGATTAAAACCGAGAATCTCCAGAAACGGGTCCCCATGACGGGGGGCGAGCTGGAAATACTGAAAGGGATCAGCCTGGAAATCAAGTCGGGGGAATCCGTGGCGATCGTCGGGGCGTCAGGATCGGGTAAATCGACCCTGCTCGGCCTGCTGGCTGGCCTGGACCAGGCCAGTGGCGGCCGGGTGGTGATCGGTGATACCGACCTGGGGCAGCTGGACGAGGACGGGCGCGCCCTGTTCCGCGGGCGCGAGGTGGGTTTCGTGTTCCAGTCTTTCCAGCTGTTGCCGGCGCTGACCGCACTGGAAAACGTCATGCTGCCCCTGGAGCTGCAGGGGCAGGCCAACGCCCGGGAGCAGGCGGCGCACTACCTGGAGCGGGTGGAGCTGGCGGAGCGCGTGAGCCACTATCCCAGGCAGCTGTCCGGGGGCGAGCAACAACGGGTGGCTATCGCCAGGGCCTTCGCCGCGCGGCCGACTATCCTGTTTGCCGACGAGCCCACCGGCAACCTGGATACCCGCACCGGCAGTCACATCATCGACCTGTTGTTCGAGCTGAACCGGGAGGAGGGCACCACCCTGGTGCTGGTCACCCACGACCAAACGTTGGCCGCACGCTGTGAACGACGCCTGTGTATCGAAGCCGGTGAATTGGTAGCGGCGGCCTGACCTTATGTCGATGACAGCGACACGCATGCTGGCGAGGGACTGGCGCGGTGGGGAACTGGGTGTGCTGGTGATGGCCCTGGTACTGGCGGTAGGGACAGTGGCGGGTATCAGCGCCTTTACCACCCGCCTGCAGAGTGCCCTGGAACAGGAGAGCCACCGTTTCCTGGCGGCGGATGCAGTGGTGCGCAGCAGTCGCGACCTGCCCGAGGCCTGGTTGCGTGAAGCCCGGGGGCGGGGCCTGCGACTGGCGCGTACCCTGTCGTTTCCTTCCATGGTGTATGCCGGGGAGGAGGCCATGTACCTGGCTTCGGTGAAGGCGGTCAGTGATGAGTATCCCCTGCGAGGCGAACTGACCCGCAGCGAGGAGCCCTTCGGTGAGATCCGTCCGGCCCGCGCCGGGCCCGGGCCTGGGGAGGTGTGGCTTGATTCCCGCCTGTTTCCCCTGCTGGACGTGGCAGTCGGGCAGCGGGTGGGCATCGGCGATGCGGAGTTTACGGTGACGGCTGCGGCCCGCACCGAGCCGGACCAGGGGGCGTCTTTTTACGGTTACGGTCCGCGGGTGTTGATGCATTACGGTGATATCCCGGCCACCGGGGTGGTACAGCCCGGCAGCCGGGTGGAATACCGGCAGCTCTACGCGGGTGAGCCGGAGTCCGTGACGGCTTTTGCCGGCTGGTTGAAACCGCAGCTGGTCAATGGCCAGTCCCTGCTGGATGTCAACGATGGACAGCCCGGCATCGGCAGCGCCCTTAAGAGGGCGGAAAGTTTCCTGTTGCTCGCCGGTAGCCTGGCGGTGGTGCTGGCCGGGGTGGCCATCGCCCTGGCGGCGCGTCGCTTCAGCGAGCGGCATAACGACTATGTCGCCATCATGAAAAGCCTGGGTGCGACCTCGGCGGCGGTTAATCGCCTTTACGGCCGCAGCCTGCTGTTGTTGGGTGCGACCGCTACCCTGGCGGGCTGCCTGCTGGGCTGGGGCCTGCAGGCCATGTTTTTCCAGTTGTTTGCGGAGCAGCTGCCGGTGAAGCCCGGCCCCAGCGGCCTGCGCCCCTATGCAATAGGCAGCGCTACCTCGCTTACCTGCCTGCTGTGTTTCGCCTGGCCGCCCCTGCGGCGTCTCGCCCAGGCCAGCCCCCTGCGGGTGTTGCGCAGGGACCTGCCCCTGGAAAACCGCCGCACCCTGGGCGATTACAGTCTCGGCCTGCTCGCGGTTTCCCTGTTGATGTGGTGGTACAGTGGTGACTGGCGCCTGACCCTGGCGGTGCTGGCAGGGCTTGCGATCACCGTGGCGCTGGGGCTCTGCCTGGCACTCACCCTGCTTCGCGGTGGCAGGCTGGTGGGCATGAGCGCCGGCAGTATCTGGCGCCTGGCCCTGGCGGGGCTGCAGCGCCGCGGCACCGCGAATGCCCTGCAGGTGGTGATTTTCGCCATGGCCATCATGCTGCTCCTGGTCCTGCTGCTGGTGCGTACCTCCCTGATCGACGAGTGGCAGATGCAGTTGCCGGAAGACACGCCGAATCATTTCATTATCAATATCGGGCCGGAACAGGTGCAGGCGGTGGACCAGATGCTGCGCCAGCAGCAGATCGCCAGCGAACCCCTGTACCCGATGATCCGCGGGCGGATCATGTCGGTCAACGGCGAGGAACTGCCACAGACCGAGGACCGCACCCAGGACCGGCGCCAGCGGGAATCCAATTTCACCTGGTCGACCACCCTGCCCGGGGACAATCGGTTGGCGGCAGGGCGCTGGTGGGACCCCGAAACGACAGAGGCGCTGGTGTCCCTTGAGAGCGGATACGCGGAACGCCTGGGTGTCGGCATCGGCGATACCCTGGGTTTCCTGGTGGGCTCGCGACCGCTGCAGGCGACTGTTGCCAGTATCCGTGAGCTGGAGTGGCAGTCAATGCGCCCCAATTTCTTCCTGATTTTCCCGCCGCGGCTGTTGGCGGATTACCCGGCCACCTTCATGACCAGTTTCCACCTGGAAGCCTCAGACAAGCGTTTCCTCAATCGATTCATCCGCGAGTTCCCCACGGTGACGGTGATCGAGATGGACGTGGTGGTGGAACAGGTGCGATCTATCGTGCGCCAGGTATCGGCGGCCATCGAGCTGGTGCTGGTGGTGATCCTGGCTGCCGGGGGGCTGGTGCTGGTGGCAGGGGTACAGGCCAGTGTCGACGCGCGCATGCAGGAGAGCGCCATCCTGCGGGCACTGGGAGCCCGCAGACGCTTGGTGCTGGGGGGGCTGTTGATCGAGTTCGCCACCCTGGGCCTGTTTGCGGGCCTGTTGGCCACCGTGGCGGCGGAGTTGTCGGTCTACATCCTGCAGACCTGGGTGATGGACATGCATTACGCCCCTTCCCCGCGGATCTGGCCCGCCGGCCTGGTCTGCGGATCGCTGCTGGTCGGGGGGCTGGGAGTGTTCAGCTGCCGCAAGGTAGTGTCGAGTCCACCCCTGGCTTTACTGCGGGAACTCTAGCAGGGCGCCCTACTTACTCCCGGCTGATACCGGCGATAAAGGTCTGCACACCGATGTCCACCTGGCGATGCAGGTCGATATGGCGCTCGAACAGCTCCGGCGCATCCACCTTCAGGGTGGCCAGGCCGTAGATACTGGACCAGCCGGCATTGGTCAGGTAGACCAGGTCGTCGTCGAAATGGTAGATGCCCCGGTCAATGCCCAGTTGCAGCATCTCGCGAACCAGAGCCAGGGTGTCACGGCTGGCCTCGCGCAGTTCCGGGTACTTCTGCATAGGCTGTACCGTCGGGCCGAACATCAGCTTGAACAGCTGCGGATTGCTGGCCGCATAGTCGACATAGGCGTGGGCTACCGCGACCAGTTTCGCTTTCGGGCAGTCCCCGGCGGACTGCTCCGCCTGGCGCAGGGCGGATAGCAGTTGCCGGTAACCACGGGTAGCCATGGCCGCCAGCAGTTCGCCCTTGTCGGCGAAATGGCGGTAGGGCGCGGTCTGGGAAACGCCGATGGCGCGGGCCAGGGCCCGCAGGCTGAGGTCGTCAGCGCCGGTTTCACGCAGTTGCTCTATGGCAGTGTCCAGCAGCTCCGCGCGCAGGTTGCCGTGGTGATAGCTCTTGGTCGTGGCGGTTTCGGTCATGGCAGCAGATGCTGCACCGCGTCGCGCTCTTCGATCAGTTCCTGCTCGGTGGCAGTCATCTTGGCCTGGCTGAAATCCCCCACTTCCACGCCCTGGACGATACTCCAGTCGCCGCCCTCGCAGCGGCAGGGGAAGGAGTAAATCAGGCCCTCGGTGATGCCGTAGGAACCGTCGCAGTACACGCCCATGGAGACCCAGTCGTCTCCGTCAGTGCCCAGGGCCCAGCTGCGCATGTGACCGATGGCGGCATTGGCGGCGGAGGCGGCGGAAGACGCACCGCGAGCCTTGATGATGGCTGCGCCGCGCTGCTGGACCAGGGGAATGAACTCCTCTTCGTACCAGGCCTGGTCAACCAGGCTGATGGCGGACTCACCGTCCACCCTGGTGTTGAGCAGGTCGGGGTACTGGGTGGCCGAGTGGTTGCCCCAGATGGTCATGTTGCTCACATCGTTCACGGTCTTGCCGGTCTTCTGGGCGATCTGGGTCATGGCGCGATTGTGATCCAGGCGGGTCATCGCAGTGAAGTTGCGCGGGTCGATGTCCGGCGCGTTCCGCTGGGTGATCAATGCATTGGTGTTGGCGGGGTTGCCCACCACCAGCACCTTGATATCCCTGCTGGCGTTGTCGTTGATGGCCTTGCCCTGTACCGAGAAAATCGCGGCGTTGGCTTCCAGCAGGTCCTTGCGCTCCATGCCGGGGCCGCGGGGGCGGGCGCCGACCAGCAGTGCGTAATCGGCGTCCTTGAAGCCGGTGTCGGGGTCGTCGGTGCAGACGATGCCTGCCAGCAGCGGGAAAGCGCAGTCTTCCAGCTCCATTCTTACCCCTTCCAGGGCTTCCATGGCGGGGGTGATGTCCAGCAGCTGCAGGATCACGGGCTGGTCGTCGCCCAGCATGGCGCCAGAGGCAATACGAAAGAGCAGGGCGTAGCCGATCTGGCCCGCGGCACCGGTAACGGTTACTCGAACTGGTTGTTTCATCGCGAAGGGTTCCTCATGGGTGGAAAGGGATTTTTTCGGGGCGCACATTGTGGTGGCATTCGCCGCAAAAAACAAGGGAGCCTCGACCAGGGTCCAGTACCCGGGCTCCTTGCAACTGGTGGCTTCCCGCTGCTGGACGTCACTACCCCATGCAAGTAAAATGCGCGCCAAATCAAGCACTAACGGCACAACAGCGTGCGTGAACTATCCCGCAAAGAAAAGACCGAGTTCAACAAGCTGCAGAAGCGGCTGCGTCGGAACGTCGGTAATGCCATCGCCGATTACAATATGATCGAGGCTGGCGACCGGGTGATGGTCTGTCTGTCAGGGGGCAAGGATTCCTACGGCATGCTGGATATCCTGGTCAGCCTGCGCCACAACGCGCCCATCGATTTCGAACTGGTGGCAGTCAACCTGGACCAGAAGCAGCCCGGCTTCCCGGAGCAGGTGCTGCCAGACTACCTGTCCGCGCTGGGGATTCGCTACTACATACTGGAGAAGGACACCTACAGCATCGTCAGGGAAGTGGTGCCGGAGGGCAAGACCACCTGCGGTCTGTGTTCGCGCCTGCGGCGGGGGAGCCTGTACGGCTTTGCCACGGACATCGGCGCGACCAAAATCGCCCTGGGCCATCACCGGGACGATATCGTGGAGACCCTGTTCCTGAACATGTTTTTCAACGGCAGCCTGAAGGCCATGCCGCCCAAGTTGCTCAGCGACGACAAGCAGAACGTGGTGATCCGGCCCCTGGCCTACTGCAAGGAGAAAGACCTTGCGCGGTTTGCCGATTACAAGGCGTTTCCCATCATTCCCTGCAATCTCTGCGGTTCCCAGGAAAACCTGCAGCGGGTGCAGGTCAAGAAAATGCTGGCGGACTGGGAACGCGAGTACCCCGGGCGCACCGAGACGATTTTCCGCAGCATTCGGAACGTGGCGCCCTCGCAACTGGCAGACAGCGACCTGTTCGACTTCGCCAGCCTGCGTATCGAGACGGATAGGGATCTGCACGTACCCGCGATCCAGGTGGTTAATCTTTAGTGCAGGCTGATAAGCCGCTGCTGGCGGCAGAGTCCCTCACCCTGGAGCGGGGCGGCAGGGAACTGTTCCGCGAACTCTCTTTCGAGGTGCACCCGGGTCACCTGTTCCAGGTGGAGGGGGCCAACGGTGCCGGCAAAACCAGCCTGATGCGGATTCTCGCCGGGCTGTCCCGCTACGGATTTACCGGTCGGGTAGTGCGAAGCGCCCCCATGCTGTACCTGGGGCACCAGAGTGGGGTCAAGGCCCTGCTGACCCCCAGGGAGAACCTTGCCTGGCACGTGTCGGGCTCGGGCATTTACAGCGACCAACAGATCGAATCGGCGCTGGAACAGGTGGGGCTCTCCGGCTACGAGGATGTCCCCAGCCACGCCCTTTCCGCCGGCCAGCACCGCCGGGTCAACCTGGCGCGCCTGTACCTGTCAAACTGTGCCCTGTGGCTGCTGGACGAACCCTTCACCGCTATCGACAAGGCGGGAGTGGCCCAGCTGGAGGCGCTGTTCGTCCGCCATGTCGAGCGCGGCGGCGCTGTGTTGATGACGTCCCACCAGTCGCTGCAGGTCGAGTATGAGGTGCGCTTCCTCAGCCTGCTCGAGGGGGTGGTGCTGTGAGTGCACCGGGTCCCGCGGCATTCTGCCTGCGGCTGCTGCGGCGGCAGCTGGTGCTGGCGGTTCGCAGGCCCATCGAGATCGGCAACCCGTTGCTGTTCTTCGCCATGGTGGTGGCCCTGTTTCCACTGGGACTGGGGCCGGCGCCGGACCAGCTGGCCGGCTTCGCGCCGGGTATCCTGTGGATCATCGCCCTGTTGTCCAACCTGTTGACCTCCGACGCGGTATTCCGCAGTGATTTCGATGACGGCAGCCTGGAGCAACTGCTGTTGTCCCCGCAGCCCCTGTACCTTTCGGTGCTCGCCTATATCGGCGCCCACTGGCTGATCACCGGCCTGCTGCTGGCACTGGTATCGCCGGTATTCGCCCTGATGCTCAACCTGCCCGGGGAGGCCATCGGTTCGCTGGTGGCCAGCCTGCTGCTGGGGACCGGGGTCCTCAGCCTGCTGGGCTGCATCGGCGCTGCGCTGACGGTGGGACTGAAGCGTGGGGGTATGCTGATCTCCCTGCTGATCCTGCCCCTTTATATGCCGGTGCTGATCTTCGGCAGTGCGGCGGTACAGGCGGCGGTCAACGGCAGCCCCGCGGGTCCCTACCTGGCCCTGCTGGGGGCGATGCTGTCCCTGGCTATTGCCCTTGCGCCCCTGGCGATAGCGGCGGGCCTGCGGATCAGTGTCGATGCCTGATGACGGATTGCGACGCAGGCCGGACAGCGAGTTGTCCCGCGCTGGGCTAACTGTATAATTGCCGCCTCTATGTGGTCCTTCTTCCATAAACTCGGTTCCCCTCCCTGGCTGTATGGCATCTCCGGGTCCATCCTGCGCTGGTTGCTGCCGCTGACCCTGCTGGCGTTGGTGACGGGGCTGGTGTGGGGCCTGTTGTTTACCGCGCCGGACTTCCGCCAGGGCAACAGCTATCGCATCATTTATATACACGTGCCCGCGGCGGTGGTGGCCCTGGCCGGTTATTACGTGATGGCCATCGCCGGGGCGATCAACCTGATCTGGAAGATGAAGATGGCGGACGTGGCGATGAAAGCGGCCGCTCCGATCGGCGCGGCCCTCACTTTTATCGCCCTGCTGACCGGCGCCATCTGGGGCAAGCCCACCTGGGGAACCTGGTGGGTGTGGGATGCCCGAATCACCTCGATGCTTATTTTGCTGTTCCTGTACCTGGGGGTGGTGGCCCTGTACGAGGCCTACGACAACAAGGAGGCTGCGGGCAAGGCCTGCGCGGTACTCAGCCTGGTGGGTACGGTCAATATCCCTATCATCTACAAGTCGGTTGACTGGTGGTACAGTCTGCACCAGCCCGCCTCGATCAAATTCACCGGCGAATCCAGCATCGATCCCAGCATGCTGTACCCGCTGCTGCTGATGATCACGGCCTTCTACGCCCTGTTTACCTGCTGCCTGCTGATGAATATGCGCGCCGAATTGCTGCAGCGCGAGGCCCGCACCAACTGGGTCAGGAAGCTGGCCCTGGCAGGGGGGCGCGGGTGATGTATTTCCAGAGTTTGGATGCGCTGCTGCACATGGACGGCCACGGCGTTTTCGTGTGGTCAGCCTACCTGATCACATCCGCGGTGATCGCGCTGATCCTGGTGGCACCAGGCCGCCGCCGGCGGCGTTTCCTGCGCCAGCTGGCGGGTGAAGTCAAACGCCAGCAAGCCGCCGCGGGCGACACACGAGGAGGTGATTAATGCACCCGGTAAGAAAGCAGCGTCTGATTCTGGTCTTGTTTGTGGTGCTGTTTTCCAGTGCTGCCATCGGCCTGGTAGTGTACGCCCTGCGGGGCAATATCAACCTGTTTTTCCCGCCGGCCGAGGTTGCTGCGGGCAAGGCGCCGGTGGGGCAGCCAATCCGGGTTGGCGGTATGGTCGTCGACGGCAGCGTCCAGCGCAGCAGCGACAGCCTGGCGGTGCGCTTTGAAATTACCGACTTCGAGGCCAGCGTGCCGGTGATTTACGAAGGCATTCTCCCGGACCTGTTCGACGAGGGGCAGGGCGCCGTGGCCTCCGGCGTGCTGGATGCATCCGGGGTGCTGCAGGCCACCGAAGTGTTGGCCAAGCACGATGAGAACTATATGCCGCCGGAAGTGGCCGACGCACTGGAAAAATCCGGATACGACCACAAGGGGAACGCTAAATGATCCCCGAGGTAGGGCACTACGCCCTGATCGTTGCCCTCTGCCTGGCGGCGATCCTGGCGGTGCTTCCCGCCTGGGGCGCCTGGCGGCGCGACGTGGTGTCGATGGGCCTGGCGCCGGGTCTGGCGGTAGGAACGCTGGTATTCGTCGGCATCAGTTTCGCCTGCCTCGCCACAGCCTTCCTGCAGGACGATTTCTCGGTGAAGCTGGTAGCCAACAACAGCAACAGCCTGCTGCCGGCCGTCTACAAGTTTTCCGCGGTGTGGGGTAACCACGAGGGCTCCCTGCTGTTGTGGGCGCTGATCCTGGCAATGTGGACCAGCGCGGTGGCCCTGCTAAGCCGGCAGCTGCCGCTACTGGTGCTGTCCCGGGTGTTGGCGGTGATGGGGGCGATCGCCGTCGGTTTCCTGTCTTTCTCCCTTTTCACCTCCAATCCCTTTGAACGATTGCTACCCGGCGTCCCCGCCGACGGCAGCGACCTCAACCCGCTGCTGCAGGACCCGGGCCTGATTATTCACCCGCCGCTGCTGTACATGGGCTACGTGGGCTTCTCGGTGGCTTTCGCCTTTGCCATCGCGGCCCTGCTGGGCGGCCGGCTGGACGCCTCCTGGGCCCGCTGGTCGCGCCCCTGGACCAATGTGGCCTGGGCGTTTCTCAGCCTGGGGATCATGCTCGGCAGCTGGTGGGCCTACTACGAACTGGGCTGGGGCGGCTGGTGGTTCTGGGACCCGGTGGAAAACGCCTCCTTTATGCCCTGGCTGGCGGGGATTGCCCTGATTCACTCGCTGGCGGTGACCGAGAAACGCGGTCTGTTCAAGAGCTGGACGGTACTGCTGGCGATCTTCACTTTTTCGTTGAGCCTGTTGGGGACCTTCCTGGTGCGTTCCGGGGTGCTGACCTCGGTGCACGCTTTCGCCACCGACCCGGCCCGGGGTCTGTTCATCCTGCTGTTCCTGGCCCTGGTGGTGGGCGGCTCACTCACCCTCTACGCCCTACGTGCGCCGGCGGTGAGCAGTCGTGTGAGTTTCGCCTGGGTCTCCCGTGAGAGCCTGTTGCTGTTTAACAACGTTGTTTTCCTGGTGGCGACCCTGACGGTACTGTTCGGCACCCTTTTCCCGCTGATCATGGACGCACTGGGGCAGGGCAAATACTCGGTGGGCCCGCCTTATTTCAACGCGGTGTTCGTGCCACTCATGGCCCTGTTGGCAACCTTCATGGGGCTGGGGCCGGTCTCCCGCTGGAAGAGTGACAGCGTCTCCCGTTGGCGCGGAGAACTGGCGCTGCCGGCGGTAGTGGCGGTCGCCTGCGGCCTGACCCTCCCCCTGCTTGGGGTGGAGTACAACCTGTGGGTGGCGCTGGCGGCCCTGCTTTCGGCCTGGTTGGTACTGGGCCTCGCCCGCGATCTCTGGTACCGGGTGCGCGGAGCCACCACCCTCGGGCGCGGACTGCGTCGCCTGAGCCCGAGTTACTGGGGCATGCTGCTGGCCCATCTCGGTTTCGCCGCCTGCATCATCGGCATCGTCGCCACCAGCCAGTACAGCGTCGAGCGCGACCTGAAAATGCAGCCCGGCGACAGCCAGGTGCTGGCGGGATACCGCTTCGATTTCCTGGAACTGGCGCAGGTGCGCGGTCCCAACTTCGTCGCCGACGAGGCGCGTTTCCGGGTCAGCCGCGACGGAGACGTGGTGACCCACCTGGCGCCGCAGAAGCGGCGCTACCTGGCGAGTGGCTCGGTAATGACCGAGGCCGCCATCGATCCGGGTTTGTTCCGCGACCTGTACGTGGCCATGGGCGAGCCGGTGGGCGCCGAGGGCGCCTGGGCGATCCGCCTCCACTATAAACCGATGGTGCGCTGGATGTGGCTGGGCGCGATATTTATGGGCCTGGGTGGCTTCGCCACCACCCTTGACCGGCGTTATCGCCGCCAGCGGCGCTCCGCCAGAGAAGGCCTTCAGGGGGCATTGCATGGGGCCTAGGCTCAAACTTTTCATCCCGCTGATCCTGTTCGCGGTCCTCGCCCTGTTCCTGTTCCGAGGTCTGGAACTGGATCCCAAGGAACTGCCCTCGGCGCTGATCGACCGTCCCCTGCCGTCCTTCGAACTGCCCGCCCTGGGTGGGGACAGGATGCTGCGCCGGGAAGACGTGATCGGCGAGGTGGCCCTGTTCAATGTCTGGGCGACCTGGTGTGTCTCCTGCCGGGTGGAACACCCTTACCTGCATATGCTGGCGGAGCAGGGGGTGCCGATCATCGGCCTCAATTACAAGGACGATGATACGGACGCCCTGCGCTGGCTGGAGGAGCTGGGTAATCCCTACCGCGTCAATATCGTCGACGCCCAGGGAACCCTGGGGCTGGACCTGGGGGTGTACGGTGCGCCGGAAACCTACCTGGTGGACGCGGGGGGCGTGATCCGCTATCGCCACGTGGGCGTGGTGGATGAGCGGGTGTGGCAGGATATCCTGCAGCCCCTGTACCGGGAACTCAAGACGGGGAGGGTCAACTGATGGCGGCATCCGCGCGTCTGCTCATGCTACTCCTGCTGTTAACCGCCCCGGCCCTGGCGGTGATCGAGACCTACGAGTTCAGCGACGAGGAGCTGGAAAAGCGCTACCACCAGCTCAGCGGTGAACTGCGCTGTCCCAAGTGCCAGAACCAGAATATCGCCGACTCCAATGCGCCCATCGCCAGGGACCTTCGCCAGTTGCTGTACACGCAACTCGAAGAGGGTGCCAGCGACCAGGAGATACTCGATTACATGGTGGCGCGCTACGGTGAGTTTGTGCGTTATCGCCCCAGCTTCAGCAGCGCCACTGCGGTGCTGTGGCTGGCGCCTCTGCTGTTGTTGATGGCCGCCGTGGTGGTCGTAGTTTTGACCCTGCGCGGCCGCCGAAATGCGGCCACCGGTGAAGGGGGCAGCGAACTGAGTGCCGAGGAGTCCCGGCGCGTGCAGGATCTGCTGGACGAGTCGGAGAAAGACGCTTGAGCCTTTTCGTTATCGTTTGCGGCGCCCTGGTGCTGCTCAGCGCTCTGTTCTACCTGCGCCCCTTCCGGCGCGGCAGCGCTGCCGACCAGGAGCTGGACCGGGCCAACCTGGAGTGGTACCGGCTGCGCGAGGTGGAACTCGCAGAGACGGGTGACGAGGACCTGCGCGAAGATGCACGACTGCGCCTGCTGGAAGACGACCAGCAGGCTGCGGGCGACGGGTCGGTCGCGGCCGGTGGCTCCCGCAGCTTTCCACTTTGGTTACTGCTGCCGATGGTGGCTTTTGCCTCCAGTGCCCTCTATTACTACCTCGGAGCGGCGGCGGATGTGGAGATCAGTCGCAAGTTGCAACAATTCGACGAGGGCAGCAGCGAGCAGGACATGCGGCTGCTGATCGACGCCATCGAGGCGCGTTCGACCCAGCGCCCCGACAACCTGCACTATGTGGCGCTGCTGGGGCGTTACTACATGGGACAGCGTGACTACGGCAGGGCCGCGGACACCTACGGTGCACTTGCCGAGGAGTCGCCGCAGGATGCGCAGGCACTGGCCTATGCGGCCCAGGCCGAATTCCTGGCTGCCGGCCGGGTGCTGAGCGACGATGCCCGAATGAAGGCCGAGCAGGCGCTGGCGGTCAATCCGCACCAGCGCACCGCCCTGGGATTGCTGGGCATGGCGTCTTTCGAGGAGGGTAAGTACCGCGCCGCCATCGAGTACTGGCAGCGTTTGCTGGCCATGGAATCCCCCGGTTCCGACAGTGCCAACATGATAGCCAGTGTCATCGAGAGCGCCCGCCAACAGCTCGGTGAGGCACCGGCACAGCAACCAGCGTCCCAGGTGGTCGCAGACGCAGAGCCATCGGCCGCCGGGGTCACGGTGCGGGTTAACGCGCCTGAGGGGATCAATCCCGCGGATACGGTGTTTATCCTCGCTCGCAATGCCGACTCGGATAGCCGCATGCCGATCGCCGTGCAGCGCCTGTCCGCCTCGCAGTTGCCGGTGACCCTGCGCCTGGACGACAGCAATTCCATGGCCGGGCAGAAACTGTCCGACACCGAGTCGGTGCTGGTGGTAGTCCAGGTGTCACCGGATGGTCGCCCCGGGGAGGCCTCTGCTTCCTGGTTGGGGCAGGCGGGACCCCTGGTACCCACCCCGGACGGGGGGCCGGTGGAGATTGTCCTGCAGCCCCGGGTTGGCCCCGAATCCTAAATTTCTGTATTTCTCGCATTCAGGCATAGTGTTGTTCGATTAAAGCCTATACACTATATGTTGTGTTCCGGTGGCGGGGTGAAGTAGGCGATAAACCGGAATAAACCTATAAAAAACAGCGGGATGCAGAAGATACCTCAAGTATTATGCGACTAAAGTCTATCAAGCTGGCGGGTTTTAAGTCATTCGTCGATCCCACGACGGTCCATTTTCCGAGCAATATGTGCGCTGTAGTCGGCCCCAACGGCTGCGGAAAATCCAATGTCATCGACGCGGTACGCTGGGTCATGGGCGAGAGTTCGGCCAAGAACCTGCGCGGGGAATCCATGGCGGATGTCATTTTCAACGGCTCCGTCAATCGCCAGCCGGTGGGGCAGGCCTCAATCGAACTGGTGTTCGACAACGCGGATGGCGGTGTCGGCGGGGAGTATGCCAGCTACGCTGAGATTTCCATCAAGCGCCAGGTGACCCGCGAGGGCCAATCGGAATATTTTCTCAACAATACCCGCTGCCGGCGTCGCGACATTACAGACATTTTCCTGGGCACCGGCCTCGGTCCCCGCAGTTATGCCATCATCGAGCAGGGCATGATCTCCCGGCTGATCGAGTCCAAGCCGGAGGAGTTGCGGGTCTTTATCGAGGAGGCCGCGGGCATCTCCAAGTACAAGGAGCGTCGCAAGGAAACCGAGAGCCGCATGCGCCGCACCCTGGAAAACCTCGAGCGACTCACCGACCTGAGAGAGGAATTGGAGCGCCAGTTGCAGCACCTGCAGCGCCAGGCCCAGGCGGCGGAGAAATACCGCGAGTACAAGGACGAGGAGCGGGAACTGAAGGCGCAGTTGCTGGCCCTTCAGTGGCAGAAGCTGGATGCCGAAATCGGCGCCGCGGGCCAGGCTGTCGGCGAGTTGGAGGTCAAGCTGGAGGCGGTGCACACCGAGCACCAGCAGGTGGACACCGCTATCGAGCAGCACCGGGTCGAGCACACGGACCGCACCGACGAATTCAACCGGGTGCAGGCCAGGTATTACTCCCTGGGCTCTGAAGTGACGCGTATAGAGCAGACCATCAAGCACCAGCAGGAGCGTGGTCGGCAGCTGCAGGATGACCTGGAACAGACCAGGGCCAGCCTCGCCGAGGCCGAGAGTCACCTGGGCGAAGACCGGAAAAAGCTCTCCAGCTGGGAGGGGGAAGTGGAAACCCTGGCGCCGGAGCTGGAGACGTTGCAGGCGCTGGAGGAGAGCTCCGCCGAAGCCCTGTTGCAGGGGGAAGAGGCCATGCACCACTGGCAACACCAGTGGGACGAGTTCAACCAGCACGCGGCGGAACCGCGCCAGCAGGCGGAGGTGCAGCAGTCGCGCATACAACACCTGGAGCAGGTACTGCAGCGCATTCAGGATCGCAGCCGTCAACTGGAGCAGGAAAAAGTCCAGCTCGCCCCGGGGCCCGAGGATGGCGAGATCGAGGCCCTGGGTGAACAGCTGGCGGATATCGAGCTGACCATGGCGGCGGGGGAGCATCGCGGGGAAGAGTTGCTGCAGCAACTGTCCACCACCCGGGAGCAGGCCACCGACGCCTCAGGCCAACTCAACGAGTTGCGCTCTGCCCTGCAGCAATTGCGCGGTCGCCAGGCTTCCCTGGAGGCATTGCAGCAGGCAGCGATGGAGGACGGCAACGAGGCGGTGGGTGACTGGCTGCGGGATCAGCAGCTGGCGGACCGGCCGCGACTGCTGGAACAGATGCAGGTAGACGATGGTTGGCAGCTGGCGGTGGAAACCGTGCTGGGGGACGATCTTCACGCGGTCTGTGTCGACAACGTCGGGCCCCTGGGCACGATGCTCGACAACCTGGAACAGGGCCAGCTGATGCTGCTGGAAACCGGCCAGCAGCCCGCTCCCTCTATGGAGTACCTGGCCTCCCGGGTGCGCAGCGGCGGGCGCGCCAATGCGCTGCTCGCCGGTGTGCGTGTGGCTGATGACCTGCCGCAGGCACTGCAGCAACGGGGCACACTGGCTTCCCACGAGTCCATCATTACCCGCGATGGGGTCTGGCTGGGACCCAACTGGATGCGGGTCAGTCGCGTTACCGGCCAGCAGGGCGGTGTGATCCAGCGGCAGCAGGAGCTGGAGAGCCTGGCGCGGCAGGTGGCGGAACAGGAACGGCGGGAAAGCGAGCTGGAGCAGTCCCTGCTGTCTGCCCAGGAAACCCTGAAGCGGCTGGAGGAACAGCGTCAGGAATGCCAGCGGGAGCTACAGGCGAGCACCCGGCAGCACGCTGAGATCAGTTCCAGTATGTCGGCCCAGCAGGCCAGGCAGGAGCAGCTCAACGCCCGGCGGGAGCGCCTGGTGGCGGATCTCGACGAGTCCCGGGCACAGTTCCGTCACGAGCAGGAGGCCATCGCCGAGGCCCGACATCTGTTGGCGGAGGCTATCGAGCGAATGGAACATGATTCCCAGCGCCGTGAGGAGTTGTTGTCCGAGCGGGACCGAACCCGGGGTACCCTGGACAGCGCCCGCCAGAAGGCGCGCCACGACAAGGACGCCTGTCACCGGGTGGCCATGCGTTACCAGTCCCTGCAGACCCAGCTGAATTCGATGCGCAATTCCATCGAGCGCACCGACCGGCAGGTGATACAACTGCGGGAGCGCTGCGACAGCCTGGGCAGCAGCCTGAATGAAAACGACCAACCTCTGGAGGGCCTGCAGGCAGAGCTGGAAGAACAGCTGGGTCTGCGCCTGGAAACCGAGGGCGAACTCGGCCAGGCCCGTCAGGCAGTGGCGGAAGTGGAGCACCTGCTGCGCCAGGCGGAACAGCAGCGCGCGGCCATCGAGCACCGCGCCGAGTCCGTACGCAGCGAACTGGAGCAGAAGCGCCTGGCTAACCAGTCCCTGCAGGTTCAGCGGGAAAACGTGCAACAGCAGCTCACCGAGAGCGAGCACCAGGTGGAAGAGGTTCTGCAGTCGATGCCGGAGGGGGCCGAGGAGCAGGAATGGCAGCGCTCACTGGAGCGTGTGGCCAATCGCATCGCCCGGTTGGGCCCGATCAACCTGGCTGCTATCGAAGAGTACGACCTGCAGTCTGAGCGCAAGACTTACCTGGACACCCAGAACGAGGACCTGGAGACCGCCCTGGATACCCTGCAGTCGGCGATTCGCAAGATCGACAAGGAGACCCGCAGTCGATTCCGGGAGACCTTCGACAAGGTCAACAATGGCCTCAAGGATCTGTTCCCCCGGGTGTTCGGCGGTGGCAGTGCCTACCTGGAGATGACCGGTGACGACCTGCTGGATACCGGCATCTCCATTATGGCGCGCCCCCCGGGCAAGAAGAACAGCACTATCCACCTGCTCTCGGGCGGAGAGAAGGCGCTGACCGCGATTGCGCTGGTGTTCTCGATCTTCCAGCTCAATCCGGCTCCCTTCTGTATGCTGGACGAGGTGGACGCGCCGCTGGATGACGCCAACGTGGGACGCTACGTCCGCATGGTGAAGGAGATGTCCGGGAAGGTGCAGTTTATCTTCATTACACACAATAAGATTTCCATGGAACTGGCCGATCAGCTGATGGGTGTCACCATGCATGAGCCCGGGGTGTCGCGACTGGTTTCCGTGGATGTGGACGAAGCGGCGGAATTGGCGGCGAGCTAGCAGGGGTAAAACAGGGCCGGGGGACGACGGGGCGTGATGGAACTAACAATTCGGGACTGGATGGTCATTGTCGGGGTGCTACTGATCTTGGCCGTGTTGCTGGATGCCTGGCGGCGGGTGCGCAGTGATCGCTACTCGCGCGTTAAAATGAAACTGGTCGATCCCCAGGAGACGGTTGCCGAGCGCGACGAGGACCTTGGCTGGCTCAAGGAGCTGCCCAACGGCGGCGCCCGGGTGGTGCAGCGGGGAGACCTGCTGAGGGCGGCGGGCCTGGAGCAGGCTGCAGTGGGGGCCGACATGCCGCTGGCCGGCCAACTGGGACAGGCTGCCGCTATGGAGTCTGCACCAGATGAGGCGCCGGAAGCAGAGCCTGCCAGTGGGCCGCCGGAGGACTTGGAAGACGACCTTGAACTGGTTTCCGGCATGAGCAGTGCCGGGTCTGCGGACGAACCGGAAAACCTGGACTGGCTGGATGGCATGGGCGCCGGTGACGCGGCACCGGTGGAGGAGGAAGCCCCCGGACGCCTGCCGAGGGAAATCGATCCCGAGGTGTTCATGCTCAATGTGGTGGCCAGGAGTCCCCAGGGCTTTCGCGGGGAAGACATACTGCACATCCTGCTGGCCTGTGACCTGCGCTTCGGCGATATGAGTTTCTTCCACCGACACGAGTATGAAGCGGGGCGCGGCGCAATACAGTTCAGTGTCGCCAACATGATGCAGCCCGGCGTTTTCGACATAGACAACATGTCTGACTTCAGCACCCCCGGGCTGGTGTTCTTCGTCACACTGCCCGGGCCGGAAGACATGATGAAAGCCTTCGACTACATGCTGGAAACCGCCCAGGCGGTGGCCCGCAACCTGGGTGGGGATGTGCTGGACGAATCCCGCAGCGTGATGACCAGGCAGACCCTGGAACACTGCCGGCAGCAGATTCGCGACCTGGAACGTCGCATGCTGGCCAAGGCGCGCTGATTACCCCAGCCTTTTCCCATGCCATCCGCTGATATTGAGCTGGAAGTCGAGTCCCTGCGCTCGCAACTGGAGGCGTGGAACTATCAGTACTACGTTCTCGATACGCCCAGTGTGCCGGATGCGGAGTACGACCGGCTCATGCGCCGGCTGCAGGAACTGGAGCAACAGTATCCGGAACTGGTAAGACCCGATTCCCCGACCCAGCGGGTCGGTGGCGAGCCCCAGAGCGAATTCAGCCAGGTTACCCATGAAGTTCCTATGCTGTCCCTCGACAATGCCTTTGACGGGGCGGAGTTGCGGGATTTCGATCGTCGGGTGCGTGAGCGCCTGGGAAATCCGGAGGCTGAGGTGGAGTACGCCTGTGAGCCCAAACTCGACGGCATCGCGGTCAGCCTGCTGTATCGGGATGGGGTACTGGAGCGTGGTGCGACGCGCGGGGATGGCTACAGCGGCGAAGACATTACCCACAACGTGCGCACTATTCCCTCGATACCTTTACGCCTGCAAGGTGAGCACATCCCCGGTGTGCTGGAGGTGCGGGGGGAAATCTATATGCCCCGCTCAGGTTTCGAGTCATTGAACCAGCGTGCCAGGGAGGCGGGTGAGAAGACGTTCGTCAACCCGCGTAACGCTGCCGCCGGCAGCCTGCGCCAGCTGGATGCCCGGGTCACCGCCCAGCGGCCGCTGGAGATGTGTTGCTACAGCGTGGGCCAGGTAGAGCGCGGTGAACTGCCGGTCACCCATACCCAGGTGCTGGACCGCCTGTTGCAGTGGGGCCTGCGGACCAACCCTGAATCTGCCGTAGTGGTCGGCGCCGAGGCCTGCGAGGCCTATTACGAAGCCCTGGCCGTAAAGCGCGACCAGTTACCCTACGACATCGATGGCATCGTGTTCAAGGTCAATGACCTGGCCCTGCAGCAGCGCCTGGGCTTCGTATCCCGGGCGCCGCGCTGGGCGATCGCGCGCAAGTTCCCGGCCCAGGAGGAGATGACGCGCTTGCTGGACGTGGAGTTCCAGGTCGGGCGCACCGGCGCTATCACACCGGTGGCCAGGCTGGAGCCGGTTTTCGTGGGCGGCGTCACCGTCAGTAACGCCACCCTCCACAACAGCGATGAGATCCAGCGCCTGGGTGTACAGGTCGGCGACACGGTCATCGTACGCCGGGCGGGGGACGTGATTCCGCAGGTGGTGTCGGTGGTCAGCGAGCGGCGTCCCGATGACGCGCGGCCGGTGGCCTTCCCGGACAGATGCCCCGTGTGTGACTCCCCGGTGGAGCGTGAGGAGGGTGAGGCGGTGGTGCGCTGTATGGGCGGCCTGGTATGTGCCGCCCAGCAGAAAGCGGCGATCAAGCATTTCGCCTCCCGCCGGGCTATGGATATTGAGGGCCTGGGAGACAAGCTGGTGGAACAGCTGGTGGACGAAGGGTTGGTGGAAAATGTTGCCGGCCTTTATACGCTCACCCGGGAGCAGTTGCAGGGGCTGGAGCGCATGGGCGAGAAATCGGCGGACAACCTGCTGGCCGCCCTGGAAGTGAGCAAACAGACCAGCCTGGCGCGGTTCATCTTTGCCCTGGGGATTCGCGAGGTGGGGGAGGCCACGGCACTCAATCTCGCCCGTCATTTCGGCAATTGGGAAACCCTGGCGGCGGCGGGAGATGAGCAGCTGCTGGCGGTGGATGACGTCGGTCCGGTGGTGGCAGATCACCTGCGGCAGTTTTTCGACTCCGCCTCAAGTATGCAGGTGGTAGAACAATTGCGGCGCGCCGGTGTCAACTGGCCCGACCTGGAAGTGGCACCGCCGGAGCAGCTGCCCCTGGCGGGGCAGATATGGGTAGTCACCGGCAAGCTGGAGGCTATGGGCCGCAATGAGGCCAAGCAGTTGTTGCAGGACCTGGGTGCGAAAGTGGCGGGCAGTGTGTCCAGCCGTACCAGCTGCGTGGTGGCCGGACCGGGAGCTGGTTCCAAGTTGGGCAAGGCGACCGAGTTGGGGGTGGAGGTATTGGACGAGTCGGCGTTTTTGCAGCGTCTGGCGGCACTGGGGATAGAACTGTGATCCGTTTATCGATAATGCTGGCGGCTCTTGCGCTGTTGGCGGGATGTACCGCCTCCCAGCCGCGCAATGTCAACGATGTCTGCGATATCTTCAGGGAAAAGAACGGCTGGTACGACGATGCCGCCGATTCGCAGGAGGACTGGGGAACTCCTGTCCCGGTGATGATGGCCATCATGCACCAGGAGTCCCGTTTCCAGGCAAAGGCCAAGCCGCCGCGCAAGAAAATATTAGGTTTTATTCCGGGCCCGCGCCCGTCCTCTGCCTACGGCTACAGCCAGGCCAAGAAATCCACCTGGAAAGAGTACAAGAGCAGCGCTGGCAATTACGGCGCCGACCGGGATGACTTCGGCGACGCCATCGATTTTATCGGCTGGTACAACTACAAATCCTACAAGCGCAGTAGTATTCCCCGTAACGATGCATACCGGCTCTACCTGGCCTACCACGAGGGTCACGGTGGTTACAATCGGGGTACCTATCGCAAGAAACCCTGGTTGCAGGATGTCGCCCGCAAGGTGGAGCGCAAGGCCGGCACCTACCAGCAACAGCTCTCCGGTTGTGAAGACGACCTGGACAGGGGCTGGTTCTTCGGCTGGTTCTAGCGTCGGGGAATTTATTCGATCTCTGTTTAGGCACGCGATGCCTAAGTGTCGGAAAAGTAACGTTATTCATACTGAGTTGCTGATGAAATAGCGCCCTGGCTGTGACACAATCGCAAAGTTTGGGTGCGGTGAGCTGCAAACGCCGATGTTTACGCTGTCAATAACTGGATGCAATCGTGAAGCCGACTGATATCAAGAATCCTGAATATTTCCACAAGGTGGTCGACTGCCAGTACGCCTGCCCGGCCCATACGCCGGTGCCGGAGTATATTCGACTGATAGCCGCGGAGCGCTATAGTGACGCCTACATGATCAACTGGCAGTCCAATGTGTTTCCGGGGATACTCGGCCGCACCTGCGATCGCCCCTGCGAGCCGGCCTGTCGCCGTGTGCGGGTCGAGGAAGAGCCGGTGGCGATCTGCCGCCTGAAACGCGTGGCGGCTGACAACAAGGACGACATCCGCGATCGCTTCCCGGATATTCCCAGGCGCAAGAACGGTAAACGTATCGCCCTGATCGGTGCAGGGCCGGCATCGCTGACGGTGGCCCGCGATCTCGCGCCGCTGGGCTACATTATCGACATCTTCGACAACCAGTTCGCCGGCGGCGGCATGATGCGCAGCCAGATCCCTTCCTTCCGCCTGCCCATCGAGGTTCTGGACGAGGAGGTCAACTACATTCTCGATATGGGGGTGAACGCCACCTTTGACATCGAGGTGACCAGCCTCAAGGAAATTCTCGACCAGGACTACGAGGCGGTATTTGTCGGTACCGGTGCGCCTCGTGGCAAGGGGCTCAACCTGCCCGGCCTGGAGGACGCCTCGGCTCACGTCTACCTGGGCATCGACTGGCTGTCCAGTGTCGCTTTCGAGCACACCGATTCTATCGGCAAGAGAGTACTGGTGCTGGGTGGCGGTAACACGGCCATGGACTGCTGCCGCACCTCCAAGCGGCTGGGCGGTGACGATGTGAGGGTGGTGGTGCGCAGCCCCTTCGAGGACATGAAGGCTTCCCCCTGGGAAAAAGAAGATGCCATGCACGAGGGCATCCCCATCTACAACAACCACGTGCCCAAGGAATTCGTGGTCGAGGAGGGCGAACTCAAGGGCATGACTTTTGAGAAGGTCGAGGCGGAATACGACGAGAATGGCAAGCGCTCCCTGGTGCCGACCGGCGAGGACCTGGTGTTCATGGAAGCCGACGACGTGCTCATGGCCATCGGCCAGGAGAACGCCTTCCCCTGGATCGAACGCGACCTGGGTATCGAATTCGACAAGTGGGATATGCCGGTGGTCGACGAGGTGACCTTCCAGTCCACCAATCCAAGGGTGTTCTTCGGTGGTGACTCCGCCTTTGGGCCGGAAAATATCATCACCGCCGTGGCGCACGGCCACCAGGCGGCCATCAGTATCGACCTGTTGTGCAGTGGCAGGGGTGTGCATGAGCGCCCTGCGCCGGGGGTCACCCTGGCCAGCCAGAAAATGGGCGTGCACGAGTGGAGCTACGATAACGCGGTGGAAGCCGACCAGCGCTACGTGGTACCCCTGGCACCATTGGAAGAAACCCTGAAAGATCGCAAGATCGAAGTGGAACTCGGTTTTGACCCGTCCACCGGTTACAAGGAGGCGGAACGCTGTCTCAATTGTGACGTGCAGACGGTATTCGACGAGGTGCGCTGTATCGAGTGCGACGCCTGTGTCGATATCTGCCCCACAGACTGCATCTCCTTTACCCACAACGGCGAGGAAGAGGACCTGCGCACCCGCCTCACCGGTCCCTCGAACGACCTGGCGCAGGACCTCTATGTGTCCATGGATCTTCCCACAACACGGGTAATGGTCAAGGACGAGAACGTGTGCCTGCACTGCGGCCTGTGTGCAGAGCGCTGCCCGACCTCGGCCTGGGATATGCAGAAGTTCCTCTACAACGTGACCAAGGCCGGGCAGGAGTCCGCAGCATGAGAAAGAGAATCGAATCGGTCAATGACTTTGTCATCAAGTTCGCCAACGTCAACGGGACGGGATCGGCCAGCGCCAACAACCTGTTTGCCAAGGCGCTGTTCCGCATGGGTCTTCCGGTCTGTCCGAAGAATATCTTCCCGTCCAATATCCAGGGCCTGCCTACCTGGTACGAGGTGCGGGTCAGCGAGAAGGGCTACCTGGGCCGTCGTGGCGGTACCGACATCGTGCTGTCGGTGAATCCCCAGAGCATGCCCCAGGATATCCAGGACGTGGAATCCGGCGGTTACTTTATCTATGACAACACCAAGCCCCTGGACCTGCGCCTGATTCGCAACGACGTGAATATCATCGGCATTCCCCTGACCAGGATCTGCAACGAGCAGTACCAGGATCACCGCCAGCGCCAATTGTTCAAGAACGTGATCTACGTGGGTGCACTGGCGGCGTTGCTGAACATGGACTTCAAGGTGTTGACCAACCTGGTGGAAGACCAGTTCAAGGGCAAGGAAAAGCTGGTGTTGCCGAATATCCACGCGTTGGAACTCGGGCACCAGTGGGCCCGGGCAAACCTCGAGTGCCCCATCGGTATCCGGGTGCAGACCAGTGACCAGGTGGGGAACAAGATCCTGCTGGATGGCAATACCGCGCTGGGACTGGGCGCCATCTACGGTGGCGCGACCGTCGCCGCCTGGTACCCCATCACGCCGTCCACTTCGGTGGTGGACGCGTTCGAGAAATATGCCAAGCGCGTGCGCATCGATCCGGGTACCGGTCGTAGCAACTACGCCATCGTACAGGCGGAGGATGAGCTGTCCGCCATCGGCATGGTAATTGGGGCTAGTTGGAACGGTGCCCGTTCGTTCACGGCGACCTCGGGTCCCGGTGTCTCCTTGATGAGCGAATTTCTCGGGCTGGCTTATTTCGCGGAGATCCCCACCGTGCTGTTCAACGTACAGCGCGCGGGACCCTCCACCGGTATGCCGACCCGCACCCAGCAGTCCGATGTGCTGTCCAGTGCGTACGCTTCTCACGGCGATACCAAACAGGTACTGCTGTTTCCCTCAACGCCCAAGGAGTGCTTCGATTTTGCAGCCCTTTCCTTCGACCTGGCGGAGCGACTGCAGACCCCCATCCTGGTCATGACTGACCTGGACCTGGGCATGAACGATAACATGTCCGCGCCCCTGGAGTGGGATGACTCACGGAAGTACGACCGGGGGAAAGTGGTGACTGCCGAGGAACTGGAGAATGGCTTCGACTTCGGTCGCTACACGGATGTGGACGGTGACGCCATTTGCTACCGCACCTACCCTGGCACCCACCCGAGCAAGGGCGGTTTCTTCACCCGCGGCACCTCCCGGGACGAGAAGGCGGTTTATACCGAGAAGGGCGAAGAGTACGAGGAGAACATGCTGCGCCTGATGCGCAAGTGGGACACCATCAAAGAGTATGTGCCTGGGCCAGAGTCCTTCCCCTGCGGGAGAGAGACCCATATCGGCATGCTCTACTATGGTACTTCCGAGGAGTCCTCCCGGGAGGCTGGGGACTACCTCGCCATGGAGGACATTCACATGGACGCCATGCGGGTGCGCTCATTCCCCTTCAACGAGGAAGTGAGAGCGTTTATCGAGAGCCACAAACAGGTGTTTGTGATCGAGCAGAATCGGGATGCGCAGTTGCGCACGTTGTTGATGGCGGAATTTGAATTCGGCCCCGATAAGTTGAAGTCGGTGCTCTGCTTCGACGGTACCCCGATCAGCGCGCGCAATATCAGCAAGCAGATCAAGCGACACCTCAAAGGCGGCGCTGTGACTCCACTGCACCGCAACAGCGTCGCCCGCGGCGCAGGAGAATAAGCATGAGCTATCAGATACCTAAATTCCGCCACCCGGAACTGCCGGTCAACGAACTGGGCTATACCAAGGCCGATTACGAGGGTTCGATTTCCACCCTGTGTGCCGGCTGTGGCCACGACTCCATTTCCGGCGCCATCGTCAAGGCGTGCCACGAACTGTCCATCGAGCCCCACAAGATTGCCAAAATGTCCGGTATCGGCTGCTCTTCCAAGGCGCCGACCTACTTCCTGGGCAAGTCGCACGGTTTTAACTCCGTACACGGTCGCATGCCCTCGGTCGTCACCGGCGCCTCCATGGCAAACCGCAACATGCTCTACCTGGGTGTTTCCGGGGACGGTGATACCGCCTCCATCGGCATGGGACAGTTCGCACACGTGGCCCGGCGCAACCTGAACATGGTGTATATCGTGATGAACAATGGCTGCTATGGGCTGACCAAGGGGCAGGACTCTGCCACTACCGACGAGGGTTCGGCCAGCAAGAAGGGCGATCCCAATGTCTACAGCGCCATCGACCTGTGCGGCACGGCGCTGCAGATGGGGGCTACCTTCGTGGCCCGCAGTTTCTCCGGGGACAAGGGGCAATTGGTGCCTTTGATCAAGGCCGCGATCACCCACCGGGGTTTTGCACTGATCGACGTGGTCTCCCCCTGCGTGACCTTCAACAACAACCCGGGCTCCACCAAGAGTTACGAGTTTGTGCGCGAGCACGCGGAGGCGACCGGTACCGTGGATTTCGTGCCCATGCGCAAGGAGATCACCACCGACTACAAACCGGGCTATACCCACGAGGTGACCATGCACGACGGTTCGTCCCTGCACCTGTACAAGCTGGACGAAAACCTCGACCCGTTCAGTCGCCGCTCCGCGATCAACACCCTGGAGGACCACCGGGATGCCCGCAGCATCCTTACCGGGCTGATCTACATGGACAAGGACTCTCAGGACCTGCATGATGTTCTGCAGACCTCCCAGCGCCCGTTGAACGCACTGGAGGAGGGAGAACTCTGTCCCGGTAACAACATGCTGGAGAACATCAACGCCAGCCTGCGCTAGAGCGCCCGCTGGCGCCACCAGGGCGATGTTTTTCGGGGGTTTGTCCCGCCTGTTCGCCAATTGTCATATTATTGTCATAATTTCCTCATCTAATACCCCCAATCTGGGATGCCGGGAATGTGGTGAGACATGAGTGAACGTACGGTTTTGATCGTCGATGACGAATTCGCCATCCGGGACATGCTGCGCATGGCCCTGGAACTGGCGGATTACCGCTGTATCGAGGCCGAGAATATCCAGCAGGCTTTCACCCTGTTGCTGGATGAACAACCGGATATCGTGTTGCTGGACTGGATGTTGCCGGGAGGGAGTGGACTGGAGCTATTGCGTCGTATGAAGCGCGAGGATACCGTCAATGACGTGCCCGTCATCATGCTGACCGCCAAAACCGCCGAAGACAATGTCATCCAGGGCCTCGATGTCGGGGCGGACGATTACATTACCAAACCCTTTGCGCCCAGGGAGTTGATCGCGCGGATCAAGGCCCTGCTGCGGCGCAGCAGGGGTGCCAGTGAAGACGAGCACATGCAGATCGAGAACCTGGTGTTGGACGGGGAGAGCCGGCGTATATTCATCGCCGACCAGGCGGTGGAGATGGGCCCCACGGAGTTCAACCTATTGCAGTTTTTCATGTCTCACCCGGAGCGTGCCTACACCCGGGGGCAGTTGCTGGACCGGGTCTGGGGTACGAATGTCTATGTGGAAGAGCGCACCGTGGACGTGCATATTCGCCGCCTGCGCAAGGCCCTGCAGACCGAAGAGGAAGACTACAGCAACCTGATCCAGACGGTGCGCGGTACCGGATACCGTTTCTCCACCCGCGGCACGGTGCCGGCCTGAGTCGCCGCAGCTGATGCACTGGTTCGCCCTCGCCTTTAGAGTATTGCTGTTCCTGGTCGCGGGCATTGCCCTGGGCTGGTATTTCGGCTACCCGGTGCTGGGGGGTGTGGTGGCCATCCTGGCAGTGGTGTTCTTCTGGTGTTACCAGATGTGGCGCCTGCAGCAGTGGTTGAACAGCGCGCCCGAGCAACCACCCGCGGATGTATACGGTATCTGGGGGGAGATCATCGCGCGCATCTATCGGCACCAGCGAGAGGCGGCGGAGACACAGCGGCGCCTGCAGTCCACGGTGGACTACCTGTTGGAGTCCTTTACTTCCCTACGCGATGGAGTAGTCATCGTGGAACGGGGTGGCGGCATCCGCTGGTGCAATGAAACCGCTACCCGGCTGTTGGGACTGCGCTTCCCTCAGGATACCGGTCAGGCGATCACCAACCTGGTCAGACACCCGGACTTCAGCGCCTACGTGCATGCCGGGCAATACGCGGAACCGCTCGACCTGTTTACCAGCGGCGACAGCAAGCTGCACCTGCAAGTAACCATTACACGCTTCGGCGAGGGGGACAGCCTGATATTCGTGCGCGACGTCACAGAGCGTCAAAAAATGGAGCAGATGCGCCGCGACTTCGTGGCTAACGTATCCCATGAGTTGCGCACGCCGCTGACGGTGATCACGGGTTACCTGGGTACCATGTTGGCGGACAGCGACCACTTGCCGCCTCCCTACGTCAGGCCGATGCAACAGATGGAACAGCAGGCCGAGCGCATGGAAAACCTGCTCAAGGACCTGCTGTGGCTGTCGCGCATCGAGAGCGAGGAGCGACAGGAAAAACTCGAGGCGGTGGACGTCGGCGCCCTGCTGGAAGAACTGAGGGATGAATTGTCCGGTACTCACCCGGGGCGGGTGGTGGAATTAGAGCTCGAGTGCCAGCACGGCGTGACCGGGGATTACCGCGAGTTGTACAGCGCGGTGTCAAACCTGGTGCATAACGCCATGAAATACAGCACCCCGGAATGCCCGGTTGCCGTGAGTTGGGGGGAGCGTGACGGAAACTGCATCCTGTCAGTTCGGGACCGGGGCGTCGGTATCGACCAGGTGCACATTCCTCGGCTGACCGAGCGCTTTTACCGGGTAGATGACAGCCGGAGCTCGGCGACGGGTGGCACCGGCCTGGGTCTGGCCATCGTCAAGCACGTTGCCGCCTCACACGGGGCCGCACTTGAGGTCGAGAGTGAACTGGGTTCCGGGAGTACGTTTACCCTGGTGTTTCCCGGCAGTATCCATTGCAATATGCGTAAGCAAGCTTAGAGAGAGGTTCAGCCAATGTTGAAGCAGGAAGATCACAAGCAGCACATATCCGAACGGTTCAATACCGAACTCGAAGGCATAAAGAACCGCCTGCTGGAGATGGGCGGCAAGGTGGAAGAGCAGTTAAGTGCCGCGGTGGAGGCCTTGATAGACGGTGACAGCGGTGCGGCGGAGTCTATCATCAACCGCGACCACGAAGTCAATGAGATGGAAATGGTGATTGACGACGAGTGCGCCACTATCCTGGCCCGTCGGCAGCCGGCCGCCAGCGACCTGCGCCTGGTGGTGACGGTGATCAAGGTCAATACGGATATCGAGCGTATCGGTGACGAGGCGGCCAAGATCGCCCGGCAGGCGGTGAAGCTGGCGGAGGAGGGAATGTCGCCCACCAATTACGTGGAAGTGCGCCATATCGGCAGCCACGTGAGCAGCATGCTGCGCAACGCCCTGAACGCCTTCGCCCGCCTGGATGTCGATCTGGCGGTGGAAGTGGTCAAGGAGGACACCAACGTGGACAAGGAGTACGGCAGCGCCATGCGCAGCCTGGTCACCTTCATGATGGAAGACCCCCGGGATATCGGTGCCATTCTCAACGAGATGTGGGCGTTGCGCAGCCTGGAGCGGATTGGCGACCACGCCAGTAACATCGCTGAGCACGTGGTTTACCTGGTGCGAGGGATGGATGTCCGGCACCAGAGCCTGGAATCCTTCGTCGAGCAGGTCCAGGAGTCTTCCTGAACGCCTGTTTGTCAGGTTCCTGTCACATTACGGTAACAATCGGCACATAAAATTCTCCGCGGGTAGACAGGCCAGAGCCCGGCTACCAACCCGATTCATATGACGGAGTGATTACCACGTGAATAGAAAAATTCTTGGCGCAGTCGCCATTGCCGCCGTTATCGGTGGCATCAATACAGCACAGGCGCAGGGACGCGACACGGTCAGCGTCGTCGGTTCCTCGACGGTGTACCCCTTTGCCACTGTGGTCGCTGAGCGTTTTGGCCGCTCCACCAGCTTCAAGACCCCGAAGATCGAGTCCACCGGCTCGGGTGGCGGCCTGAAACTTTTCTGCAAGGGCGTGGGCGCGGGCACACCGGACATCACCAACGCTTCCCGCCGCATCAAGAAGAGTGAGTTCGACTCCTGCCAGTCCAACGGCGTGAAGGACATCGTCGAGATACTGGTCGGCTATGACGGTATCGCCATCGCCAACTCCAAGAAATCCACCCAGTTGCAGCTCAGCCGCAAGGACCTGTACATGGCCCTGGCCAAGGATGTACCGGGTGCAGACGGCAAGCTGGTGCCAAACCCCAACAAGACCTGGAAGGACGTCAATCCCGGGCTGCCCGCTACCAGGATCGAGGTGCTGGGTCCGCCCCCGACGTCCGGCACCCGCGACGCCTTTGCCGAACTGGCACTGGGCGGTGGCGCCAAAGCTGTACCTGACCTGAAAACCCTGCGCGGCCTGAAATCGGACCAGGTGGATGAGATCAAGGCGTCGATGGCCAAGCTGGGCATCCCCGCCGGTGTCTACCAGGCCCTGGTCGAGAAGAAAGGCAAGGCCCCCAAGGGCAAGGACATCTTCAAGACGGTTGCCTACTCGGTGCGTGAAGACGGCGCCTATATTGAGGCCGGTGAAAACGACAACCTGATCGTACAGAAACTGGAAGCCAATCCTAATGCCCTGGGCATCTTCGGATTCAGCTTCCTGGAAGAGAACGGCGACAAGGTGCAGGGTTCACAGGTAGACAGTGTTGCCCCCAGCTTCGACTCTATCGCCAATGGCGACTACCCGGTGTCCCGTCCGCTGTACTTCTACGTCAAAGCGGCTCACGTGGGCAAGATCCCCGGCATCCAGGAATACGCCATGGAGTTCACCTCCGAAAAGGCCATGGGTGAAGACGGCTACCTGCCTGAGAAGGGTCTTATCCCCCTCAGTGACAAGGAACTGGCCCAGGTTCAGGATGATGTTAAGAACCTGAAGCGCCTGTCGATGTAGTAAGGTGCTCCCTGCGCAGTGTTACCCTCGATCAAAACGGAGCGTCGCCTGTGAGCGGCGCATCCGTTTTTCTCTTTTTACGATGAGGCGCTAATGCAGACATCGACAGTTTTCCTGGTGCTGGTCGCCCTGAGTTTCGTCGGATTTCTGGTGGGGAGGAAGCGCTCCCATGCCGTGGCGGCGGGTGTCGGCGGGATGCACCTGTTGCACTCCCTGCCCAAGCACTACGGTTATATGGCCGCTCTGTGGGCAGGACTGCCGGCGCTGCTGCTACTGGTGCTCTGGATGGCCTTTGAGGCCCGCGTGGTGCACAACCTGGTGGTGGCGGAGTTGCCGGCGCAGGTGCAGCAGTTGCACCACAGTGAGCTGGGCCTTTACTACAACCAGATCGTGAGCTACGCAACCGGTTCCAGCGATGCGACCCTGCTGGATGAAAACCAGTTGTCCGCGGCCGAGCATTACCGAGAGCTGATGTCTAACAGTGGTTTGATGAAGGCCCTGCTGGTTTGCCTTGTGGCAATTATCGGCGCCTTGCTGGCAGTACAGCGGGTATCGCCGGCCCTGCGCGCGCGCAACCATGTGGAGAATATCTTCAAGTGGATACTGTTCACCTGCTCCTTTATCGCTGTTTTGACCACCCTGGGTATCGTGTTGTCGGTACTGTTCGAGGCCCTGCGTTTCTTCCAGTCAATACCCGTCACTGACTTCCTGTTCGGCCTGCAGTGGAGCCCGCAGATGGCGATTCGTATCGACCAGGTCGCGGCCTCCGGCTCCTTTGGTTTTGTACCCCTGCTGGTGGGTACTCTGCTGATTTCCATGGTGGCCATGGTGATTGCGGTACCAGTGGGCCTGATGTCTGCGATCTATCTGTCTGAATACGCCTCCAGGCAATTCCGAGCCGTTACCAAGCCGCTGCTGGAAATCCTCGCTGGTGTGCCGACGGTGGTATACGGCTTTTTCGCTGCCTTGACGGTGGCACCCTTTATCCGGGAGCTGGGCGAGAGCATGGGCCTGACTGTGGCCTCCGAGAGTGCCCTGGCGGCGGGTCTGGTCATGGGCATCATGATTATACCCTTCGTCCTGTCCCTCTCAGACGACATTATCAACGCGGTGCCGGATTCCATGCGAGAAGCCTCCCTGGGTATGGGCGCTACCATGAGCGAAACCATTCGCAAGGTGCTGTTGCCGGCGGCCCTGCCAGGGATAGTCGGTGGCATCCTGCTGGCGGTCTCCCGGGCCATCGGCGAAACCATGATCGTGGTTATGGCGGCAGGCCTGTCGGCCAAGCTGACCGCCAACCCGCTGGAAGCGGTCACCACCATTACCGTTCAGATCGTCACCCTGCTGGTAGGGGACCAGGAATTCGACAGTCCCAAGACCCTGGCGGCCTTCGCCCTCGGCCTGGTGCTGTTTTTCGTGACGCTGTTGCTCAATATCGTCGCCCTCTACGTGGTCAGGAAATACCGAGAGCAATATGAGTAAAGAATCCTTCACCAATACCGCCGCCATCCAGGCCTCCCTGAAGAAGCGCTACGCCCGGGAAAAACGTTTTCAGTGGTACGGTCGCCTGGCGGTGCTGACGGGTTTCGTATTCCTGTTTATCCTGCTGGCAGACATCGTCGGCAAGGGCGCTCCGGCATTTACCCAGCAGTACATCAAAGTGACCGTCGAGTTCGACCCTGATCGCCTGGGGGTGGAGCCCGGCGCCAGTGACGAGGAATTACGCAAGGCGGATTACCTGGGTGTGGTCAAGAGCAGCCTGCGCGCGATGTTTCCCGAGGCCAGCGGACGCCAGGAAAAGCGCCAGTTGTACCGCTTGATCAGCATTGGTGCGGAGTATGACCTGCGAGATTATGTGCTGGACAATCCCGAGCTCATCGGACAGACCCTGGATATCTGGTTGCTGGCCCACGCCGAGGCAGGTGCCTATCTTAAAGGGCAGATCTCCCGGAAAATTCCGGAAGGCGACCGGCGGGTGAAGGATATCCAGATGCAGTGGCTGGATACCCTGCGGGAACAGGGGAGAACGGAATCCCGCTTCAACACCCTGTTTTTTACCGAGGGCGACTCCCGTGAACCTGAGCTCGCCGGGATCAAGGCCGCCCTGTACGGCTCTTTTTTCACCCTGCTGGTGACTTTTCTGCTGGCCTTCCCCATCGGAGTCTTTGCTGCGGTTTACCTGGAGGAATTTGCCCCCCGCAATCGCCTCACTGACCTCATCGAAATCAATATCAATAACCTGGCGGCTGTACCGTCCATCGTGTTCGGCCTGCTGGGACTGGCGGTGTTTATCAACTTCTTCGAACTGCCCCGCTCGGCGCCCCTGGTAGGTGGTATCGTGCTGTCCCTGATGACCCTGCCGACCATTATCATTACCTCCCGCGCCTCCATCCAGTCGGTGTCGCCGTCAATTCGCGAGGCTGCGCTCGGGGTAGGTGCATCACCACTGCAGACGGTCTTCCACCACGTGCTGCCGGTCGCTATGCCCGGTATCCTCACCGGTTCTATCATCGGCATGGCACAGGCCCTGGGTGAGTCGGCGCCACTGCTTATGATCGGCATGGTGGCATTTATCATGGACGTACCGGGCGGTGTCACCGATCCCTCGACGGTCCTGCCAGTGCAGATTTTCCTCTGGGCCGACAGCCCGGAGCGGGGCTTTACGGAAAAGACCTCAGCGGCGATTATGGTGCTGATGGGCTTCCTGATCGTCATGAATGCCCTGGCGATCTACCTGCGCAGGCGCTTTGAACTGAAATAGTCACACAGGCTTTAACATGCAAGGATCTGACGAGATGAATTCGATAGCAGTCACCGCAGACGGTATCGGTGAGGCGGGGGCGAGCAGCCCCGAGGCCGGCCTGGATATCCACGACCACAGCGATGTGAAGGACTACGAGACCGTTGGCGAGCCCTTCGTCGAGGACCCGAAAATGTCCGCGCGCAATGTCAATGTCTATTACGCTGACAAGCAGGCCATCATGGATGTGTCACTGGATATCGGCAAGAACGAGGTGATCGCGATGATCGGTCCCTCGGGTTGCGGCAAGTCTACTTTCCTGCGCACCCTGAACCGGATGAACGACATCATTCCCATCTGCCGGGTGGAAGGAAATATCAACCTGGAAGACCAGGATATCTACCGCGGCGACCAGGACACGGTCCTGCTGCGTGCCCGGGTGGGCATGGTATTCCAGAAGCCCAACCCATTCCCCAAGTCCATCTACGAGAACGTCGCCTACGGTCCGCGTATTCACGGCCTGGCCCACAGCAAGGCGGAACTGGACGAGATCGTGGAAAAGAGCCTGCGCCGTGCAAGCCTGTTCGACGAGGTAAAAGATGCCCTGGACAAACCGGGTACGGGCCTGTCCGGTGGCCAGCAACAGCGCCTGTGTATTGCCCGGGCCATTGCTGTGAGCCCCGAGGTGATCCTGATGGACGAGCCCTGTTCGGCGCTGGATCCCATCGCCACGGCGCGGATCGAGGAATTGATCGACGAACTGAAAGAGCGTTACACCATCGCCATCGTCACCCACTCCATGCAGCAGGCGGAGGTGGGGGACACCAAGGAGGTGTTCACCATGCCCAAGCACGAGTTGACGGAAAACTACATTACAGGCCGTTTCGGCTGATAGAACCCCGGGGTAGCGCACTATGGAAGAAGATCTGCACCTGAATCATCACAGCTCACATAAATACAACGAAGAACTGGAACACCTGCGCATGCTGGGGGCGACCACGCGGTCAATATCTGCGAGGAAGTGGTGTACCTGGTGAAGGGGAGCGATGTACGCCACCTGAGTTACGAAGAGATCCGCAGCAAATACGTGAACTAAATTTTATCGCCGTTATCCTCGGGCGCCTGTGGGGCTGCTCCAGCCCGCTCGGCTTCCTTCACTTTGCTTGAGATCAGCTTGGTGACCCAGTTCGATAGGGAGCGGCCGTCTGCCTCCGCAAGTTTTTTCGCCTTTTTTTTCAGCTCAGGATCAATTCGGATGTTGAGAAGTTTGGTCTTAGGCATGCCAAGCTACTGAATAATAAGAACAAAGAGGCGGTATTTTAGCACATGTATATACCTTGTCTTGTGCTTTTTGTTGGTGTAGATTATGTATATACAAATGATATCACATCGCTAGGAAATGTGTATGGATCTGCAAACGGCGAAGACCGAGCTCAAGTCCAGGTCGCCGCAAATTGCACCGCGTGCCCTCGCTGTGGAGGCGCTGGTCGTGGTGTCTGTCAGCTTCATGCTGGTAGGGATTTTCGCCTGATCAGCTGTCTTACATAGATTGCTCTCAGGGTTTTCGCAAGTTTCAGAGAGCCGGCAAAGGCGCGGTCTGCGTCGATTTTGATTCCAATGTCTCCCCCCTGGGGAACACCTCTCCCGCCATTGTAAATTGTTCAAATTATTTCTGATCGACACCTCCCCTCTGTCATGAAAATGTCATCTCGGGGCATTATTCTGCCCACCGCTATGAGCACCTTTTGCTTATACCGCACTAACTTTTTCTAGGGGAATGAAACATGAGAAAAGTAATGTCAGTTGCTGTCGCCAGCACCTTGTTTGGCAGTGTCGGTGCCAGCGCACACGTTCCGGAGGATGAGTGGCGTGAATTCAAAGCGCAGTACGCCGCCCTGGCGGAGCGCATGAATGCACTGGAAGCAGAAAACCAGAAGCTGCGTGAAATGGGCGCTGGCAAGTTCGTCACTGTGGAAGACCTGAGTGCCACCAATGAGAAAATTGCCACGCTGGAAAAGCAGAACAGTGCCACTGGTTGGGCGGAGAGCATCAAGTGGAAGGGGGACTTCCGCTACCGTTATGAGGATATCGAGCAGGACGGCAAGGACGACCGCGACCGCAACCGGATCCGTGCCAGGGCGGCTCTTGTTGCCAAGCCCTCTGACACTACCGAAGTCGGTCTTGGTCTTGCGTCCGGCGGTGACGATCCGGTGTCCACCAACCAGACCCTGGGTGGCGGCGGTTCCACCAAGGAAATCCGCCTGGACATGGCCTATTTCAAGTGGACCGGTCTGGAGAATGCCTACCTGCAGGCGGGTAAATACAAGAATCCGTTCTACCAGGAACAGAAGAGCAGCCTGATCTGGGATGGCGACTTCCGTCCTGAAGGGGTTGCTATCGGCTGGGCCAACGACATGTTCTTTGCCAATGCGTCCTACAGCTTTATCGAAGGGGACAGCAAGAACGATGACGACGGTATTTTCGGGGCCCAGGTCGGCGTGAACTTCAAGCTGTTCGATAACCTGAAGATTACCGCGGCGGCCAAGTACCTGGATATCCCCACCAAGGACCGCGAAGCTGTTTTCGACGACGACTTTTTTGGTAACTCCTCCGTGAACAAGATAGTAGATGGCGAACTGAAAGAGGTCTACGAGTACGATTACAAACTGTACAACGCATCCCTCGGTGTGAGCTTCGCGCTGTTCGATATGCCGATTACGGTCTACGGCGACTACGTGGAGAACGATGATGCCGATGACCTGGAGACCGGTTACCTGGCGGGTGTAAAAATCAGCAAGGCTAAAAAGAAAGGCAGCTGGCAGCTCCAGTACCAGTATGAGGACCTTGAAGCGGATGCGACATTTGGTCTGGTCACCGATTCAGACTTCATGGGTGGCGGTACCGACGGGGAAGGCCACAAGTTCTCCGGCAAGTACATGCTCAGCGACAAGTGGTTCCTCGGCGCGACTTACTTCGACGGCAATGCTGGCGTCGATCTGGGTGACGACGCGGATTACCAGCGCCTGATGCTGGATACAGGATTCAAGTACTAGGATAGTTTTCCAACTCCCCACTACCTTGCCGCGCGGTTGCATCGAAGCGAAGCTTCGGTACAATAGCGCGGCTTTTTTGTGTTCGATCGAAAAGCAACACGTCCCCTTCGTCTAGTGGCCCAGGACACTGCCCTTTCACGGCGGTAACAGGGGTTCGAACCCCCTAGGGGACGCCAACTTCGACTGAGCCCGGGACCTTTCCCGGGCTTTGCGTTTTGGTCGCGAGAGGCAGGTGATGAGTCGTTACTGGAGTGATCTGGTCAGTCGATTGACCCCCTATGTTCCGGGAGAGCAACCCGCGCGCGACGGCCTGGTCAAGCTCAACACCAACGAGAATCCCTATGGACCTTCACCACGGGTGATGGAGGCGATTGCCGCTATAACGGCCGACAGCCTGCGCCTGTACCCGGACCCTGAATCCGTGGCCTTGAAGAAGGCATTCGCGGACGAAAACGATCTGGTGCCGGAACAGGTGTTTATCGGTAATGGCTCCGACGAGGTCCTGGCCCATGCCTTCCAGGGATTGCTTAAGCATGACAAACCCCTGTTGTTCCCGGACATCAGCTACAGCTTCTACCCGGTGTGGTGCGACCTGTACGGCATAGACTACCTGCAGGTGCCGGTGGCGGAAGACTTCAGCATTGATCCGGACGCTTACAGCGCTGACAACGGCGGAATCATCATTCCCAATCCCAATGCCCCTACCGGCATGTTGCTGCCGCTGTCCGGCATACGGGAGCTACTTGAGTCGAACCGCGAATCGGTGGTGGTAATTGACGAGGCCTATATCGATTTTGGGGGCGAGTCGGCCACGACCCTGATCGGTGACCACGACAACCTGCTGGTGGTGCAGACCCTGTCCAAGTCGCGGGCGCTGGCCGGCCTGCGGGTGGGGGTGGCCATGGGCAGCGCTGTGTTGATAGAGGGGCTGCAGCGGATCAAGAATTCCTTCAACTCCTACCCGCTGGATCTCCTCGCCCAGCGTGCGGCGCTGGCTTCCCTGGGGGATGAAAACCATTTCCGGAAGAGTTGCCAGCGGGTGATCGCCAGCCGTGAGAGCCTGTGCGTGCAGTTACATGGCCTGGGCTTTGATATCCTGCCTTCAAAAGCGAACTTCATCTTCGCCAGTCATACCACCCGCCCGGCGAAAGAACTGTTCACCGTACTGCGGGAGCGGGGGATCATCGTGCGCTATTTCGACAAACCGCGTATCAGCGATTACCTGCGGATAACGATTGGCACCGACGCGGAATGCGACGCGCTGGTGCAGGCCCTGACGGAGATCCTGGCCTAGCGCTTCTGCAGCACCACGCTGCCGATACTGTAACCGGCCCCGAAGGAACAGAGCACCCCGAGGTCGCCCGGTTCGAAATCCTGCCGGTACTTGTGGAAGGCGATCACCGAACCCGCTGAGCTGGTATTGGCGTACTCGTCCAGGATGGTGGGGGCCTCTTCCGGCAGGGCTTCCCGGCCCAGTACCCTTCTGGAGATCAGCTGGTTCATACTCAGGTTGGCCTGGTGCAGCCACATGCGCTTGAGGCGTTCTGGGGCAATGTCCAGTTTCTCAAGCTGGGCGGAAATCTGTGACGCCACGGCCGGGCAGACTTCCTTGAATACCTTGCGGCCCTCCTGCACGAACAGCTTGTCCGGCTGGCTGATGCCGGTTTCATCGCAGCGGTTGAGGAAGCCGAAGTTATTGCGGATGTTGTTGGAGTAGATGGTCTGCAGTTTGCTGTCCAGGATCAGGTACTGCTCATCGCCGGTGGCCGTGTCAGCCCGCTCCACGATCACCGCGGTGCACACGTCACCGAAAATGAAATGGGAGTCCCGGTCGCGAAAATTCAGGTGGCCGGTGCAGATCTCGGGATTGACCATCAGTACGCAACGGGCGCTGCCGGTGAGCACCGCGTCCCGGGCCTGCTGGATGCCGAAGGTGGCGGAGGAGCAGGCCACGTTCATATCAAAGGCAAAGCCCTCGATGCCCAGGGCGTCCTGTATTTCAACTGCCATGGCGGGGTAGGGGCGCTGCATGTTGGAGGCGGCGACGATCACTGCATCGATGTCCGTCGCGCTCTTGCCGGCCTGTGCCATAGCCTCCTGCGCCGCGGCCACTGCCATCTCGCACATCACCGACTGCTCCTCGTTGGGCCGTTCGGCGATATGCGGCACCATCCGCTCCGGGTCCAGGATGCCCGCCTTGTCCATTACGTACCGGGACTTGATGCCGGAGGCTTTCTCGATAAATTCCACGGAGGAGGGCTGAAGGGGTGCCATGTCGCCAGCGGCGATGTCAGTGGCGTGCTCGGCGTTGTGTAATTCCACGTAGGCATTGAATGCGGCTACCAGCTCTTCGTTGCTGACAGACTCGCTGGGCGTGTAGAGACCGGTTCCGCTGATTACGATGTCTTGCATGGGGGCTGGTTCCATTCGGCGTTATTATCGCTTGAGTAAAAAAGGCCGCATCGCGGCCTTTCCAATCATGCCCGCAGTTTCTCAGCGCTGCTCCACCGGCACGTAGTCCCGCTGTTCGTGCCCGGTGTACAACTGGCGCGGGCGACCGATCCGATAGCTGCCGGAAATCATTTCGTTCCAGTGTGCGATCCAGCCCACGGTGCGGCCCACCGCAAATATCACGGTGAACATGCTGGTGGGGATGCCGATGGCCTTGAGGATGATGCCGCTGTAGAAGTCCACGTTGGGGTACAGCTTCTTCTCGATGAAGTAGTCGTCATGCAGGGCGATTTCCTCCAGCCGCTTGGCGATGTCCAGCAACGGGTCGTTCTCGATACCCAGCTCCGCCAGCACCTCGTCCGCTGCCTGCTTCATTACCTTTGCCCTTGGGTCGAAGTTCTTGTACACCCGGTGGCCGAAGCCCATCAGGCGGAAGGGGTCGTCCTTGTCCTTGGCCCGGGCCACGAAATCGTCGATGTGCTCCACGTCGCCGATCTCTTCCAGCATCTCCAGCACCGCCTCGTTGGCGCCACCGTGGGAGGGGCCCCACAGGGCGGCGATACCTGCGGCGATACAGGCGAACGGGTTGGCGCCGGAGGAGCCCGCCAGGCGCACGGTGGAGGTGGAAGCATTCTGTTCGTGGTCCGCGTGCAACAGGAAGATGCGGTCCATGGCCCTGGCCAGTACCGGGCTGATATTGCTCGGCTCGCAGGGGTTGCCGAACATCATGTGCAGGAAGTTCTCCGAGTAGTTGAGGTTGTTGTCCGGGTACATGAAGGGCTGGCCGATGGAGAACTTGTAGCTCATGGCGGCGAGGGTGGGCATTTTCGCTATCAGGCGGAAGGCGGCGATCTGCCGGTGGCGCTCGTCGGCGATGTCCACGGAATCATGGTAGAACGCGGACAGGGCGCCCACCACCCCACACATGATGGCCATGGGATGGGCGTCACGGCGGAAACCATTGAAGAAAGTGCGGATCTGCTCGTGCACCATGGTGTGATTGTGAACGGTGTTGACGAACTCTTCCTTCTGCTCCTTGTCGGGCAGTTCCCCATACAACAGCAGATAGCAGGTTTCCAGGTAGTCGGATTGTTCTGCCAGCTGGTCGATCGGGTAGCCCCGGTGCAGCAGCACCCCCTTGCCGCCATCGATATAGGTGATCTGGGATTCGCAGGATGCCGTAGAGACAAAACCCGGGTCATAAGTGAACATGCCCTTGCCGGTGAGTCCGCCGACATCGATGACGTCCGGGCCGATGGTGCCCGAGTAGATCGGCAGTTCGACGGCCTCGTCCATTCCTTCGATATTGAGGGTGGCTTTTTTATCGCTCATAGAGGGTCCTGCGTCGTGAATCATTGGGGCCGACCACTATATAGAGTGTCGTGAATTTTTGTCAATTGATCTGGCTCTATTTGTGGCTATATGCGGGGGTTCTGCATAGAAAATCGCCAATCACGTTTCCGGAAGATCGCGGCAAGTCGTTGCAGATAAGACTTTGGTCGTAAGGGCCGGTAACAGGTTTGTAATTAAGGCCGTAAGTGCCTATAATTTCGCGCGTTTTGATTGGTCGTCCCGCTTGGGTGCGGCTGCAATCTCTGGCCCCGCGCCAACCCGATAAACCGCCTCCGGGCGTCGAAACGATGGTATCCATAGTGAAAGACAAGCGTCCTGTAAACCTGGACATAGGTACCATGCGGCTTCCCATAACCGCGTGGGCGTCCATTACCCATCGCGCCTCTGGCGTATTCCTTTTTGTCGGCACAGCCATTCTCATGTGGATGCTCGACGCCAGCCTGAAAAGTCCCGAGAGCTTTGCCGCCCTGCAGGAGTGCCTGTCGGGGCCAGTGGCCAAGCTGGTGATCTGGGCGGTGGTTTCCGGCCTCATTTATCACTCACTGGCGGGCATAAAACACCTGATCATGGATTTCGGTATCGGTGAAACCATGGAGGGCGGTGTCATGGGTGCGCGCATCGTGTTTGCACTCTCTGTCGTACTCATCCTGATTGCGGGGGCCTGGATATGGTAAGGTCAGTAACGAGTTTCGGCCGTTCCGGCCTGTCCGATTGGCTGGTACAGCGTGTCAGCGCGGTCATTATTCTCGCCTGGTTCATGTGTATCGGTGGCACCCTGATGGGCGGTGTTGATTACACCCAGTGGAAAACCATCTTCGATGGCACCAGTATGCGGGTCTTCACCCTGCTGGCGATCCTCTCCCTGGCGGCCCATGCCTGGATCGGTATGTGGGCGGTCGGCACCGACTACCTGACCGAGCGCCTGATGGGGCCCAGGGGCAATGTCCTGCGACTGGCCTACCAGATCGGCTGCAGCCTGGTGATTTTTGTTTACGTGATCTGGGGCATCCAGATCCTCTGGGGTTAGAACACTATGTCGGCAATTCGTACTATTTCATTTGATGGTGTCATCGTCGGCGGTGGTGGCGCGGGAATGCGCGCGTCGCTGCAACTGGCCCAGTCCGGTTACAAGACCGCAGTTATCTCCAAGGTCTTCCCCACACGTTCTCACACGGTTTCCGCACAGGGCGGTATCACCTGTGCTATTGCCAGCGACGACCCCAATGACGACTGGCGCTGGCACATGTACGACACGGTCAAGGGGTCTGACTACATCGGCGACCAGGATGCTATCGAGTACATGTGCAGTGTAGGGCCCGAGGCAGTGTTCGAGCTGGAGCACATGGGCCTGCCTTTCTCCCGCACGGAAGAGGGGCGCATATACCAGCGCCCCTTTGGTGGCCAGTCCAAGAATTTCGGCGAGGGCGGCCAGGCGGCCCGCACCTGTGCTGCAGCGGACCGCACCGGCCACGCGCTGTTGCACACCCTGTACCAGGGCAATATGAAGAACAACACCGTGTTCTTCAACGAGTGGTATGCCACTGATATCGTCAAGAACCAGGACGGCGCGGTGGTCGGTGTGATCGCCATCTGCATGGAAACCGGCGAAACGGTTTACGTGAAATCCAGGGCCACCGTGTTCGCCACCGGCGGCGCCGGGCGGATTTACGCCTCTACTACCAACGCCCACATCAACACCGGAGACGGTATTGGTATGGCCCTGCGCGCGGGCTTCCCGATGCAGGATATGGAGATGTGGCAGTTCCACCCCACCGGGATCGCCGGTGCGGGTGTACTGGTTACCGAGGGTTGCCGCGGTGAGGGCGGTTACCTGATCAACAAGGACGGCGAGCGCTTCATGGAGCGCTATGCGCCCAACGCCAAGGACCTGGCGGGTCGCGACGTGGTGGCGCGCTCCATGGTACTGGAGATTCTCGACGGCAAAGGCTGTGGCCCGGAAGGCGACCATGTATTCCTGAAGCTCGATCACCTGGGCGAGGAAGTACTGGAGAGCCGATTGCCGGGTATCTGTGAACTGTCGCGCACCTTTGCCCATGCCGACCCGGTGAAGGAGCCGATCCCGGTGGTGCCGACCTGTCACTACATGATGGGTGGCATTCCCACCAATGTGCATGGCCAGGCACTGACCATCGACGAACAGGGCAATGACCAGGTAATTCCCGGGCTCTATGCCTGCGGCGAGGCGGCCTGTGTCTCTGTCCACGGCGCCAATCGCCTCGGCGGAAACTCGCTGCTTGATCTGGTGGTGTTCGGCAGGGCCTCGGGCATCCATATCGAGAGCGCCTTGCGCGAGGGCATCGAAATGCGCGATGCCTCCGACAGCGATGTGGAACAGGCCATGTCACGCCTTGACAAGCTCAACAATTCCACCGGGGGTGAGAAGGTTGCCGATCTACGCAAGGAATTGCAGAACACCATGCAGAACCATTTCGGCGTATTCCGCAACGGCGAGTTCATGCAGGAGGGTATCGAGAAGCTGGCAGACCTGCGCGGGCGTATCGAAAACGCCGCTCTGGAAGACAAGAGCATGGCCTATAACACCGCCCGCATCGAGGCGCTGGAACTGCACAACCTGTTCGAAGTGGCGGAAGCCACAGCGATCGTGGCGGAAGGGCGCAACGAGAGCCGCGGTGCCCATGCACGCGAAGACTTCCAGGAGCGCGATGACGAGAACTGGCTGTGCCATTCCATGTACTATCCCGTCGACAAAAGGGTGGGCAAGCGCGGCGTCAATTTCGAACCGAAGACGGTTGACACGTTCCAACCGAAAGTGCGGACTTATTAAGAGGCATTGACTATGTTGCAGGTAAGTATCTACCGCTATAACCCGGAAACCGACGCCGAACCCTATATGCAGGACGTCCAGGTGGATACCGGGGGCAAGGATCTGATGGTGCTGGACGTGCTGGAGATGATCAAATCCCAGGACACCACAGTGGGCTACCGCCGTTCCTGCCGCGAGGGCGTCTGTGGTTCAGACGGTATTAACATGAACGGCGTCAATGGGCTGGCCTGTATTACGCCCTTGTCAGAGACCGTGAAGAACAACAAGCTGGTACTGCGCCCGTTGCCGGGCCTGCCGGTGGTGCGCGACCTGGTGGTGGACATGAGCATGTTTTATGCCCAGTATGAGAAAGTGCAGCCCTACCTGCAGAACGACACCCCGGCGCCCGCGATCGAACGCCTGCAGTCGCCCGAGGACAGGGAGAAGCTGGACGGGCTGTACGAGTGTATCCTGTGCGCCTGCTGCTCCGCCGCCTGTCCCTCCTTCTGGTGGAACCCGGACCGCTTTATCGGACCATCGGGTTTGCTGCAGGCTTACCGTTTCCTGGCGGACACCCGGGACACGGCGACCGATGAGCGCCTGGCACAACTGGATGACCCCTTCAGCGTGTTCCGCTGCCATGGCATCCAGAACTGCGTGAACGTCTGTCCCAAGGGCCTCAACCCCACCCGGGCTATTGGGCATATTAGAAACATGCTGTTATCACGTGCCACCTGAGTTTAAGTTTAGCGCTTAATGTATTGAAATATATGAAGTAATGGATTGTTATCGCTGCCGTATCCTGGCCCCGGTATCATCCCCGCGGTTGCGACCAGGATCCTCTCGGCAAGCCTGGCGCAGCACTGCTAAACTCTGGCATGGGCCGAGGTGTAATACACCGCTGTAATTCGCCGCCGTTCGGCGGCTGGGCACTACCCCTGGAAGGGTCGCGATGCAAGAAAGTTCAATGGAACTCCTGTGGCGGAGCTCCCATATCGCCGGTGGCAATGCCACCTACGTGGAGGATCTGTACGAGTCCTACCTGATGGACCCCAATGGGGTGCCCGAGCAGTGGCGGGACTATTTCGACAAGCTGCCACGGGTCGAATCCGACTTTGTGCAACTGGAGGATATCCCCCACTCGGTAGTCCGGGAACGTTTCGCCCAGATCAGCAAGATGCGGGTTCGCACCGAGGCCACGGTGCAGCACGATTCCCAGGCCACCGAGTATGAGCGCAAGCAGGTTCGCGTTGTCCAGCTCATTTCCGCCTACCGCCAGCGGGGTCACCAGAAGGCGAAGCTCGATCCCCTGGACCTGGTCGAGCGCGAACACGTCCCCGACCTGGAGCTCAGTTTCCACGAGCTGTCCGCCGCCGACTTCGACACCGTCTTCCAGACCGGCAGCCTGCATATCGGCAAGGCCGACGCCACCCTGGGGGAAATCTACGACGCCCTGGAACGTACCTACTGTAATACCATCGGCGCCGAGTTCATGCACATCGTCGATACCGAGGAGCGCCACTGGATCATGACGCGCATGGAATCGGTACGCTCTGCCCCTGATTACAGCAAGGATGCACGGGTCCAGCTGCTGCGCCGCCTGATCAAGGCGGAGGGGCTGGAGAAATCCCTGGGCTCCAAGTATCCCGGCACCAAACGCTTCGGCCTGGAAGGCGGTGAAAGCCTGATTCCCATGCTGTCTGAGATGATCCACCGCAGCGGCGCCTACGGTACTCAGGAGATCGTCATCGGCATGGCCCACCGCGGCCGTCTCAACGTGTTGGTCAATATCCTCGGCAAGAACCCCTCGGAGCTGTTCGCGGAATTCGAGGGCAGGGCGGAGTACGAGAGTTCCGGCGACGTTAAATACCACCAGGGTTTTTCTTCCAACGTGATGACTCCCGGCGGTGAACTGCACCTGGCGTTGGCCTTCAATCCATCGCACCTGGAGATCGTGTCGCCGGTAGTTGAGGGTTCGGTGCGGGCGCGCCAGGAGCGGCGCAGTGATGAGGTGGGTGAACTGGTCACGCCTGTCGTGGTGCACGGTGATGCCGCCTTCGCCGGCCAGGGTGTGGTGATGGAGACCTTCCAGATGTCCCAGACCCGCGCCTACAAGACCGGTGGCACAATCCACATCGTGCTCAACAACCAGGTGGGCTTTACCACCAACAAGCGGGAGGATGCCCGCTCTACCGAGTACTGTACCGATGTGGCGAAAATGGTCCAGGCGCCGATTTTCCACGTCAATGCGGACGACCCTGAAGCGGTGCTGTTCGTCACCCAGATGGCAGTGGACTACCGTACCGAGTTCAGGAAGGACGTTGTCATAGACCTGGTCTGCTACCGCCGGCGCGGACACAACGAGGCGGATGAGCCCTCTGTGACCCAGCCGCTCATGTACCAGAAAATCCGCAAGCACAAGACCACCCGGGACCTGTATGCCGGGAAACTGATCGCCGAGGGCATCATCAGCGAGAAAGAGGACCAGTACCTGGTGGAGCGCTACCGGGAATCTCTGGACCGGGGGGAGCCACTGGTCAGTGGCCTGGTGTCCGAGCCGAACAAATCCCTGTTCGTGGACTGGTCGCCCTACCTGGGGCACGAGTGGACCCTCCAGGCGGATACCCGCATGGACATGCACGAGATGCAGGCCCTTGCCCATGATACCAACGTGTCGCCGGACAACTTTCCGCTGCAAAGGCAGGTGTCGAAGATTCTCGAGGACCGGCGCAAGATGGCCGCGGGCGCCACGCCCGTCAACTGGGGGTTTGCGGAAACCCTGGCCTACGCCTCCCTGTTGCAGGCGGGGTATCCCGTGCGCCTTACCGGGCAGGACGTGGGCCGCGGTACCTTCTCCCACCGCCACGCGGTACTGCACAACCAGAAGGACGAGAGCGTCTATATCCCGCTGCAGCACGTCAGTGATGACCAGGCACCGATTGTCATCTATGACTCGCTGTTATCAGAAGAGGCGGTACTGGCTTTTGAGTACGGTTATGCCACCACCATGCCCAAGGGGATGGTGATCTGGGAGGCCCAGTTCGGCGACTTCGCCAACGGCGCCCAGGTGGTGATCGACCAGTTCATCACCAGCGGGGAACACAAGTGGTCGCGCCTGTGCGGACTGACCATGCTGCTGCCCCACGGCTATGAGGGCCAGGGGCCGGAGCACTCCTCCGCGCGGCTGGAGCGCTTCATGCAGCTCTGCGCGGAGCACAACATCCAGGTCTGCGTTCCGAGTACGCCGGCGCAGGTGTTCCACATGCTGCGTCGCCAGGCGATCCGCCCCCTGCGCAAACCGCTGATTGTGATGTCCCCCAAGAGCCTGCTGCGGCACAAGGAGGCGATCTCGACCCTGGAAGAGCTTGCCCACGGTCACTTCAACAACGTGCTGGATGAGACTGATGACCTGGACAAGTCGAAGGTGCGTCGGGTGATCATCTGCAGTGGCAAGGTGTACTACGACCTGCGCGCAACCCGCCGTGAGCGAGGTATCGATGACATCGCTATCCTGCGCCTGGAGCAGCTGTATCCCTTCCCGGAGGCCGAGCTGCTGCAGGTACTGACCGAGTACACCAGCCTGGAAGACGCGGTGTGGTGCCAGGAAGAGCCCATGAACCAGGGTGCCTGGTATGCAAGCCAGCACCACATGCGGCGTGTGATTCACCGGCACAAGGTGGATGTCTACCTGCGCTATGTGGGGCGCGAGGCTTCCGCGGCCCCGGCAGCGGGCTACATGGCCCTGCACCTGGAGCAGCAGCAACAGTTTATCGACGACGCCCTGGGCGACATGCCCTGGGGTAATTAAACACTACTGGCATTTCATAAAGGATACGAAATGGCAATTGAAATCAAGGCACCCGCTTTTCCCGAATCGGTCGCAGACGGGGAGGTGGCTGCCTGGCACAAGCAGGAAGGTGAGTCGGTGTCCCGCGACGAACTCATCGTCGAGATCGAGACCGACAAGGTGGTGATGGAAGTGGTGGCGCCCGAGGACGGGGTGATCAGCAAGATCCACGCCCAGGAAGGGGAGACCATCGAGAGCGAGCAATTGCTGGCGACCCTGGAGCAGGGTGCGGCGGCCCAGGCTGTACCTGCGCCGGCGGAAGAGCCCGCCGCGGAACCGGCGCCGGCCGCCACTGCCGCGGGCGTGAGCGAGAACGAGATGGCAGCCATGCTGGGCCCCGCCGCCCGGCAACTGGTAGAAGAACACAAGCTCGATATCAGCCAGATCACCGGCACCGGCAAGAATGGTCGTATCACCAAGGAAGATATCCTCAAGTACATGAAGAGTGCGGCGGCCGATGCTGCTGCAGCGCAGGTTTCGGCGGACAAGGAAGCCCCGGCGCCGGCCGCCGCCGCGGCGGTGGCAGTGGCAGAGGCGCCCGTTGGGCCCTCCAGCGAGCGGGTTGAAAGGCGTGTACCGATGACTCGCATGCGCGCCAGGATCGCCGAGCGGCTGCTGGATGCCACCCAGGAAACCGCCATGCTCACCACCTTCAACGAGGTGAACATGGCGCCAATGATGGCCCTGCGCAGCAAGTACAAGGAGCAGTTCGAGAAAACCCACAACGGCACCCGGCTGGGTTTCATGGGCTTCTTCGTGAAAGCCGCCTGTGAAGCGCTGAAGCGCTTCCCCGCGGTCAACGCCTCCATCGATGGCAACGATATCGTCTACCACGGCTACCAGGATATCGGGGTGGCGGTATCCACCGAGGATGGCCTGGTTGTTCCGGTATTACGTGACGCGGATTTTATGAGCGTGGCCGATGTGGAAGCCGCCATCAGGGACCTCGGCACCCGGGCCCGGGACAAGAAGCTGACTATCGACGATATGACCGGCGGGACCTTCACGGTATCCAATGGAGGTGTGTTCGGCTCGCTACTGTCCACGCCTATTCTCAATCCGCCGCAGACCGGCATATTGGGCATGCACAAGATCCAGGAGCGCCCGATGGCGGTGGACGGCCAGGTGGTCGTGCTGCCGATGATGTACCTCGCCCTGTCCTACGACCATCGTCTGATCGACGGCAAGACTGCCGTGCAGTTCCTGGTGGCCATCAAGGACCTGATCGAGGATCCCGCGCGCATCCTGCTGCAACTGTAGAAACACCAGTGACCTGGTGAACACGTTATATTAGGAATCGAGATGTCTGAGAAATACGATGTAGTGGTAATCGGTGCTGGCCCGGCCGGTTATGTGGCTGCCATCAAGGCCGCCCAACTGGGACTGTCCACCGCCTGCGTGGAGCAGTGGCTGGACGACAAGGGCAAGATCCGCCTGGGCGGCACCTGCCTGAATGTCGGCTGTATACCCTCCAAGGCCCTGCTGGACAGCAGTCACAAGTTCGCCGAGGCCAGGGATCACTTTGATGTGCACGGTATCAGCGTCGAGGGCGCGAGTATCGATGTGCCCGCCATGCTCGCCCGCAAGGAGAAGATCGTCGACCAGCTCACTGGCGGCATTGCCGGCTTGTTCAAGCACAACGGCGTCACCGCAATTTCCGGTACCGGCAAGGTGCTGGCGGGCACCAGGGTGGAAGTCGCCGACAGGGATGGCAATGTGCAGGTGCTGGAAGCGGGCAACGTGATCATCGCCGCCGGCTCCCTGCCGATGAATATTCCCCCCGCACCCGTGGACAACGACTACATCCTCGACTCTACCGGGGCGCTGGAAATGAGTGAAGTACCGGCGCGCCTCGGGGTGATCGGCGCCGGTGTTATCGGCCTGGAACTGGGCAGCGTCTGGCGGCGCCTGGGTTCGGAGGTCGTCATGCTGGAGGCCCTGGATGAGTTCCTGCCGATGATGGATGCCCAGATCGCCAAGGAAACTGCCAAGATCCTGAAAAAACAGGGCCTTGATATCCGCCTGGGGACCCGGGTGACCAATGCCGAAGTCAAGGATGGCAAGGTCGAGGTGTCCTATAGCAGCGCGGATGGTGACAGTACCGAAAGCTTTGACAAGCTGATCGTCGCCGTCGGCCGCAAGCCCCGCTCCGAGGAGTTATTTGCCAGCGACAGCGGCCTTACCCTGGACGAGCGCGGTTATATCTTCGTCAACGATTTCTGTGAGACAGAAGCCCCCCGCGTGTACGCTGTGGGAGACGTGGTGCGAGGACCCATGCTGGCCCACAAGGGTTCGGAAGAGGGCGTGATGGTCGCTGAGCGCATCGCCGGCAAGCAGGCGCAGATGAATTACGACGTTATCCCTTCGGTGATCTACACCCACCCGGAAGTCGCTGCTGTGGGCAAGACCGAACAGGAGTTGAAGGCCGACGGTGTGGAATACAAAGCAGGTGTTTTTCCCTTCGTTGCCAGCGGGCGGGCCCTGGCCTCCAATGATTCCGATGGTATGGTAAAGTTGCTGGCCCACGCCGAGACTGACCGCATCCTGGGGTGCCATATTGTCGGCCCCTCAGCGGCGGACCTGGTGCAGCAGGTAGTGATCGCCATGGAGTTCGGTTCCAGCGCCGAGGACCTGGCGCTGACCGTGTTCAGCCACCCGACCCTTTCGGAGGCGGTTCACGAGGCCGCGCTGGCGGTGGATGGACACGCGATACATATCGCCAATCGCAAGAAACGCAAATAGAATTCGCCCGGGAGTTGTACCACACAAGAATTGCAGACACGTCCGGGTATAAACCGGGAAACTGACGTCTGGTAAGCGTCGGTGACCTTCACACAAAGCAGCAAACGAGAGCAGGACATAACATGAATCTTCATGAGTATCAGGGCAAACAGCTGTTTGCCGAGTACGGGCTGCCGGTATCCAAGGGATACGCGGTGGATACCCCCAAGGAGGCGACCGAGGCCGCCGACATGATCGGTGGTGATATTTGGGTGGTGAAGGCCCAGGTGCACGCCGGTGGCCGCGGCAAGGCCGGCGGTGTAAAACTGGTGAAATCCAAGGAAGAGATCGCGGCATTTGCCAAGCAGTGGTTGGGCAATAAGCTTGTCACCTACCAGACCGACGAGAATGGCCAGCCGGTGAGCAAGATCCTGGTGGAGTCCTGCACCGATATCGCCGAGGAGTTGTATCTCGGCGCGGTGGTGGATCGCTCCTCCCGCCGCATCGTTTTCATGGCCTCTACCGAGGGCGGCGTGGAGATCGAGAAAGTGGCGGAGGAAACACCCGATAAAATTCTGCGGGCAACCATCGACCCGCTGGTGGGCGCGCAGCCTTACCAGGGCCGGGAACTGGCTTTCAACCTGGGCCTGAAAGGCGACCAGATCAAGCAGTTCGTGAAAATTTTCATGGGCCTGTCGCAGATGTTCGTTGAAAAGGACCTGGCCCTGATAGAAGTCAATCCGCTGGTGATCACCGACCAGGGCAACCTGCACTGCCTGGATGCCAAGATCGGTGTCGACGGCAACGCCCTCTATCGCCAGGGCACACTGCGGGACATGCACGATCCGTCCCAGGAAGATGCACGGGAGGCCCACGCCGCCCAGTGGGAGTTGAACTACGTGGCCCTGGACGGCAACATCGGTTGCATGGTCAACGGTGCCGGCCTGGCCATGGGCACCATGGACATTGTCGCCCTGCATGGCGGCTTCCCCGCCAACTTCCTCGACGTGGGTGGCGGCGCCACCAAGGAACGGGTCTCCGAGGCCTTCAAAATCATCCTGTCTGACGACAACGTGAAAGCGGTATTGATCAATATCTTCGGCGGTATCGTACGCTGCGACCTGATTGCCGAGGGTGTGATCGGTGCAGTGGAGGAGATCGGCGTACAGGTGCCGGTCGTGGTGCGCCTGGAGGGCAACAATGCCGATCTGGGCCGCAAGGTACTGGCTGACAGCGGGCTGAACATCATCGCCGCCACGAGCCTCACAGACGCTGCCCGGCAGGCAGTTAATGCAGCGGGAGGTGCAGCGTAATGAGCATTCTTATCGACAAGAACACCAGGGTCATCTGCCAGGGTTTTACCGGCTCCCAGGGCACCTTCCACTCGGAACAGGCCATCGAGTACGGTACACAGATGGTCGGCGGTGTGACCCCGGGCAAGGGAGGCCAGGAACACCTGGGTCTGCCGGTCTTCAACACCGTGGCCGACGCGGTGGAAGCTACCGGTGCCGATGCCTCGGTGATCTATGTTCCCGCGCCGTTCTGTAAGGACTCGATCCTGGAAGCGGCCAACGGCGGTATCAAACTGATCGTGTGTATTACCGAGGGCATTCCCACCCTGGATATGCTGGAGGCCAAGGTCAAGTGCGACGAACTGGGCGTGCGCCTGGTGGGCCCAAATTGCCCGGGTGTGATTACTCCCGGGGAATGCAAGATCGGTATCATGCCGGGCCACATCCATGTGCCGGGCAAGGTGGGCATTGTCTCCCGCTCCGGTACCCTGACCTACGAGGCGGTCAAGCAGACCACCGACGCGGGCTATGGCCAGTCCACCTGTGTCGGTATCGGCGGCGACCCGATTCCCGGTTCCAACTTCATCGACATCCTGGAGTTGTTCGAGCAGGATGCCGCCACCGAGGCGATCGTGATGATCGGTGAGATCGGCGGCACCGCGGAAGAGGAGGCGGCGGCCTATATCAAGGCCAACGTCAGCAAGCCGGTGGTGTCCTACATCGCCGGTGTGACCGCGCCTAAGGGCAAGCGCATGGGCCACGCCGGGGCCATCATCTCTGGTGGCAAGGGAACCGCGGACGAGAAGTTCGCGGCCCTGGAAGATGCCGGCGTGAAAACCGTACGCTCCCTGGCCGACATCGGTGCCGGCCTTGCGGAGATTACCGGCTGGTAATCCTACACTGACTATCCCCACTCAAATGGGGGCGCCGTTATCGCAAAGGCCCATCACTGGATGGGCCTTTTTTCTGTCTGCAATCACATTATCTCCGAATAAGCTGGTCAAAATATGACCTGCTTCACAGAATCGCCGGTTCCCGGCAGATGGCCCTGATCCCCGGTCATATACTCGGTCAATAGAATGCTTGGATCAGGGGCGCGGTAACCGGTCGCCTCCGGGGGATGAAGTGACGAAAGGGTTGCAGAAGCCTGTCAGAGGGACAGCGGCAGTTGCGATATTACTGGCCACACTGGCGTCAGCCGCCGCATGGGCGGAATCGCCATCGCACAGCCTGCTCTATGATGTGTCAGTGGATGGGGGAATCGCCGGGGAAGCCCTGGACGGCGCCCTGAGCGTGCGCACAGCCCGTATCAACTTTGGACTGTTGCGCAGCGGCAGGTTGAGCCTGGATACCGGTGAGGGTCTGCCACTGGAGCTGACGCGATCCAGGGATATTACCTACAGCAACGGCGCCCAGGTATGGGAGGGCAGTATCGAGGGCAAGCCCGACAGCAGCGTGTTGCTGGGTAAATACGGCAAGTCCCTGTCCGGCGCCATCCGCTTCGACGGCCGCCTGTTCAAGCTGGTACCCCTGGAGGGTGGTATGCACGCCCTGGCGGAGTTCCCGCCCGGGCAGCCCGCGCCCGAGGTGCCTCCCGTTGCAGACGGGGGCGGAGCAGGGGAACCGGCAGCTGCGCAAAGCTCTGCCACCCCCGACGGCGGTGTGGTGGTGGATGTGATGGTGGTCTACACCCCGGCCGCGGCTTCGGCGGTGTCCTCCCAGGGCGGAATCGAGTCCCTTATCGCCACCGCGATCGCCGAAAGCAATGCCGCCTACCAGAACAGCGCCATCAACATGCAGTTGAACCTGGTACACACGGAACAGGTGGATTACGCGGCCGCTTCCGGGTCCAGTGGATGGAGCACTGATCTCAATCGCCTCGCCGGCAGCAGCGACGGCTACATGGATACGATCCACGCTACCCGGGATGCCGTGGGGGCGGACATGGTGGCGTTGATCCGGGCCGGTGAGGCCACCTACTGCGGTATCGGCTACCTCAACAATTCCCTGACGGCCGGCGGTGCCTTCTCGGTGACGCGCTACAACTGTGCTACCGGCTATTATTCCTTCGCCCACGAGTTGGGGCACAACAAGGGCAGCCATCACGATCCTGACACTGCGGGGGGCGATCCCGCCCTGTTCAGCTATTCCTATGGTTTCCGGGATCCCGGTGCTGTGTTCCGCACGGTGATGGCCTACAACTGCCCCGGTGGCTGTACCCGTTACCAGTATTTTTCCAATCCGGATGTCACCTTCCAGTCCACAGGGCTGCCCACCGGTGTGGAAAATGAAACCGACAACGCCCGATCCATCAATTACGCCGCCACGGTTGCCGCCGGCTGGCGATTGATCCCGGTGGGCAGTGCGCCAGCCGGGCCCTCGAATGCTTCGGTCACCGGGGTGACCTCGGAACAGATCACCCTGGCCTGGACCGACAACTCAGACAATGAGTCCAGTTTCAGGGTCCAGCAGTCGCAGGACGGCGTGAATTTCTCTGAAATTGCCACCACCGCCGCCAACACAAACAGTTACACCGTGACTTCCCTGGACTCTGCGACCGAGTACTGGTTTCGAATCTTCGCCCATAACAGCCTGGGCTACTCCTCGACCCATGCCGCCACCAGTGCGACCACCTCGGCTCCGCCGGCCCATATTTACCGTGTGGCCTACGGCGAATCCACCACCAAAGCGAGTGTCAGTGGCACTTACCTAAATACCCAGGCGGACGATGGCGTAGTCCAGGCGATTACCGAGACCGGCAGCGGCGGCCCGAAACGCCGTCGTCACAGCCTGCTGGAGCACCGCTGGAGCGTGGACGTGGCCCCCGGGTCGGCGGCCAGCCTGCTGCTGGAGGCCTCCAGCGTGGTGGGCGGCGGCGAGGAACTGACCTTCGCCTGGTCCAGCGACCTGTCGGAGTGGCACCCGGTGCTGAGCCTGGTGGGTAACACTTCGGACGCCTACTGGGAACTGCCCCTGCTGCCGACCCCGTCCGGGACTGTCTATATCCGTGTGCGGGACAACCAGCGTACCGACGGGGTGCAGTCCAGCAATCGCGTCAGCGTGGACTACCTTGCGGTGCGCTCCGATACCGCCGCGGTAGAGCCGTTGACGGAGGCCCCGGTAGTGAACAGTGCCAGCGTGTCAGACTACACCACGGCTGAACTTTCCTGGGGGGACCTGCAAGGGGAGGCGGGCTATGAAATCGTCCGCAGCGGCAACGGTGAAACAGTGGATCCCGCAGCCGTCCTCAGCGCAAATACCACGAGTTACCAGGACGCTGGTCTCGCCGAGAATACGACCTTCACTTTCCATGTTCGCGGCTATAACAGCGAGGGTTCCTCACCGGATTCGGCCCCTGCCCAGGTGACCACCGGAACACTCCCGCCGCCGTCGGCACTGCCCCTGAGTGTCAACAGTTACAAGCGCAAGGGCGTCAAGACGGTGGAATTGACCTGGGGTGACAGCAGCTCGCCCGTCCATGTCTATCGAGACGGCGGCGAGATCGGCGTGGTCACGGAGCCGCAATCGGGAACTTACAATTACCGGGATCTTCTTGGTAAGGGCGGTGGAACTTACGTCTACAGGATCTGCCTGCCCGACGGGACGACATGTTCCGATGACGAGGTGGTCGTCTTCTAGATCTGATCTTCCCCGGGGGGTCGGTTCCCCCCGGGAACCTGAAAAAAACTGCCAGGCTTTGCGCGCTGGCGCTTGAAATCCCCGGGGTCTGCCCCAATATTCCTCTCATCTAATAATTTCCTGTTAAATCAACATATTAGAAAGCAGAGGACAATATGACCGCGGATGTAAAGAAAGAGACCCTGGGTTTCCAGACCGAGGCGAAGCAGTTACTTCACCTGATGATCCACTCCCTGTACAGCAACCAGGAAATTTTCCTGCGGGAGCTGATTTCCAATGCCTCCGACGCTATCGACAAGCTGCGCTTCGCCGCCCTGTCGGATGAGAGCCTGCTGGAGGGGCAGGGGGATTACCAGGTGCATGTGGACGTCGACAAGGACGCCAATACCATCAGTATCAGTGATAACGGTATCGGCATGAACCGCGACGAGGTGGTGGAGCACCTGGGAACCATCGCCAAATCCGGTACCGCCGCTTTCCTGGAGAGCCTGACCGGCGACCAGCAGAAGGATTCGCAGTTGATCGGCCAGTTCGGGGTGGGTTTCTACTCTGCCTTCATTGTCGCCGACCGGGTGGAGGTGCACACCCGCAAGGCCGGGGAGGCCGCGGACCAGGGCGTATTGTGGGAGTCCCACGGGGAGGCCGAGTTCTCGGTCGAGCCGCAGGAGAAAGCCGATCGGGGTACCAGTATCACCCTTTACCTGAAAGACGGATGCAAGGAATTCGCCGAGGACTTCCGCGTGCGCAGCGTGATCAAGAAATATTCCGATCACATTTCCGTGCCGGTGATGATGGTCAAGCCCCCCGAGCCGCCGGCAGAAGGGGAGGAGGCGCCCGAGAACCCCGAGGTGGAGTACGAGGCAGTCAACGAGGCCACTGCACTGTGGACCCGGGGCCGCACGGAGATATCGGATGACGAGTACAAGGAGTTCTACAAGCACGTCTCCCACGATTTCGACGATCCCCTGACCTGGAGCCACAACAAGGTCGAGGGAAAGCTGGAATACACCAGCCTGCTGTACATCCCCAGGAGGGCGCCTTTCGATATGTGGAACCGGGACATGGCCCGGGGCCTGAAGCTTTACGTGCAGCGCACGTTTATCATGGACGAGGCGGAGCAGTTCCTGCCCCTGTACCTGCGTTTCGTGAAGGGCGTGGTGGACTCCAGCGACCTGCCACTTAACGTCTCCCGGGAAATACTGCAGCAGGATGCCTCGGTGGATTCCATGCGCGGCGCCGTCACCAAGCGGGTGCTGGATATGCTGGGAAAACTGGCCAAGAAAGAGGGCGACGACTACGCCGACTTCTGGAAGGAGTTCGGCCAGGTTTTGAAAGAGGGGCCGGCGGAAGATTTTGCCAACAAGGAAAAGATCGCCAAGCTGCTGCGCTTCTCCACCACCCACACCGACGTGGAAGAGCAGGACCAGTCCCTGGAGGACTACGTTACGCGAATGCAAGAGAATCAGGAGAAGATCTACTACGTGGTCGCCGAGAACTTCAACACCGCGAAGAACAGTCCTCACCTGGAGGTATTCCGCAAGAAGGGCATCGAGGTATTGCTGCTGTCCGACCGGGTGGACGACTGGCTGATGAACCACCTGCAGGAATTCGACGGCAAGCAGTTCCAGGACGTTGCGCGTGGCGCCCTCGACCTGGCGACGGACTCGGAGGAGGAGAAGGCCGAGCAGGAAAAGCTGGAGAAGGAGAGCGAGGCCCTGGTGGAGCGCCTTGGCAAGGTGCTGGAAGACAAGGTGGCGGAAGTTCGCGCCACTGGCCGGCTCACAGATTCAGCCGCCTGCCTGGTGGTGGGAGACTTCGACATGGGCGCCCAGATGCGCCGCATCATGGAACAGGCCGGGCAGCCTGTGCCTGACAGCAAGCCCATTCTGGAAGTGAACCCTGGGCATCCCCTGGTGACCATGCTGGACCAGGAAGCGGACGAGGACCGTTTCGCCGACCTCGCCACTATCGTGTTCGACCAGGCGCACCTGGCAGAAGGGGGGCAGTTGGATGATCCGGCGGCGTATGTCACGCGCATGAATCGTTTGTTGCTCGAGATGAGTAAGGCATAAGCCGGACACCATTGATCCGGGTAATTTGCTAGACTGACCCCCAAACCACAATCATAACAACTACCGGGAGCCCCCATGCCTGATCCACACGCTGTCGCCGTTCTCGGCGGCGGCAGCTTCGGTACGGTCATAGCCAATATCATCGCTGGCAACGGCAACCGGGTGAGCCTGTGGCTGCGCAATGAGGAGCGCGCAAACTCGATAAATCTGCACCGGCAGAACCTGGAGTACCTCCCCGACTACCTGCTGGACGACAAACTGTGGGCCACGACTGCACTGGAGCAGGCGGTGGCGGGAGTGGATATCGTGCTGGTCGCGGTACCCAGTAAATCCTTTCGCGAGGTGGTGCGAGATGTCTCCGGGCTGGTATCCACCGACACCCTGCTGATCAGCCTGACCAAGGGCATCGAGGCGAGTGGTTTTCGCCTGATGAGCGAGATTCTGCAGGAGGAGATGCCGGATAATCCCCGCGGGGTGCTCAGCGGGCCCAACCTGGCCCGGGAAATCGCCGCCGGGCAGGTGGCCGGCTCGGTGATTGCCAGCGACGGGCCGGCGGTGAACAGCACCATCCACGATCTATTGCACAGCGACTCCTTCCTCGTCTACAGCTCCCACGATATGTACGGGGTGGAATTGGGCGGGGCCCTGAAAAATGTCTACGCAATCCTCGCCGGGGTCGCTGCTGCACTGGAGCTGGGTGAGAATACCGTGGGCATGCTGCTCACCCGTTCCCTGGCGGAAATGTCGCGCTTCGCGGTGCATATGGGCGCCAACCCCATGACCTTCCTGGGGCTCGCGGGGGTGGGGGATCTGTTCGTCACCTGCTCCTCGTCCCTGTCTCGCAACTACCGCGTGGGGGTGGCCCTGGGCAAAGGCCAGCCTCTGGACGATATCCTGGCGGCCATGGACCAGGTTGCCGAAGGTATCAATACCCTAAGCCTGCTCAAGGCCGAGGCGGATCGCCGGGAGGTGCACATGCCACTGGTGACAGGGCTGTACGCCATTCTCTATGAACACCGTCCGGTGGTCGATGTATTCGATGATATGATGCATACCGAGCAGGCACAGGACGTCGAGTTCGTAACGAGTTGAAGTAATGTGATTGTAACTATCTGGCGACATGGACAGGCCGGGAGTGCGGCGACTGATCGCGAGCGGCAACTGACGGGAACAGGCACCGATGACGTGGGGTTTGGCTGCCAGCAGTTTCACGAGGTATGTTCGGAGCGCGGGCTGCCGCACCCGGAGCAGGTGCTCCACAGCACCTGGGTGCGCACCACCCAGACTGCGGACATCATCGCCTCCGCTTTCACCCACGCGGTCATGCGGCCATCCACGGCGTTGATACCGGGGAGCAGCCCGGCTGACGTCGATGCTGCACTGGACGAGCTGCTGTCCAATACGGCGTGTCCTGCCCACCTGGTGCTGGTATCACACCAGCCGCTGGTGTCGCGCCTGGCAGATCACTATCTGGGAGAATACGGGAAGGTGCCGTCCCTGTCCCCCGGTGCCCTGGTGACCCTCGAACTGGGGGTCGCCGCGGCAGGCTTCGGGCAGTTATTGTTCTGGGCCCTGCCTCCCGGTTACGAGGCCCATGTATGACGCCGGGTTCGGCAACCAGCATGAGTTGGGACGTCCACGGCCTGACATTGACGGGACTGTCCTGGGGCGACCCGGCGGCAACACCGGTACTGTGCCTGCATGGCTGGATGGACAACGCCGCCAGCTTTGCCGTATTGGGCCCGCTGCTGGAGGATTACTATGTGGTAGCGCCGGACCTCACCGGGCACGGACAGAGCGACCGGCGCTCGGCGGATGCCACCTACCAGATATGGGACGACCTGCCGGAAGTCCTGGGTATTGTCGAGGCCCTTGGCTGGGATCAATTCAACCTGGTCGGGCACTCCCGCGGTGCGATCATCGCCAGCCTGTTCGCCGCGACATTTCCGGAGAGAGTGAAACACCTGGTGATGCTGGATGCGGTGGGCCCCCAACCGGTGGCGGAAGATCGGTTTCCGGAGCAGATGCGTAAATTCCTGGAGGACAAGGGTCGCTTGCTGGCGCGCGATAACCGGGTTTTTCCCTCGGTTGAGGCGGCTGTGGCCTCCCGGGAGACCGCCGGCCTGTCCGCTGCGGCCGCCCGGCTGATTGCAGAGCGTAATCTCAGCCCCTGCGAGGGTGGTTGTACCTGGACCATGGATCCCCGCCTGCAGGGCGCCTCTGCGGTCAAGTTGACTGCCGGGCAGGTGAACGCAACACTGGGCGCCCTGGTGATGCCCACCCTGTTATTGCTCGCCCGGGAAGGGCTGGGTGGTCGCCACAGTGAACTGGAGTCCATGGCCAGGCAATCGATTCCCGGATTGCAACTGGACAATGTTCCCGGCGGCCACCATTTTCATATGGAAAGCAGTGCAGGGGCGGTGGCGGCCAGGGTGAAGGAGTTTATGCAGACATGAGCAAGTTGATGGCAGCCGTGTTTGTCCCGCTGGGTCTGCTGGCGATCGCCCTGCTGGCCCTGGCGCAGGATGACGAACCTCCCGCTGCCGCGGACGGCCCGCTACAGTTGTTGCAGCGCCTCGACGATTATCCCCACGCGGCGCCGGCGGCCTTCAGCGAAGGGGAGGTCATCGACCACGAGGTGGGCCTGGGGGCGATCAAGAAAGTACGCGGGGTGTGGCAGTTCAAGGACAGCGAGCGCCTCAGTGGCACCCTGACCCGCTATACCTGGCAGATTATCGATGGATTCACCTCCCTGGAGGTCATGCAGGAACTGGTCGCGCAGCTCCAGCAGGGTGAAGGTATCGAGCTGTTATTCGAGTGCCAGGGCAGGGCCTGTGGCCACGGGTCCCAGTGGGCCAACCGTGTGTTCCGTCAGCGCGTGCTGTACGGTAGAGAGGACCTGCAACAGTACGCGGTGTACAGTCTGGATAGGGGGCGCTACCGGATGGTGATTTACAGCTCTGCGCGCACCGCCGATCGACAGTACCTTCACGTGGACCTGCTGGCGATAAGCGAGACGGACTAGGGCCGCATCTGCAGCAGCGAGAGAAATTCGTCCCGGGTTTTCTGCGAACTGCGGAAAGTACCCAGCATGGCGGAAGTCTTCATCACCGAGTTCTGCTTTTCCACACCACGCATCATCATGCACATATGCTGGGCCTCGATGATCACGCCCACGCCCTCGGCTTCAGTCACCTCCATGATGGTCTCCGCGATCTGGGTGGTGAGGGCCTCCTGGATCTGCAACCTGCGGGCGAACACGTCCACCAGTCGCGCCACCTTGGAGAGGCCGATTACCTTGCCGGTGGGAATATAGGCCACGTGGCACTTGCCGATAAAGGGCAGCAGGTGGTGTTCGCACAGAGAGTACAGTTCCACGTCCTGTACCAGGATCATCTCGCTGGAGTCGGAGGGGAACAGGGCTTCGTTCACCACATCCTCCACTGCCTGGCCGTAGCCGCGGGTGAGGAATTCAAAAGCCTTGGCGGCACGCTTCGGTGTGTCGGCGAGCCCGGGACGCTGCAGGTCCTCGCCGATAGCTTCTATGATTTTCGCCCAGTGCTGTTCCACAGGTTTTCTCCGTATTTTTTTCGAAGTGCGGGCCCTGGACCCGCGGCGGGGCATAGTAACAATTACCCCGTGGGCA
>JAACFI010000410.1 GCA_009937575.1 Haliea sp.
GTAATCCCACTTCACGAAAGCGTGGCGCAGGCGAGAACTCCAGGAATTGGAAATCCGCTCGTCACCCTGCCCGCTCAGCACGAAATCCAGCTCGATACGCGTGGAAATTGCCCCCGCGTCGGTATTGGTCTTTGTGGTGAAATAGAATAGCGAGGTTTTGGCGTGAATGTTGGTGGATGAGTAGGAATCGGAATTACCATCGGCGGGCTCCACCGGTACCAGCGAGGGTACGTATATATCTTCGATCAGTTTGTTAGCCGGCTTGCCTTCCGAATAATTGGTCGCGATCGTATCCAACTGCACGAAGCCACCGTAGGTAAACTTGGTGCCCTTGGCCATGGGTCGGACTTCCTCTATATCCGACTGGATGGCCACAATACTCGCGGCGTTAGCGCTGATATTCTCTTCCTGAACGGTAATGGTCTGTTGGTTACTGGACACCATCGCCTTCAGTTCGGCGATCTGGCGCTCCGGTTCGGCGATGCGATCATCAACTGCGCCCCCGGTGCTGCCGACCAATGCCAGGTTACCGGCGCTGAGTGTACCGAGTGCTACTAGTGCAGTTGCTAAAGGTTTCATTTTCATCATGAGTGCATGCTCCCTACGTAGGTGTTGTTGTTGAGCAGGCACAGTATTAGCCCTTCAGGGTGGTCTTCCCCATTAGTCCTTGGTCAAAGAAGGGGGCAGATTTCGACCAAAGTCTAATGCCGGACAGGGAACTCCGCGCCTAAACTTCATTCCCGTAAGCATCTACCCCCACCGGTCCTTTTTGATCTTTACATCGGCCAACAACAACAGGGACAATAGCCATATAACAAAAAAGATCCCACATTGACCGCCACCGATCTCTCCATCCTGATCGCCGACGACCACCCCCTGTACCGGGGTGCACTGCAGCAGGTCATCAGCCAACTCTTCCCCGGGGCGACACTGCACGAGGCAGCTAATGTCGCGAAACTGCAGCAACAGGCGGAGCAACATAAACCCTCGGACCTGTTACTGCTGGACCTGCACATGCCCGGCGCCCTGGGTTATTCAGCCCTGTCATGGTTTACAGGCCAGTACCCGCAAACGCGGGGGAGCGAGGATGACACCCGGGCCTGGATGCCACCGGCTCAGGTGCCAGTCTGCAGTCCCTGGATGCCGCTGAGGCCCTGGCCTCCCTCACCCCGCAACAGTTCCGGGTGGCCTCCATGCTGGTGGAGGGACTGTTAAACCAGCAGATTGCCTACGAACTGGATGTGAAGGAAGCGACCATCAAGGCTCACATGACGGAAATCTTCCGCAAGTTGGGCGTACATTCCCGCACCCAGGCCGTACTCGCCCTGAGCAGCCTCTCAGTGGAACCACCCCAGGACCTGGTGGAGCCGCCTCCCGACAGTTAGGCGAAGGCTAACCGCGCCCGCAGTTGATGGCGGGGCAACGCAAACTTCCGGGACTTTCAATTGTGCGGCAACAGATCCATACTCGGTGAGGTCTGGCGATAACACAAATCAATAGGACAACTCAGAGGAGAATCACAATGTCTGTCGAACTTTCGATGCTGGTTTACAGCGCCGCCCTTTTCCTGGTCATTATTCTGGTGCAGGCGGGGCTTGCCATTGCCCAGAATGGCCTGATGGCGCAAGCAGGCAGCAGGGACAACCTGCCCGAACCGACCGTGCTGCGCAAGCGCCTGCAGCGGCTCACGGCCAACATGCAGGAAAACCTGGTCATGTTTGCCATCGTTGTCCTGGCTGCCAATGCGGCCGGGGTATCAAACGACACAACCGTGATGGGCGCCAGCCTGTTTTTCTACGCCCGCATTGCCCACGCTATCGTCTATGCCTTTGGCTGGCCGATGATACGGCCTCTTTTCTTCTTCGTTGGTCTGTACGGGATCATTATCATCGGCCTAGAGACGCTGTAGCGGTAATGACGACAAGCCGCCGGGATTCGCAGTCACGCGTGATAGTCAAACCCGCGTGAGTGCCAGCACCAGTGCACGCAGGCGAGTCGCATTCACCGGCTTGGGCAGGAAGCGGTAGCCCACTGCCTTGGCCCGGTCGCGGATCACGTCGCTGTCATCCGCGCTGATGATGATACAGGGAATGTCCGAGTCGTTATGCTTGCGCGCTTCCAGTACCGCATTGAGACCGGTGTCGCCGCCGTCCAGGTGGTAGTCCGCCAACACGATATCGGGATACCCGCCGTTGGAAAACTGCGACAGCAACTGCTCCCTGTTGGCGGCGGTCGTCACCTGCGCCCCCATGGTCTGCAGCAGTTCCTCCATTCCCTCCAGGATCAACGGGTCATTGTCCAGGCACAGGACCCTGAGCCCCTCCAGGTCGCGGGTCGCGGTTTCCTCCGGCACTGACTGTGGCCTTGACTGGGCCTGCCCATAGGTGACCGTCACTGAGAACAGGGTGCCGCTGCCCTGGGTAGAGCGCAGCTGCACGGGATGGCCCAGCAACTCCCCGTAACGTTGCACGATCGCCAGTCCCAGCCCCAGACCGTAATCGGCACCAGAGGGTCGTCGCTGCAGGCGCTCGAACTCCTGGAAAATATGCACCTGATCCTGTTCCGCGGCCCGGGCCAGTATCTCATACCTGCAGTTCCGCCCCTTCCGGCCGGCGCCGCACCCCGAGCACCACCCTGCCCCGGGGCGTGTATTTGATGGCGTTGCTGACCAGGTTCTGCAGCATGCGATGGACCAGTCCCTGGTCGGAGTAAAGCCAGGCGCCGCTGGGTATAACCTTGAGCTCAAGCGTTTTTGCGGCAGCACTGGGTTGAAACTCCTGGGCCAGGGATTCGAACAGCGCGGCCACAGGAAAATGTTGGCGACGGGGCATCTGTTTACCCGAATCCAGCCGGGAGATCTCCCGCAATTCGGCAATCAACTGTTCAGCCCGCTGCAGGGAGCTGTCTATCTGGTTCACCACCCGCAGGGCCTTGCCGTCCACCGCATCTCCCAATTGCGGTTTGAGTGCCGCGGACTTGAGAATTGGCGCCAGTTTGCGGTCAGGTAGCTTCCTGGAACAGGTGCACATCCCGCTGCGGGAATGGTATGGAAATGCCCTCTCGGTCAAAGCGTAATTTCACCTCGCGGGTGATATCCCAATACACGTCCCAGTAATCCTCGGTACGCACCCAGGGCCTGACCACGAAGTCGACCGAAGACTCCCCCAGGGTGTGTACCTTGACTTGGGCCTCGGGCTTGTCCAGTACCTTGTCATGTGAATCCAGGATATCGTTCAGCACTCGCTCAGCCTTCTCTATGTCGTCGCCGTAACCGATACCGAATACCAGGTCCACCCGTCGCACTTTCTGGGCAGTGACATTCTTGATCACGTCCCCCCAGATCTTGCTGTTGGGCACCACCAGGGTCTGGTTGTCGAAGGTGGTGATAGTGGTGGACACCAGGCTCATTTTCTTGACGAAGCCGGAGGCGCCCGCCACCTCCACGTAGTCGTCCACGTCGTAGGGTCGGTAGATCAGGATCATGCCGCCGGCGGCAAAGTTCCCCAGGGTATCCTGCAGGGCAAAGCCGACCACGAATCCGGCGACACCCAGGCCGGCGAGCATCGGCCCCAGGGATATACCCACCTGTGACAGGGCCATCAGGAAACCGATGGCCATCACGGTCCCGCCGGAGATGGACACCAGCACGTCCTTGAGCAGCGTGGACATCTCCACTCCCGGCCGTTCACAGGCAGCGGTAACCGCCCGGCGGGTAAGCCGCGACAGGAAGCGGAATACCAGCAGGATGAGTACAAAAATCAGCAGGCGGAACA
>JAACFI010000086.1 GCA_009937575.1 Haliea sp.
GCCTTGGCATGCAGTTTGACGGCGACCCGCTGGCGCTCGCCATGCAGAGTTTTACCCTGTTACTGGCGGGTATATTCGGTCTGGCGGCCTGGGCCTACGCGGTTCGTGATGGCCGCTTGCTTGCTGATTACGCCACTCCAGAGGACGTCAATGCACTTCTGATCCGGTCGCTTGCCGAACCGCTTACCGCGTTGATCACCTTGCCAGTCGCGTTCGTGAGCGCTGGGTGGTGGGAACTGTCCTGGCTCATCTACATACCGCTTGCCTGGTTCCTGCGTCGACGCAGCGCCGTCTTGAAGAAGGCCTTCAAAATCAGCGACGACGGGACTGAATCTGGTTGATACCTTGACGCGGAACCCGATGCACACGGTGTCGAAATCTCTCTGGTTTATCCCGCTGGTGTTTCTCAACCTGTGGGTCCCACCCAGTTCGGCCGGGGATCTCGAAGACCTGCGCGAGGCGGTCGAACGGGATGAAGACCTTCTCGAGGTGGGCGCGACCGCTATCGGCCAGGCCACGGTTCGGAAGGGTGAGGCTTCCGGCTCCTCCGAGCTCGATATCATTGGCACTTATACGTTACTGGAACGGGAGCCGGGCCAGTTAGTGGGTGATGGCAGGGCGAGTTTCTGGGTCTTTACCGTCGACAGCATCGGTGACAGTGCCGAGTACATGCAGAACGAGTCAGGTCTACCCTGGAGACCAACGTCGGTGTACTGGTCTGGCAGCAGGAGTTGCTCAGCGAACAACTGATGATTACTGCCGGCAAACTGTTCATGGGCAATTTCGTGCTGTCCAGCGACTACTATGCGGCCAATACCACAGGGTTCATGAATCGGGCCGTCAGCAATGATCGCGCGGGGCGGTATTTCGACATTCTGGGTCTGGGAATGCAGGCACGCTGGCAACAGGAAGGCTGGTACGCCTCCGTTGGATTTGCCGACGCCAAGGCCGAGGACGAATTCGATTTTGACAGTCTTTCCGACGGCAAACTGGTCTGGACGGGGGAATTCGGCGTGGCGACCGGCTGGGGCGACCAGCGCTCGGAACTGGCGCTCATGGTGGCCTCCTTCGACCAGACGGATGAGTTCAGGGAGGAAGACAGCGTCAGCCTCGCCTTCCAGCACGAGTACGGTACAAGCGCTGAACATGCCCTCTATGGCCGTTATACCTGGCGCAACGGCGGGAAGGTCAGGCCGGGTAACAATGCTAAAAACGAATTGCCTACCAAGCAGGGCGGCTTTTTCGGCTGGCGCTGGAATCGCGCTTTCAGCCAGGCCAACCAGCAAATTGCAGTGGCGGGATTTTACGGTGAGATGAACGAAACACAACGGATCGCTGGCTTCGACCGCCATCAGTACGGCGCCGAGACCTACTGGCGAATCGACTGGACGGCCTGGGCAAGTCTGACCTTTGACATCCAGCTGATGAAGAACCTCGAGGACGACTGGGAGGCAATACCCGGGCTGCGGTTAAAGTTTACCTGGGTTTTCTGACAGTGCGCAGCAGTGCCTATGGCTTTGTAGAATTCGTCGTGCTGAAAAACATGGCGCCGGCGTCGCCCCCCAGTTCCAGTACGAGATTGTCGTCCTCTACCCGGTAATCCACCACCCGGTTCAGGTCGTTGATAAACATATTGTCAAGCGTGTTGCCGGCACAGTCGCCGAGGATAGAGTGCTTGACCGCCATGTTGAGCGAACCTTCACTGACACTGTAATTGGCTTTCAGCTCACGGCAGCTGATTTTCACCCGAAGTTTGTCCTTGTCGCCGAAGGTTATGGTGTAGTCCTGGACGTTATCCGTGCCGCTCCAGACCTCGCCACTATACTGCGTGCGGCGCCAGGCCCATTTTTTGCCTTTGAGCAGTTTCAGCTTGTCCATTTTGGCGCGGATGACGTCTGCGGGCTTGAGTTCAGAATCTGCCGGCGGCGGCCAGCTGATCTGCGCAGAGCGCGTCCAGTTAGCCTGTATCTTGAAATCGACGTCCAGGTCTTCTTTCAGCAGATTCTCCCTGATGCCGGTGTGCAGCCCCTCCATCGATAGCGGGGGTTGGGGGCCGGTCAGTGATAGGTAGAGAACATTGTTCTCCTCATCAATTCTTATTTTCTCAAGCTGCAGGTCGTGCTTCTTCAACCAGTTTTGCAGGATTTCCGATTTGGCCGCTTCGTAACGATCATCAAACCAGATCATGCGGCTGTAAAAGTAAAGGGGGATGGAGACACCAGCGATTAGCAGTAAGATGATGAATAACAGTGTGCCTATGAATTTTGCCGATTCCCTGCGTTGGCTGGCAGGTGACACCCCGGTCAGGATAAAGACGACGGTTGCCGCAAATATCATGGCGAAGAAGTTGGTCACGAACAGTATGAGTGCCCGCAGCGCCAATTCGTCTTCCCCGAATACGAGAAGGATGCCGCAGGAGGAAAGTGGCGGAAGCAGTGAAACCGCCATGGCAACGCCGGGAATTGCGCTGGATTCCTTGCGGGTCATGGTATACGCGCCCGCGGCGCCGGACGCCAGGGCAATGATCAGGTCAAAGAACGTTGGCCGGGTCCGATCCATTATCTGCATGGGGATATCGACCATATCAGGCGCCAGCGTTGTAATGCCCATGGAAATCAACACCGCGGCAACGGCCATAACGATCACGAGTAGCAGCGATGCGTAGAGGCGGGACGACCAGCCCATGACGATCGCGCCGGATGCGGACATGACCGGGCGCATCATCGGAGCGATCAACATTGCGCCGATCACCACCGCGGCAGAGTTGGAAAGCAGCCCGCAACACGCGATGACTGTGGAAATCAGCAACAGGATCGCCATGCGATTGAAAAACGGGCGCTGGTTTTCCTTGCCGAAAACGAACAGGTCCTCCAGGACCTCGCGGCGTTCATCCTCGGATAAGCCGGCACCGATAAAAGAGCTGTCTCGTATATCGTTTACCATAAGGGTACGCTCCACAGGTTGGCTCTGGGCATTGTATAACTGCTAACTTTGATAGAGTTGTTCGACCCCACGCAGTACTCCGACACGCTGTCAATCTACCCAGTGAAGAACATCGCGAACGACCGACCATCGTTGTCGGCGTTTGATCGGCTCTTTTCCAAGGATCCAGTATTCATAGGCCTCGGCTACAACACCAAATGAAACGGAAGTACTGATCCAGCTGTCAATGAACCGACGGAACTTTGTATCGCCATTTGGTAACGCAAATACTATGGGGATTTCTACCCCACCTGGCGATGGAACGACCACGCTGAATTTCGGGTAAACGAGTGTCCATGCAGATGCAGATTCCGCCGGCATAATGAGACCGTCGACATCCGGCAACTCACCGCGGAGAAATGTCCTCGGGGATTCTGTGAACACCAGGTCGTGATCCGGTGACAGCACTTCCAGGGCGCGTAACAGAGAGGGAGACTGTACTACCGCAAGCCTTGAATCCGATGCCCGGTCCAGTTTGACATTGGTTCCGAGCCGGTCTCGCTTGTGATCCTCCACTAGAAGCCCCAGTGTAACCTGACTATATGGTTCGCTGAAACTGAATTCACTGGTCCGCCCGGCATCCACCATAAGGCCCGATGCGTAAATATCTATTTGGCCGCTATCCAGTGCATGACTCACCTGCGCCAGATCGACACTCATCAGTTCTATTGCAACCTTCATTTCCCGGGCCAGGCGATGCAGTAATTCGAGGTCGAAGCCGACAAGGTTGCCGCGATCGTTGCGAAAAGCCCAGGGCAGGGCGTCAGTGGAATAACCTACTCGCAGTCTACCGCTGGATTGAATGCGATCCAGGCGTGAGACGGTTTCTGCAGGTACGGCCGCACGTTCGTTGTATTCACTATTTGCAATGTCTACCGGATGGTTGAGAAGATCGCGAGTGACAAATTCCCGGTAGCCCCGATATTCGTATGAAACGAAGCGATCAATGAGGCTGCCTGAAGACGCAAGCAGCGCGGGTGTACCTATGATCATCACGGCCAGCAGTATGGGTGTTAACAGAGGTTGCAGTTTGATTCTTCCCTTGATCAGGAATACCGAAAGCAGTGTGATCACCACCAGGTTCATCGCCGACAATGCCATGAAAAAAAAGTTGGTGATGACATTGGCCACCAGGAAGAGCTCGAACATATCTGCAGGAAAGCGAAACAGATCGAGCAGGAAGGGCAGGGCAATGTTGGAACCCCCGAAAGACACAAACAGCCCGACCGAGGCAAACAGCGGATATCGCTCGATCGACAATGGCGTCCCGACATACCACCCCGAGAACAGGACGAAGCTTAATACCAGTAACATCGCCACGGAAGGGAAGTTGTAAACTGTCGGTATGAGCACACTCACCGCGGCATCGGACTCCTCGTCGCCCGCCTCGTGAGATTTGAGTAACTTGTCAATCTCCTCGATAATCATCGGCAGTACTACCAGTGAGCTACCTGTGACGAAGGCCGTTATGAAGGGGATGCGGAATGCCCTGAAAAATTCCCGGTAGCCGATCGATGTCAGGCAGATCACGATACCGGGCAGGATTACGAAGAAAGCCAGTGCCCAGAGTAGCAGGTAAGTCCAGATATAGACCTGTAGCTTCTCGAAGGCTGAAATATCCAGAGTGCCGGCAGCATTTGCGGCAATGGCAAAGATACCCACGGGCGCGAGTTTCACCATGAAGCGCGTAATATTCATCAGCGCGTCTTCCAGCGATGACATCAATTCCAGTAATGGGGCCTTGCGTTCCGACATCATTACCGCCACGCCCATGAGAATGCTGAACAGAACAATCGCGGGGACAATGGTATTGGCCAGCGAGTGAAAGGGGTTGGCGGAAATATACAGACTGACAAAGTCCACCCCGGCCGAAGAGTCCACCAGGCTACTACTGAAATAGTTCGCAGCCTCCCAGTCGGGATACGCCAGAGGGACTAATAAAATCAATCCGAGGCCGACCAGGAGTACCAGTACAAGGACCATGCCGCCGGAGAGCGCGATACGCGAGGCCTGCTGAGGTGTCAGTCGGCCGAGACCGCCAATCAACGACACCGTGATATAGGGAATGACCGCCATCTGCAGCAGGCGAATATAGGCCCTGCCGATGATATTCAGTGAACCGGCCATCTCGCCAAAGAATATCCCGCAGGCGATTCCTGTTGTGAAACCTATAAAGACCAGAGTGCCCAGACCAATTCGACGGGATTCAGAGGCCATATCCCAAGCCCCTGCTAGTTTCTTCAGGCTGTCTCACTGCTGATGACAGTTGCGGTTTATCATCTTGAAACCTTTGTTTCAGTTCGGTCTGCAGGCGTTCGACATAATCTGTGGGGAAGGTCCATAGCTGCCTTTCGTGATCAACAACAAGCCCGCGATCTTCAGGAGAAAGGTCGTAGCGCAGACTCATCAGGATATCACTGCTCACCCATGGGCTCCCACGAAAGTAGGCGTGCCCGTTCCCCGCGGTGGCGCTCTGCGCGTCACTCACATCCACGATGGTAAGTTCGCGGTTTTCCCGCAGGTACTGGATAACCGCCGGATCCCACTCGCCGCTCGCGGCAGTCTGGCCCAACCTGTTGCGGCTGAAAATGAATCGCGATACCCCCAGGGCCTGGTCTTCGACAGACATGTACAGCGTCAGGTTTTCGCATATTCTCAGCAGGCCTTCGTCAAGATAGCTGCCAAATATGTCCCGGTCGTGGTCACTGCCGGTCAGGATGACATGGCCGATGCGCAGCTTCTCTCGGATCGCATCTGTCTCCAGATGCTTGTTCTCAAGGGTGAGTTGCCCGAGCGCGGTGAGTACCACTCGGGTGCCTGCGCTGTAACCGATGATATGAATTTTCTCGGCCTGGGTTTCCTCAGCCAGGTATGTCAGCAGTACCCTGAGGTTGCGTGCGGAGTAATGCGCCGTCTCTATGTCCGCCATGTACGCCAGGCGACTCGGCGTGGAGGGCCATGCGTAGGCAATAAATGCACCCTCATAACCCAGAAAATGCCAGAGCTCTGCCGCAACCAGTATCGGGTTATCGAATACCACCTTGTAACCGTGAACATAGATGTAGACATCCTTGACCTCCGAGATCGATAGCTTGTCGTTTATGAGCTTTGCGAACTCTGTTGCCGCCGCACGGCTGTCATCGTCGAGTATATCTTCTGGCATGAGCACATCGATACTGCGGTCCAATATGCCGAACTCGGATACCGATTCCACGTGCAGTGGGTAGGCCTCTGACCGGTTCTTGAGCAGGGAAATGCGTCTCGCTTCCTCCCAGGTGAGCGTGTTATCTCCAAGCGCAATGCCGGCCCTGCCCAGTCGTAGCAGGTGGCCACGCTTATTCAGATAAGACTGTTGGCTGTCGTTGTCTGCTGCTGGCTGTCGATCGGTGGCGTAGAGAACACCTTTGTAGGGCGACCAATCCACGGGATCATCGTCAGTGAATGGATTGATGTACTCCTCATCGTACACTTCCGGGGCCTGCATCAGGTCGACCTCATAACGACCTCCGGTTGCACAAGCAACCAGGAAAACAACAAGGCAAACGACACCAGCGTATGTTGTGCTTTTGTTCACGCCATACAAAACCTTTTCAGTTATACAGCCGCCAGTCTGTCATACCCTTATCGGGAATTCACTGTGCTGAGTCAATAATTACCAACCCGGGCTTATCAATCGGGGTCTCTGGATTGACCTCTGCGGCCACCTGGCGCTCCCGCGCTTACTTCGCGGAAGAGGTTTGGGCACAATGGCCGCACAATTGACTGGAGAACTGGTGTGGCCACACGATTAAGCATTGCCGTGATCCCGGGAGACGGTATCGGCAGGGAGGTCATCCCCGAGGGTATCAGGGGACTGGAGACAGCGGCCCGGAAGCATGATATTCAATTTGACTGGCTGGAGTATGACTGGTCCTGTGAGCGTTACCATGAGACTGGTCGTATGATGCCGGAGGATGGCCTGGAGCAGTTGCGCAGCAGTGATGCGGTTTACCTGGGTGCGGTAGGCTTTCCCGGAGTTCCTGACCACATATCCCTGTGGGGTCTACTGATACCTATCCGCAGGGAGTTTGATCAATACGTGAATCTGCGACCGGTACGGCTGTTTGAGGGTGTGCCCTGCCCCCTGGTGGGCAAGCAGGCGGGGGATATCGATTTCTACGTGGTGCGCGAGAATGTTGAGGGTGAGTATTCAAGCATTGGGGGGATCCAGTACCAGGGAACGGAGCATGAGCTAGTCCTGCAACAGAGCGTGTTTACCCGTCGCGGCACCGACCGCATCCTCAAGTATGCCTTCGACCTGGCAGAATCCAGGCCGGAAAAACACCTGACGTCAGCCACCAAATCCAATGGTATCGTCCACTCGATGCCATTCTGGGACCAGCGGGTGGCGGAGATGGCGAAATCCTACTCGCATGTATCGGTGGACCAGTACCATATCGATATCCTGACCGCGAATTTTGTGCGCATGCCCGAGCATTTTGACGTGGTGGTGGGTTCAAATCTGTTCGGCGATATCCTGTCGGATCTTGGTCCCGCCTGCACCGGTACCATTGCAATTGCGCCCTCCGCGAATATCAACCCGGAAAGACATTACCCGTCGATGTTCGAGCCGGTCCACGGCTCGGCCCCGGATATTGCCGGACAGAATATTGCCAACCCCGTCGGTGCCATCTGGTCCGGCGCCATGATGATGCAACACCTGGGATATACCGTTATTCACGACACGCTGATGCAGGCTATCGAAAACGTCCTCAGTGAAGGGCGGTGCCTTACCCGGGACATGGGTGGAACGGCGAGCACAGAGGATCTGGGGCGGGCGATCTGCGAGGCGATTTGACGTGGTGTAATTTCACTGCACTGGCGACTATACTGGCTTTATCTGGCAGTTATAGGAGAGTAATTCATTGGCGCGGCTCGATCTCGATAACAATAATTTTGGGCTTGCGCGATACCTACCGGTTGTCAGAACCAATGGGGTTTATTTTCTTTTTCTCGCTGTGTTGTTTTTCATAGCTCTCACCAGTTGCTCAACTGCACCGGCGGCGCCGAAAACCAAGCGCGCTGTGGTTGCGGACATCGACAGCCAGGAAGGTTCTGGACAGGAGATGACGCGAGAACAGCTACAGGAGGAGGTGATGCGCTTCGCTGATCGATTCGCCACGCAACTCACCCAGGTCGCTGAACAGGTGCGGTATTCCGAGGGGCGCAGCGAGCGCAGGGTGGATATGCTCCACTTCCAGTACGTTGTCAATGCGTCGCCCCTGGATGTGGCCATCGCACCCAATGCTGTGACCAATCTCCTCGACATGATGGTGATGGCGTCCCTGGCGCATTACGCGGCGGAAAAATTCTGGTCGCAGGACCTGGGGCATCCGGAGGATAGACAGGCCCTGGTGGAGACCACTGCGCGGCTGGAGAAAGATATCTGGACGATATCTGATAAGGTGCTGACGCCCGGGCAGCAGCAGTCCATGCGCGATCTCATCGCGGCGTGGATCGACCAGCACCCGGATGTACGCAGTGTCCTGCAGATTCGCTTCAGCGCCTTCTCGGGCCAGCGTGCCGCGGCCCTCAGAGAAGTACAGCGCACCGGCGGCCTGATGGGCGAGGTCAGCAGGTCAGTGGATGCCGTCGAGGAGATGCATCAGTACGGTGAGAGACTGTTGTTCTATATGCAGCGCTTTCCCGATCTTGCGCGGCTGCAAAGTGAGTTGGCCGCCTACGAGGTACTCGACCAGCGGGAGATCCAGTCCCTGGTGGATGATGTAGATCGACTTACCGTGGTGTCCGAACGCCTGGTGGAGATGTTGCCTGAAGAACGCGCCGCGGCAATCGATCAACTGATGGATCGTCTGGCGACGGAGCGGGAGATGCTGCTTGAACAGTTACTGGCACCGGAAGGTGAACTGCGCGGGACCATTGCCGACTTCTCAGAATTGGCCACTTCGATAGAGCGCATCAGCGAACATCTCAGGGAGACGACGGCCAGCCTGGAACGAACAGCTGTGGCTATCAACCTGGACATGGGCGGGGAATCCACCGAGCTATCCGAGTACACAGAACTGGTCGGCACCTCATTCGATGCCATCGCCGAGACCCGCAGACTCGTTGAGGAACTGGAAAAATTCGTTTCCGCGGGGTCGGTAAACTCCAGATTGCCCACGGCCTTCAATGCGGTGGATGAGGAACTCGATTGGCTGGTCAATCGAATATTCTTCCTGGTCCTGGGTCTTATCGTATTTTTCTTCCTGTCCCTGTTTCTATATCGCGCGGGTATCAAACGCTACCTGGGTTGAAGTTGTTAAGCCCTTTGGACATCGCCACTGGCCTGGTGAAGCATCGCGTGTAGCAGCACGTTTGCGCCTGCCGTTGCCGCTTCGGTTTTGATGCTCTCCGCCTCGTTGTGGCTGATGCCGTTTTCACAGGGAATGAAAATCATGCTGGCAGGCACCCGCGAGGCCAGGTTGCAGGCATCGTGACCGGCGCCGGAGATCATGTCCCTGTGGCTGAGGCCGACGATCTCCACTGCGGTACGCACGGCCTGGATACATTCCTTGTGGAAGGTCAACCCGGGAGACTGCCAGAAGCAGTCGTGGTGCCAGCTTAAGCCGAACTCGCCGCAGCTGGCAGCGATGTATTCCCGCAACTCGCCGAGCATGGCGATATATTGTGCTTCTTCCGGATGCCGGATATCGACCGTATATACGAGCCTGCCGGGGACCGTATTACTCGATCCCGGCAGGGTTTTGATGCAGCCGATGGTGACGCGTCCATCCGGTCCATGCGCCTCCGCCAGTGCATAGAGTTTTGGCAACGTCGACGCAAGCGCCATCACCGGGTCTTTGCGCAGGGCCATTGGGGTTGGGCCGGCGTGTGCTTCCTGCCCTTCTATGACCACCCGGTGGCGGGACATGTGTTGTACACCGGTCACGATGCCAATGCTTTCACCGCCTTGTTCCAGTACGGGCCCCTGCTCGATATGGGCCTCGAAGGCGGCTTTGACCGAGCCTGGTGTGGCCGGGAATCTGCCCCTGTGGCCACCGCGGTCAAGTTCCTCTAAAACGGAGTGACCGTCCTGGTCCCTCAACGCGTACGCCTCCTCGAGAGGCAGGTTGCCGGACCACACCGCCGAGCCCATCATGGCTGTATCGAAGCGGCAGCCCTCCTCGTTGGTCCACACCACCACGTCAATGGGGTGTCGGGTAGGGATACCCCGGTCATTGAGTGTCTCGATGACCTCCAGCCCAGCCAGCACCCCGTAAATACCATCAAAACGCCCGCCCGTGGGCTGGGTGTCCAGGTGGCTGCCGGTCATGACCGCCGGGGAGTCATGGCCGGTGCCGGGTCGCCGGGCGAAGATATTCCCGATCTCGTCAATGCGTACGTCGCAGCCGGCCTGCCTGCACCAGGAAATGAATAGCTCTCGCCCCTCCACATCCTCATCGGTGAGCGCCTGCCGGTTGCAACCTCCGGCGGGCGTGGCGCCGACCTGGGCTATGCGCATCAGTCGCGACCACAGTCGATCGCCGTTGATCCTTATGGATTCGAGGTCATTCATAGCCTGGTTTTTTCCACTCTGTTCAGATGGGAGAACATTGTCACAGATTTCGCTCCGGTGATCCTTCACTGCAGGGGCCAGGATGCTGCCAAACGCGGCCATCTGCGCCTGCCTCTCTTGGCCGGCCCGGGTTTCCTCATTAGTATCTGTGGCAACAAATGAATTAACGGAGTTTTCCATGACTGATGTTTTTACAATGCGTAGTCGCCTGCCTACAGGTGGCACAGATGTACTGTCAAAGTGGGGTGTTGATTCCGAGACCGGTACTCTGCGGGACGTGCTGGTGGGGCCGATCGATCACTTCACCCGCATTCTCCCAACCAACTCCATCAATCGACGGAAATTACGCGAGGGTTTCCAACTCGACCGGGAGGCCGCCGTCAGCCAGTACGCCGAGGTGATGGAAATTTTCGCCGAGACCGGTGTCACCGTGCATCATCCGCCTGCCGACCCCGACCTGCCGCTGCAGATCTGGGGCCGTGACGGGAGCTTCATGACACCCTGGGGCATGATCATCGGGCAGATGGCCCAGTGGTGGCGCCGGGGTGAATACGGGCCGGTACTGGATTTCTGCTTCGAGAACGACCTGCCGCTTTATGACAAGGTGACGGCCGGCTGCCTGGAAGGTGGCGATTTCATGCTGATCAAGCCGGGCGCTGCGCTCATCGGTTACAGCGGTGAGCGAAGTAACGAGGCCGGCGCCCAACAGGTCAGGCGCTGGTTCGAACAGGAGGGCTGGGATGTCTGTCTGTATGAGTTTGACGCTTTTTTTGTCCATGCGGATGTCACCATCGCGATGATCACGGATACCCTGGCGGGGGTGTGTACCGACGTCTGCGACCCGGCGGTGGTCGACTGGTTGACGGCGCAGGGGCTGGAAATACTGGATGTGCCCTACCGACATGCCGATGCACTGGGACTCAACGTCATGGCCTTGGGGCAGGATCGCGCCCTGATGCCGAAGCAGAGCGGTTACCTCGCGGACCAGTGCCGGGCACTGGGTATCACGGTCTACGACCCGGATGTATCGGCAATCACTGCCGGTGGGGGTGGCATACACTGTATGTGCCAGCCCCTGCGTCGGGACCCGCTGAGTCAGGGAGTCAACCGTTAAATGAATCTCAACGAGTACTGCCGATATGATGGGCTGGGACTCGCTGAACTGGTGCGTGATGGCGAGCTTACGCCCCGCGAGTTGGCGGAGTGTGCCGCACTCGCCATAGAGCGCGTCAACCCGGCTATCAATGCCGTGATAGATCTTTACCAGGATCGCCTTGAACCTGCGGAGATTGGCGAAGGCTTCGAGGGGTGTTTCGGCGGTGTGCCCTTCCTCCTAAAGGACACGGGTGCCGGTGAGCGGGGCCGCCCGCAAACCTGTGGGAGCCGGATTGGTCGCGGATTCCAATGTGACACGGACAGTTACCTGACGAGGTTGTATCGGGAGTCCGGCCTGAACATTATTGGCAGGTCGGCCATGCCGGAGTTCGCGATGGCCGCGACCACGGAATCGGCCTGCTACGGGGCCACACGCAACCCCTGGGACCTGGAGCGGAGTGCCGGCGGGTCAAGCGGCGGCGCCGCCGCGGCGGTGGCGGCGGGCATCGTGCCCCTGGCACATGGCACGGACACCGGTGGATCAATCCGTATCCCGGCGGCCTGCTGTGGCCTGATCGGGCTCAAACCCAGCCGTGGTCGCATCAGCAAGGGGCCTGCCCTGGATGAAACCCTCTATGGTGGCCTCAATACGGAACATGTGATCACCAGAAGCGTCCGGGATTGTGCGGCGGCACTGGATGCCACTGCACTGGCGATGCCCGGTGATCCCATGCCACTGCATAAGCCTGCGGGCGGATTTCTCAAACAGCTGAATGAAGCGCCCGTTTCGCTGCGAGTTGCTTTCACCACACGGACCTTCGAGGGGAAGGCTGTCGACCCCGAGATCGCAATGGCGGTAGAGCGGATTGCACAGTTCTGTGAATCACTGGGCCATGTTGTCGAGGAAGCCACTCCTTCAGTGAATACCGAGGCCTGTGCCGCAGCGGATGATGTCGTCTGGACCTGGTCCACCTGTTGCGAAGTAAAGCGTGTGGCCGCCACTACCGGCCTGCAGATAAATGCACGGTATCTCGAGCCGCCAGTCCTGGAAGCCTGCGATCGCGCCGCTTATCTCGAACTGCAGGACTGGTTCGGGGCGATGGAGGCTTACCTGGAGGCCCGGCGCCAGTCCGACCTGTTTTTTGACGGTTACGAACTGCTGTTGACGCCAACCCTGAGTTCAGCTGCCCCACCCCTGGGGGAAATCAATTCCAATCGGGATATCAGTCTGGAGGATTTCATGGCTGCGACGGGGGAATTCTGTCCGCACACGCCACTTTGCAATATCACAGGCCAGCCTGCCATTTCACTGCCCCTGGGTATCTCCCGGGATGGGCTGCCTATTGGGGTGCAGGCTATAGCAAGACGGGGCGAGGAAGCGCTGCTGCTGCGGCTGGCGGCGGTGCTGGAAACTTCAGGGCTGTGGCAGCGAGCCATACCCCGGCTGCACGCTACTACGGGAAACTGAAATTCCTGAATCTGTTTGACTTAATCCAATAAATACGCAAGAAAAAGCCCGGCTCAATGGCCGGGCTAAATACAACACTCCCGCCTTCTAGAAGCTCGCTGTAAGCTCCACCCGATACAGGCGACCCACACCGGGGAATCCGAGTGGATCAAGCACCAGGGTCTGATGCACGAAGTACTCTTCGTCATCCAGGTTCTCTCCTACCACGGCCACGCCATAACGACCGTCCTCTGTCTCCCAGCCGATGCGGGCGTTGTAGATCCCGAAGGAGTCCTGCTCAAAATCATTGGGCGCATCGAAGAAGATCGAGTCGGTGTATACATACTCGCCGCGGAAGTTGAATATACCCAGTTCGCCCAGGGGCCCCTCCCAGTCCAGGATGGCGGAACCGGAGTGTTCAGGCGCCCTCGGCAGCTCGTTTCCACCGATGTCCATGCCTGAGAAAGATCCGTCAGTGAATTCGGTATCAAGATAGCTGTAGGTACCCTGGAAGGTCAGGTTGTCCGTCAGCAGAACCTTACCATCCAGTTCCAGGCCCTTGGTCTCCACGCTCGCTGCATTTTGTATAACGATGACCAGGTTGGCGTTGTCTTCGATCTGGAAGTCGTCGTAATCGTTGAAGAACACCGCCCCGTTGACCTGGGCGCGGCCGTCCCAGAAGCGGCTCTTGACACCGATTTCATAGGCGATAACTGTCTCCTCGTCAAAGGAAGCGGGTTTCTGCGGCACGCCTTCCGCGAGGATATGATCCGGGTTTGAGTTGAAACCACCGGATTTGTAGCCGGAAGCAACGCTGCCGTAGAGCATGATGTCGTCAGTCACCTGGTAATCCAACACGACCCTGGGGTCAAAGGAGGACCAGGAGTCGTCATCGCTGACCGTGCCGGCGGTCGCGCTCTTGATCAGGCCATCACCGGTAAGCGCACCCCAGACGCTGTCTGGCACAGGCTGGTTCAGGTCGAAATCTTTTTCGTCGTAGGTATAGCGCGCGCCCACCGTGAGCTTGAGTTTATCGGTGAAACTCCAGGCGATATCGCCGTATACCGCGTAGCTGGTATTGTCGGTCTCCGCGTAGTTCACCTGCTCCACAAACTCCTGGCAAAGGCCCGTGGCTTCGCAGAGTGTGAAATCCTCGGCAAGCGCCTGGACCAGAATGAAGTCACTCCACTCGTAGGTGGTCTGCGACTCAATGTTTTCCTCGATGTAGCTGGCGCCTACGAACCAGTCGATATTATCCGTCGCACCGTTCAGGCGAAGCTCCTGTACAAACTGGTCGCCATCCTGCGGTTCGACCAGGTTTAGAACGAAAGTGTCGGTGGCGTCCGCATCGACCGGGATGGCGGTGATGTCGTAGTCCAGGTATGAGGTATTCGAGGTCAACGTGAACGCCTCCAGGTCCCAGGTAAGGCGCATCGTCGCCCGGGTAGAATCGATTTCCTGTTCCGGTTGCTTGTTGATCAATATTTTGTCGTCAAACGAGTTGTCGAAAAATGTGGCTGCCGTGCGAGTTTCGCTGTCGAGGTTCTCGGCGGAAAGATCAATTGCCAGTGTGTCGCTGAAGCTGTAGTGCAGCGAACCGCGCACCGTGGTGTCGTCGACATCGTTTAGCTCATCGCCGTTAAGCGCATTTTCAAAGGTGCCGTCGCGTTCATTGTGGCGTCCCGAGAGGCGCACCGCAAACTGGTCGTTGATCGCCCAGTTGCCAGCCCCCTCGTAAAGTTGCTGGCCCTCGTCCCCGGCAGATGCCAGGATGTCCAGGCTGGATTCTTCGGTATTGGCCTTGTTGGTGATAATGCTGATCGCTCCGGCAGACGCGTTGCGCCCAAACAGGGTGCCCTGTGGGCCCTTGACCACTTCAATTCGCTCGAGGTCAAAGAAGGAATTTCCAATCAGGGTGGTGCGGCCGACGGGTTGATCGTCGATGAACATGCCGAC